>NZ_KB892147.1:0-6548 GCF_000373665.1 Streptomyces sp. BoleA5
GACGCCGACGTTCTCGGCGGCGGTGAGGATGGGCAGCAGGCCGAAGGACTGGAAGACGAAGCCCATGCGGTCGCGGCGCAGGGCGAGCAGTTCGCGTTCGGCGAGGTCGTTGAGTGTGGTGCCGTCGACGGTGACGGTGCCGGCGTCGGCGCGGTCCAGGCCGCCGATGATGTTCAGCAGGGTCGTCTTGCCGGAGCCGGAGCGGCCCTTGAGGGCGACCAGTTCCCCGCGGGCCACGGAGAAGGACACCCCGCCCAGGGCGTGCACCGCGGTGTCCCCGGTGCCGAAGGTGCGCACCAGGTCCTCGACCACGACCATCGCCTCGGAGGCCGCCCCGTCGCCCGCCGGGCCCTCACGCCGTTCCAGCAGTCCCTCGCTCATGCAGGCCAGCATAAATGCGGTGGCGATATGCCACTGTTCACACGGTGCTAACGAGCACGGGCTCCCGGTTGTAACAACCATCTGATTCCACCCCTCCCTTCACCCCATCGACGGCTGAACGTGGGGACACCTGTGCGATCACGTCGTGACGTGGGCGTAGGGTGTGGCACCAGTCACCGCTTCGGGGTGACGACTCGACCACTCGCAACACACTGTTACGGGCATCAAGAACGGGGGGCATGGTGCCGGGCTTCGTCTTGCTGCGCCTGCGCGCGCACCGGCTGCTGCTCGCTGCCGCACTGCTGTCTGTCGTCCTGACCACCTGCGCCGTGGCCGCGCTGGCCGCGTTCAGCGACGCGGTCGGGGACGCGGGGCTGCGGCGCACGCTGCAGGGGCCGTCGGCCGCCAGGACCCAGATCGACGTGACGTCCGACGTGACGGGGCAGGACACCGGACAGGTGGCCTCCCGCGTACGCGAGGCGCTCGCGGGGGCCTACGACGGACTGCCGGTACGGATCTCGTCCAGCACCCGCTCGGGCGCGTACGGACTGCCGCCGACCCTGCGCCCGGCCGGCGCGGGGTCGGCGGGCAATCCGGACCTGACCCTGCTCGCCACGTTCGACCGCTCCCGGGTGACCATGGCCGAGGGGACCTTCCCGGACGCGCCGAAGTCGAAGGGCCCGGTGCCGGTCGCGCTGCCCGACACGGCCGCGGAGGCCCTGGGCGTCCACCCCGGCGACGTGATCACTCTCGCCGACCGGCGGGGCGGGCCGTCCCTGCGCGTGCGGCTGACCGGCCTGTACCGGCCCACCGACCCCGCCGCCCTGTACTGGAGGCTCGACCCCCTCGGCGGTCGCGGCGTACGGACGCTGTCGTTCACCACCTACGGCCCGATGCTCGTGGACCCGCGGACGTTCACGACGGGCGCCGTCCCGGCCGCCGAGATCCAGTGGACGGCGGGATCGGGCTTCTCCGGCATGACCACCGCCCGCCTCGACCGCGTCGGTCAGGACGTCCGCCGGACGGTGGACCGGCTGGACGACAAGCAGCTGGCCGGGAAGACGACAGCGAGCAGTGAGCTGCCCGCACTCATGGCCGACCTGGACCGCAACGTGCTGGTCAGCCGCTCGACGCTGCTGATCAGCGCAGTACAGCTGGCACTGCTCGCCGGTCTGGCCCTGGTCCTCGTCGCGGGCCTGCTCGCCGGCGAACGCTCCGAGGAGAACGCCCAGCTGCGCGCCCGCGGCAGTTCCCGGACCCGCATCGCGGGCCTGGCCGCCACCGAGGCACTGCTGCTGGCGCTGCCCGCGGCCCTGTCGGCACCGCTCCTGGCCGGCCCCCTGGTGCGCCTGCTCGCCGGGCACGGGGCCCTGGCGCGGGCGGATGTGCGGCTGGACGTACCGACCGCGACGGCCTGGTGGGCCGGTGTGCTGGCCGCGCTGGCGTGCAGCGTCGCCGTGGCCTCGCCGGCGCTGCGCCGCACGGGCACCTACGCGGTCGAACGGCAGGCACGCGCCCGCAAGGGCGCGCTGCCGGGTTCCGTGCAGGCGGGGGCGGATGTCGCGCTGCTGATCGTGGCGGGCCTGGGCTACTGGCAGTTGTCGCGGCGCGGCAACGAGTCGGGCCCGCTGACGACCACCACCACCGGCGCACTGGGAGTGGACCCCGTGCTCGTGGTGGCGCCCGCGTTGTGCCTGCTGGCCGGCGCGGTACTCGCGCTGCGGCTGCTGCCGCTGGCGGCCCGGCTCGGCGAGCGGCGGGCAGCCCGGTCGACCGGCCTGCCCACGGCGCTGGCCGGGTGGCAGCTGGCGCGGCGGACCGGCCGTGGCGCCGGCCCCGCCCTCCTCCTGGTCTTCGCGGTCTCGATCAGCATGTTCGCGATCGGCGAGAACGCCACGTGGGAGCGGTCCCAGAGCGACCAGGCGGATTTCTCGGTAGGCGCCGACCTCCGCGTGACGGGCACCTCGACACCGCCGTTCGGACAGGGCGGGGTCTACGACCACGTCCCCGGGATCACCACGGCGACCCCGGCGAGCCGCAGCATCGTGCCGCTGCCCCGCGGCCTCGAGGCGACCGTGCTGGCGATCGACACCACCACCGCCCCCCGGGTGACCGCTCTGCGCGACGACCTCGCCGGCCGGCCCTTCCCGGACGAGCTGCGCTCCCTGCGCCCGCAGGACACCGCCGCGCCGGACGCCGGGTTCACCCTCCCCCGCGACACGGCACGCGTCCTCCTGACCGTCCGCCTGCAGACCGCGGACTTCGGCGGCCGACCGATCGGGAGCGACGTCACGACCCGCCTGTCGGGGACGTTCACGGACCGCTTCGGCCTCCCGTACACGCTCTCCCTGGGCGACGTCCCCGCCGACGGCGGACGGCACGTCGTGGTGGCGGACTTCGGCGCCGAGGCCGGCCGGTCCCCCGGAGCCGGTCCGGCCGGACCGCTGCGCCTGACCGGACTCAAGGCCGAGTACTCACTGCCCCAGCGGACCGAGTACCACCGGCTCTCCGTCACCGCCCTGCGCGCGGTGTCCGACGACGGCACATCGCACGACGTCACGGTGCCCGCCGGCTCCTCGTGGAAGGCGCGCGCCGTCATGGGCGACCCCGACTTCACCGGGTACGAGGACCACGAGCCCGCCAGGACGGACGCCCCGGACTCCAGCGCGCGGACGCCGCTCACCGTCGAGTTCGACACCGGCCACATGCCCCGCCAGGAGTACGTCCCGGGCGGCTACGACAAGGCGTCCGTGATCCTGACCTCCCAGCCCGACGCCCCGGCGACACTGCCGGCGATCGCCACGGACGCCTACCTGCGGGCGGTCGGCGCGAAGCCCGGCGACTCGGTGCGGGTCCAGCTGGCCGGCGTGAGCGTGCCGGTCCGCGTCACCACGGCCGTGCGCGCCCTGCCCACCGCCGTGCCCAAGACCGACGGCACCGACGGCGGGGCGCTGCTGCTGGACCTGCGCTCGGTCAACTCGTTCCTCAGCGCGGCGGGCCAGGGTTCCCTGGTGCCCGGCGAGTGGTGGCTGGCGGCCGAGCCCGGTGCGTCGGCCCGCGTCGCCTCGGCGCTGCGAGCCCGCGGCGACATCACCTCGCTCCTGGTCCGCGACGAGCAGCGCACCGAACTGCAAAGCGATCCGCTCGGCGCCGGGCCGCTGTCCGCACTGCCCGCCGCCGTGGTGACCGCCGTGGTGCTGGCCGCGCTCGGCTACATCGTGGCGGCGGCCGGCGCACTGCGCGACCGCTCCCAGGAGTTCGCGATGCTGCGCGCGCTGGGCACCCCGCGCCGCTGGCTGGCCCGGGTGATCGTCGCCGAACAGGGCCTGGTCATCCTGGTGGCGGTGGGCGTGGGCGCCCTGCTCGGCGGGCTGCTGACCCGACTGGTCGTCCCCTTGATCATCCTGACGGCGGACGCGGAGTCCCCGGTCCCCGAGGTGCGGGTGCACCTGCCCTCCGGCCCGCTCGCCCTGCTGATGATCACCATCACCGCGCTGCCCCTGCTCGGCGTCATGCTCACCGCGTGGCGGTCCGCCGACCCGGCCCAGGCGCTGCGGCGCCAAGGAGGTGAATGACGTGGCCGAGCCCCGTGCCCCGCACAGCGGTGACGTCTCCTGGATCCGCGCCCGGCTGCGCGCCGCCCCTGGCGGCACGCTCGCCGTGGCCGCGCTGGTGCTCGTCACGGCGTTCCTGGCGGCCGCGCTGCCGCGAGCCGTCGACGGCTACGAGAACGACGCACTGCGCGACACCCTGTCACACGCGTCGCTGCCGGAGCGCAGCGTCACCATGTCGCTCCAGGTGTCGCGGCTGTCCGTCCCCTTCGGTCCCGAAGCCCTGCTGGCCTCCGACTCGTTGAGGAAGACGGAGAAGGAGTTCCAGAAGCTCGTACGGCCGCCGCTGGCATTGGAGCCGGACCAGACCGTCTATGGCGTGAGTTCCGCGGACACGGACGCCACCGACCCCGGGCTGCCCCGGATACCCGGTGACGCTCCGCTCCCCCCGAAGGGCACCCTGGTCGCCCAGCCGGACCTCGCGGCGAACACCCGCCTGGTCGAAGGCCGCCTGCCGCGCTCCGGCAACGACGACCGGAGCGCCGAAGCGGTGATCACCGACCGCACGGCCAAGGCCATGAAACTGCGGACGGGCTCGGCGTTCCACCTCCAGGACGCCCTCGGATCCGTCCTGACCGTCCGGGTCACCGGGATCGTCGCACCCCGGGCAGCCGGCGCCGCCTGGTGGAACGCCGAGCCCGACCTGCGCAAACCCAGTGTCGTCTCGCTGCCGAACCCGGGCGGCGCCCCCATCCCGTACTGGCACTTCACCGCCCTCATCGACGAGGCCGACACGAACGTCCTGCTCGGCCTGCAGGACGGTGCACGGGTCTACTGGCACCACCCCGCGGACATCGGCGCGCTCACCGCACACGACGTCCCCGCACTGCGCGACCGGCTCTCCGCGCTGACGGCGGGCCCTGCCGCGGCACGGCTGCAGACCAAGCAGCGCGGCCTGCACATCGAGGAACAGGGACTGGCCGAACGCCTCGGTCCCTTCGCCGACGAGCGCACGGCCGCCCAGCCGCTGATCCTGGTCGCCGCCGTCGGCGTGGGCACCGTGGCCGTCGTGGTGCTGCTCATGGCGGCGGGCCTGTCGGCGAACCGGCGCAGGGCCGAGTTCACACTGCTGCGGGCCCGCGGCATCAGCATGAACTCGCTGACCGGCCGGCTGCTGGCGGAGAGCGCGGTGGTGGCGGTGCCGTCCGCGGCGGCGGGGCTCGCCCTGGCGCTGCTCCTGCTGCCGACGGAACGTGCCGGGCTCGCCGTGTGGTCGGCCGCCGCCGTCGCCGTACTGGCCACGGTGAGCCTGCCCCTGCGCGCGGCGGCCACCGCCCGCCGGCCGCGCCCCGGACAGCGTGAGGACATCGTCGCGGCCCGGCCGTCCCGGCGCCGCACCGTGGCCGAACTGGCCGTCGTGGTCGTCGTCGCCGGCGCCGTGGTGGCGCTGCGGCAGCGCGGCACAGCGGACGGCGGCGCTGACGTGCTCACCGCCGCGGCTCCGGTGCTGCTGGCGGTGGTCACCGCACTGATCCTGCTGCGCCTGTACCCCTGGCCCGTACGGCTGCTGGCCCGGCCCTTCGCCCGGCTCAACGGGGCCGTGCTCCACCTCGGCCTGGCCCGCGCCGGACGCGCCCCCTCCACGACGGCGCTGCCGCTGCTGGCCGTGCTGGTGGCGCTCACCGTCACCTCCTTCGGCGGGGCCGTCCTGGCCGGAGTGGATGCGGGACGCGACCACGCCGCGGTGACCGCGGTCGGCGCGGACGCCCGGGTCCAGACCTACGGCGCCCTCCCGCAGGAACTCGGCACCCAGGTCCGGAAGGTCCCCGGGGTCCGCGAGGTCACCGGCGTGCGGGTCGAGCCCGGGCAGCATCTGATGAACTCCCGCACCCAGTTCGACCTGCTGGTCGTCGACCCCGAACCGTACGCCCGCCTCGTGGCCGCCACCGGCCTCGGCTCCTCCTTCCCCACCGGCAAGCTGGACTCCGAGGCGAAGGAGCCCCTTCCCGCCATCGCCTCCCCGGCGCTCGCGCGGACGTTCGGAAACGGCGCCGGCGACCCGGAGTCCGTCAGATCATCGGTCGGGCGCGTCATGGTGAAGATCGTGGGCACACAGGAGGCCACCCCGGCGGCGCCCAATCACGAGTTCGTCATCGTGTCGCGGGCCGCCCTGGCGAAGGTCGCGCCCGGAACCAAGGAGCCGGCGCACGGGCCCTCGACGCTGTACGCGACGGGCACCGGCATCGACGCGACGGCCCTGCGCGCCGTCGTCGCCAAGACCGCGCCCCAGGCGTCGGTCACGCTGCGGACCCAGCAGCGCACGTCCTACGGCGCGACCTCGCCGCTGCAGTCGGGCGCACGGCACGTGTACCTGGCCGCCGTCGCGGCGGGCGCGGGCTACAGCGTGCTGGCGTTGCTGCTGTCGTTGCTGCACAACGCGCCGCAGCGCAAGGCGCTGCTGGCCCGGTTGCGGACGATGGGTATGACAGGACGTGGGCGGCAGTGGCTGGCGGTGCTGGAGATGCTGCCGCAGGTCCTGCTGGGCGCCCTGGGCGGCATCCTGGTCAGCCTGGCCACCGTGCCGCTGGTACGTCCGGGCGTGGACCTGGTGGCGCT
>NZ_KB892148.1:0-5234 GCF_000373665.1 Streptomyces sp. BoleA5
TCAGTGACCGAACGGTCCCCCAACTCGAACCGGCGCACGTCATAACCCGCACGCACCTCATACCGCGGCGCATGCGCACCACCACCCCGCGGCGTCGACACCGGATCCACCCACGAATGCTTCACCGTGTCCGGCACCGCCGCACCACGCGCCGCATCCCAACCGGGATCCAACGTCAGATCCACCCGCCCCGCACCCGGAACCGAACCATGCAAGACGTCGTCCACCACACCGCCAGGCACGGAAACGCCCCTGGGCGACACACCATTGGAGCTGTCCTGGATCGGGAACGACTTGTCGCCGCTCTCCAGACGCACCGTCACCGTCTCCGTACCGGAGCCGTGCACCACGGCGTGGCGCACGTCCTGCTGGAGCCGCCCGAGCGTGTCCAGCAGATCCTCCGGCGGGAAACGCCTCTTCAGCACCTCGAGCAGGAGGTCCTCCGAGACACCCAGCTCCTGCGCCAGGTTCCTGAAGTGACCACGGTTGTTGTTCCACCCCGTCGTGGCATTGCCCGGGCCCACGTGGATGGAGTTGTCCGCGGTCAGGATGGACGGTCCGTGCTCGTCGATCAGGTCCTGGGCGGCCTTCGACCGGGCGGTCAGGTGGAAGTCGCTGCCCTTGATCGTGACCGACGACCCGCCCGGCACCCGCGTCTCGTGGCCGGAGGTGAGGACCACGTTCAGGTGGACGGCCACCTCCGCCTGCGTCCCGCCGTCCTCGACCGTGACCACGATCGGCCGCGAAATGAGGTTGTGGCCACCGTTGTTACGGGTCTCCACGCCGAACTCGAAGCCCCCGAGCGTGCGACGCGCGTCCCCGGGCCTTCCGCCGCCCCCGCCGATGATGACGTCCAGCACCCCGTCCGCGGTCAGCCGCGTGGAGCCCGCGGCCGCCGGGGCGGCCGCCGAGACGGACTGCGGCAGGTGCTTGTTGATGCCGTTGACCAGGGCGTTCCGGGTGTCGATGGACATCTGGACGAGCTGCTTGAAGGTGTCGTTGACGCCCCCGGTGGCCGAGCGAACCGCCGTGAACTCGCCCTTCAGGAACGTGGTGAGTTCACTCCCCTTCATCACCCGGAGTTTCGTGCCGTCCAGCCGGATGTCGTGGAAGGCGATCGCCGCCAGGCTCTTCCCCACGTGCTGGTCCTTCGTCAGGACGTGAGGGTGGTGCAGCTTGAGGTAGTGCTCCACCTGCTCGGTCCACGTCTTCCGGCTCGCATGGCTCTGCGTGAGACCCGTGAGAAGCGACTGCGGGTCGTCGCCCACTTCCAGGGCTATGCGGTCGCCGTCGGTGACCAGGGCCAGGCCCGAGTCGAACACGACGGCATCCTTCTCCCGTCCCTGCCACAGGTGGCCGCGGTTCTTGACGAGGCTGTCGAGGAGCCGCTCCCCTTCCCTGGCCTCGTAGCTGATGGCCCTTCCGGAGACCTCGCCGAACCTGATGTCCTTCTCCAGGCCGAGGGAGTTGGCCGGGTCGACACGGACGAACGTGTTGGGCTCGGGGAAGTAGACCGTCCGCGCGTCGGTCTTCGCCATCGCGTCGCGCACGGCCAGGTCGAGGTCGGCGGCCTTCTTCGCGGCACCCCCGGGGAGGGTGTAACCACCGCTCACCATCTCGGGGGCGAACCCGTCGTTCTGCGCGCTCAACGACTCGATCTTCGCCGCCGCGCGCTCGAAGAGCGGCTCGCCTCCGACGACCATGCTCTTGACGTCGGCGTCACCGACGTGCAGGTACACCTCTCCCCCGGCGTTCAGTCTGACCTTGTCGAGCATGCCGCGGGTGAGGTCGTCGCGGACGACCGCCTCACGCAGCGCGCCGTAGGGAATCTCCTTCTGGGCGCCGGCCTCCACCAGCTTGGGATCGGGCTGGCGCCACGTGAAGCCGGTGACGGAGACCTCGAAGTTGCCTTCCTGCTCCCACTGCTGGGCGAACGCGCGCACCCTGTCGGCGATCTCGGTTTCCTTGCCGGCGCGCCCGTTCACACCGATGACCAGACCCAGCCGCTCACCCAGGACCGACTCGTCCGTGAACGCCGTCCCGTACATCTTCGCCAGCGTGAGCAGATCGGTGTCCGGGGTCGCGATGACGGTGGCCACGAAACGCGTCCCGTCACCGCCCTGGAGCGCGCCCTTGGCCGCACCGTCGTACTGGGCCACCGGCGTCAACCGGTAGTGGCTTGCGATGTCGCCGTAGCCGTCGGTGAATCGCACGGCGTCGGTCTGGCGCGTGAAGGTGGGCGGGACGGCCGCGGGCCGCGCGGGATTCGGCTTGGCCTTCTTCGGCGCCTGGGGGGCGATCCCGTGGACCGCGTCGACGTCGGCGTGGGGCACAGGGACGTGATCGTGACTGACCACCTGGGCGTGGATGAGGTCCAGGTAGCGGGGGCGCGGCCCGCCCTGCGACAGATCCTCAGGGGCCGCGTTGTGGTAGTTGCCCATGAGACTGCCGTCGACCTCCGGGCGGTGCCCGGCGGTGGTGTCCCGGTACTCGTCCCGCAGACCCAATTGGTGGCCCAGCTCGTGCGCGAGATCCTGCTCGGTGGCGTCGATCCGCCACTGGTGCTGGTTCATCGCGCCCCGCGAACCACCGACATTCACGGTGAGGTGGGCGTCGGAGGCGTTGCCCGTGACCCGCTCCAGCGTGACGTGCAGAACGCTCTCATCGCGCAGCACCGCACCAGGACGGTTGAAGACCCGCTCCACGCCCGACACCGCACGGTCCCACAGCGCGTCCACCTGGGACGGCGACAGACCCTCACCGGCCAGCCGCACCCGCACCGTCAGATCCGTGACCGAACGCCCACCGACCTCGAACCTGCGCACGTCGTAGCCGGCCTGTACCTCGTACCGCGGAGCATGGGCGCCACCGCCCCGCGGCGTCGACACCGGATCCACCCACGAATGCTTCACCGGGTTCGGCACCGCCGCACCACGCGCCGTATCCCAGCCCGCGTCCAGCGTCAGATCCACCCGACCCGCACCAGAACCCGCACCGAGGAAGAAGTCGTCCACCACACCGGTCGGCGCGTCGACCGCCCGCGCCGACACACCCGGGGACTTGCCCTGGACCGGGAACGACTTGTCCCCCCGGAACTCCACCGTGATGACCTCGGAGGCGGAGGCATGGACGATGGCGCGCTCCACGTCCCGCTGGAACAGGGCGACGGTGTCGAGCAGTTCGCCCGGCGGGAAACGGCTGTCCAGCGCCTTGACCAGGCTGTCCTTCGAGATGCCGAGTTCGTCCGCCAGGTTCTTGAGGTGACCGCCCCTGTTGTCCCAGCCGGTCTTGGCGTTGCTCGGCCCCACATGAATGGAGTTGTCCGCGGTCAGAGCGGACGGCCCGGACCTGTCGATGAGGTCCTGAGCGGCCTTCGACCGCGCGGTCAGATGGAAGTCCGACGCGTTGAGCCTGACCGTCGTTCCGTCGAGCCTCCCGCTCGGGGTGACCATCACATTGAGGTGGACGGCCACCTGGACCGACTTGTCCCCCTCGGTGACCGTCATCAGCACGGGCCGCGAGATGAGGTTCGTGCTCTCCGCGTCCCGGACCCTTCCGAACTCGAAACCGCCGAGCGTACGGCGGGAGCCGTCGACCGTGCTCGATCCCGTGATGCTGTCCAGGATCCGGACGGCGTCCGGGGTCAGCCGGCCTCCGCCCGTACCGGCACCCGCGTGAGCGGCCGTGGACGTGCTAGCGCTCGGTGCGGACGGGGAAACGGACTGCGGCAGCCGCTTGTTGAGGCCGTCGACCAGGGCGTTACGGGTGTCGACGGCCATGTCGAGCAGTTGCTTGGCGGGCGCCGGGAAATCTTCGGCCAGCTTCATGATCGCGCTCGCCTCTGCCGGAAGCGCCTTTCCGAGCTCCCTGCGCGTCATCGACTTCAGGGCCGAGATGTCATCCGTCCCGATGCCGTGGAAGGCGATGCTCGCCAGACTCTTCCCGACGTTCGCGTCCTTCACGAGCACGTCCGGGTGGTGCAGCTTGATGTAGCGCTCGATCTGCTCGGTCCAGGTCTTCGGGTTCGCGTGGCTCTGGGTCAGCCCGCTCAGGATCGACCGCGGGTCGTCCCCCACCTCCTTGGCGATCCGCTCCCCGTCCGTGACCAGAGCGAGATTCGAATCGAAGACGAAGCCCTGGTTCTCCCGCCCCCGCCAGAGGTAACCGCGGTTCTTGAGGGAGCTGTCGAGGAGCCGCTCCCCTTCCCTGGCCTCGTAGCTGATGGCCGTTCCGGAGATCTCGCCGAACCGGATGTCCTTCTCCAGGCCGAGTTCCGGGTCGACACGGACGAACGTGTTGGGCTCGGGGAAGTAGACCGCCCGCGTGTCGGTCTTCGCCATCGCGTCGCGCACGGCCAGGTCGAGATCCGCGGCGTTCTTCGCGGCACCCCCGGGGAGGGTGTAACCGCCGCTCACCACTTCCGGAGGAAGCTTGTTGTCGGCGCTCAGCGATTCGATCTTCGCGGCGGCACGCTCGAAGAGCGGCTTCCCACCGATGACCATGCTCTGGACGTCGGCGTCACCGACGTGCAGGTACACCTCTCCCTTGGCGTTCAGCTTCAGCTTGTCGAGCATGCCCCGGGTGAGATCGTCACGGATGACCGCCTCGCGGAGCGCGCCGTACGGCACCATCTTCTGGCCGCCGTCCTTCAGCAGCTGGGGGTTCCGCTGCTCCCAGGTGAAACCGCTGACGGAAACCGAGAAGTCGCCCTCCTTCTCCCACTGCTGAGCGAACTTCCGCACGGTGTCGACGATGTCGGCGTCCCTGCCCACCTGTCCGTTCACACCGATCACGAGGCCCAGCCGCTCGCCGAGGGACTGCTTGCCGAACGCCGTCCCGTACGTCTGCGCCAGCTTCAGCAGATCGGTGTCCGGAGTCGCGATGACCGTGGCGACGAAGCGCGTCCCCTCACCGCCCTGGAGCGCGCCCTTGGCCGCACCGTCGTACTGGGCCACCGGCGTCAACCGGTAATTCTCGACGATGTCGCTGAAGCCCTGGCTGAAGCCCTCGCTGAAGCGCCCGGCGTCCGTCTGCCGCGTGAACGTGGCCGGGTCGACCGCCACCCGCGATGTCCCCGCCTTGACCTTGCTCTTGCTGGGTGCGTGGGGGGCGACCGCGTCCACCGCGTCGACGCCGACGTGCGGCACGTGGACGTGGTCGTGGCTCGCGACCTGGGAGTGGATGAGGTCCAGGTACCGGCCGCGCAGTCCGCCCTGGGACAGGCCCTCCGGGGC
>NZ_KB892149.1:0-3489 GCF_000373665.1 Streptomyces sp. BoleA5
ACCCCCGACCCCGAGGTCGCCACCCTCATCGCCAGCGTCCAGCAGCTCTCCGAAGCCGACCGCCGACACGTCACCGCCCTCGTCGAATCCCTCCTCCGCAGCTCCTAGGCCGCCCGCGCTGCGGCAGCGGTGCGGGAAGCCGCTCCGGTCCAGGCCGCACGGCGAGGTCATCGGCTCGGCCCGCGGCCGGTCGAGGCGGTGCGCCGCCGGCGCTCCGAGCAGTGCGCGACCGTACGCGAGGCGCGGCAGCAGGCGCCCCGGAGATGTGGTCCCGGACATTCAGCACGCCGCCGGTCTGATGGCGCGCAACCACGCGATGACCGCGTTGACGGTGGCATAGTCGAGTTCGGCGATCCTGGCGACCGCGTCCGCGTCGTCGCGGCGGACCGGGACGCCGGCGGCGTCGAGGGCGCAGTGCAGCATGACCTGGTGCGCCTGGGTGGGCGGCAGGGTCTGACCCGGTCGGATCTGGGAGCGCAGCAGGTAGGAGATCGGCAGCGGGGGCGTCGGTCGGTGCACGGTCATGCTCGGATTCCCTCGAAGTAGTCGGACAGGGCTGTGGTGAGGTCGAGCCGGCTGTGCCATTCGCGGTGGTCCAGGAGTTCGGTCCGTGCCCGGGCCCAGAAGGCTCCGATCACGGCGTGGTCGTTCCGGTCGGCGACCAGACCGGTGGGGGGTGCCAGCCCCCGGGCGTGGGCGCGTTCGGTGAAGACGAGCGTGGTGAAGCGCCCCTCGGGCCGGGGTCCGGGGTGGACGGATTGCCGCAGCACCGCCCTGCTCAGGGCGTCCGCCGCCACGGCGGCGGCCGGTGCGGAGCCGGTGCTCCACCCCATCAGCCGGCGGGCGTGGGCGTCGAGCACGATCACGCAGAGCAGTCGGCCCTGGCGGGTGGCGAGTTCGACGGCGTCCGTCACCCAGAGCCGGTCGGGCACGCCGGGGCGGCCCTGCAGCCCGGCACGCCGCATGAGCAGCTCCACGGTGCCGTGGCTGACGGTGACGCCGTGCCGCAGGGTGAGCTCCTCGTGGATGCGCCGGTACCCGAAGGTGCCGCGCGAGGCGGAGTGGATGGCGGCGATGAGGTCGGTCAGCCACAGGTGCCGGGTGGAGCGGGCCGAGGGAGGCCGGCCGCGCCAGGTGAAGTACCCCGATTCGGAGATGCCGAGGACGCGCGTCGCGGTCCGGATCGGGAGACCCTCCCCGGCCATCACCTGCACGGCCTCGAATCGCCTTTTGGGGACACCACATCGCGCAGCAGTTCTGTCACCCTTCGGTGCACGGCGAGTTCGGTCTCCAGTTCGGTGATGCGCCTGCGCGCCGCGTTCAGCTCGGCGGCGCCCACCGGCGAGCGCCGCGGCCTGCCCAGGTGCGGCAGGTGCGTGCGCCGCCACTGGTAGATCGTCTGGTCCCCGAGGCCGAGGTCCAGGGCGACCTTCTTCACGGGCTCGCCGGCGACCAGCAGGTCGAGGGCCTGGCGGCGCAGCTCGGGCGGGTATCGTCTGGGCACTTCATGCCTCCGAAGGCCGGTCGTGGTCCCGGGCCGGGGACGCGTCTGGGGGTTTGGGGAGGTGAGGGACGCGCCCCCGGCCCGGAAGCGGTGGGGGCGTCAGCTGACGTGGCGGTGCATGGTCACGGTGGGCCGGAACTCCCGCAGCGGGCTGGCGCCGGCTCCGGCCGGCACCGCCGCCGCGGCCCGGTCGAGGACGGCCCTGACCTCGGCGGCGAGGGCGTCCGCGCGGCGCTCGATCTCCGGCACCGGGTCGCCGCACCGCCGCAGCTCGGCCACCCTGCGCCGGATGTCGGCGAGCCGGTTCCGGTCGCGGGCGCTCAGGGTGAGCGGCCGCGGGGTCGCCACGATGAACTGGTAGGCGCCCGCGAAGGTCTGGCATCCGGTGCAGTGCTGGTTGACGGCCCGGCTGATGTTCGTGGCGTTGATCCTCCGCAGGTCGACACCGGAGGTGGTGACGATCTGGAAGGAGAGGGCGATCGAACGGCACGGCCGGGAGGGCGAGCAGCCGACGGAGGCGGCGACCGCCCGGTTGTGCGCGGCGGCGGCGACGAGCGGCCCGAACTGGTGGATCGAGAACTCCTCGTCGTACCGGACCGGGTGCGCCCGGTTGGCGAGGGTGTGCGCCTCGTCGACGACGGCGCCCACGCTGCGGGGGATGCGCGACCCCGGTGCCGCGCCGGCCGGGGCCGCGGTGGCGAGGGCGACGAGGCCGGCGGTGGTCAGCATGCCCAGCCGGACGGCCTGGCGGCCCACCGTGCTGGTACGGGGCTTTCGGTGCGTCACGGACTTCTCCTGTACGGATGGAAGGAATATCGGTGGGAGGGAGAGCGTCGGCCCGCGTCAGGTGGGCAGGGGCGCGGGGAAGGACACGGTGAAGCTCGGGACGGGGGGCTCCGAGGGCGTCGCGGAGTCCGACGGCGAGGCGGTCGGAGAACTCGCGGACGGGCTCGGCCCCGCCGTGGCCGTGGTCCGGGTGCTGCTCGGCTCCGGTTCGCTGCGCGTCGGCCGGGGGCTCGGCGACCTGGCCGGGGAGGGACTGCCGCTCGCCGACGGGGAGGCGTCGGCCGAACCGGACTCCGAGGGTGAGGCCGAGGGCCCGCTCGCCGACGGCTCGGCCGCGGCCACGGTCACCGGGGGTGTGGTGAGGCTCGGCAGCGGAGCGGGGGCGACGGGGCGCGGGGGCCTGATCTCGGGCACCCCCGGTTGCAGGATGGGGGCGATCGGCGGCTGCGGCGGCAGCGGCTTGGGGGTCACCCCGCCCACCCACGCGGCGCACAGCGCCGCAGCTCCGGCCAGCGTGGCTCCGCCGACGAGGAGCCTCAGCCGGAGATTCCCCTCCGTGGCGCGGACGACGTGGCGGACGAGCCGGCCCCCGAGGCGCACCGACAGGTACGCCGCACCGGCCAGCGGGAAGAGCAGCATGAGGCTCCCGATGACCCCGACCGCCCCGGCGGCGAACTGGCCGTCGGCGAAGGCGGAGCCGGTCCCGGTCAGCTGCTCGGCCAGGGACCGCAGGCTCGTCTCGAGCAGGCGCGGCAGGTTCCACAGCACATAGCCGAGCTCGGCGAGCAGCAGGGGCACCATCGTCAGCACCCAGACGGTGACGATGATCCGGGCGGAGCGCTTGAGGTCGGAGACCTCGGGCGGCACCGGGCGGCCCGGCAGCATGCTGCGCAGGATCGGCTTGATCTTGCCGAAGAGGTCCGGGACGCCGGCGAGGTCGCCGAGGATGTAGTAGCCGTCCAGCCGGACGGCCGGCATCAGCTGCTCGATGATCTCGAAGTGCGCCAGGTAGATGGCGGCGAGGAAGAAGGACTGCCCGGTGACGAAGTAGCCGCCGGCCAGGGCCAGTATGAAGACGACGTTGAAGTAGACACCGCCCAGGTCCGTGCGCATGCGCCCGCCCCGGCCGATCCGGTAGACGTCGGTGACGTCGGTGTACATCGACGGCCAGATCAGGAAGATGCCGCAGCCGATGGCCC
>NZ_KB892150.1:0-1661 GCF_000373665.1 Streptomyces sp. BoleA5
AGCAGGACCACCGGCTCTCCGGTCCGGTGGCGGACGACGGCGGTGGCGGTCGCCCCTTGAACGACAAGCACGTGCACCCCTCTCACCGGAGGCCTGGTGGGCCCAGGCACCTCGGGGATCGAGAGGATAGCCACCGGTTCGTCGTGCTTCGCCCCCTCTGCCGGGACTTCCCCACATCGGGCAGGGGGCGGATTGACCCGTTCGAGTGATATCGGGTGAGCGGGGCCGGCCGGCCGGGACGCCTCCGCCGGGGCCCTCACCTGTCGTTTCCCTTGCGAGCCAGCCCTGTTGACGGTCAGTCATGAACCCGAGTCGCTTGCCGGGGCCGGAGTGCCCGGCTACTGTCCAACGCCGTCAGACAGATCGTCCGGTGTGGATGGACGGGTTCTGGGACCCGGTCCCTGTCCGCACCCTCGTCCGAAGGATCCCCGAATGCTCGACATGCGTGAGCTGGACACCGAGTCCGCGGAGCTGCTGCCCGGCCGTGAGGCCCTGGGCAAGCTCAAGTTCAGCTTCGTCAAGACCACGCACGTGACCAAGCACGTCGCCCACGTGGACGCCCACAACGAGTCGCTCGCGGCCAACGAGTGGTCGCCGTACGCGGTCGCCCAGTCGCAGGCCACCCAGGCCATCAACATCCGCCAGTAGTCCGCGGCCCACCTCCTTCCGCATACCGAGAAAGGTATCCCTCCCATGAACATGGACCAGCTCGACGCCGAGTCCGCGGAGCTGCTGCCCGGCCGTGAGGCCCTGGGCAAGCTCAAGTTCAGCTTCGTCAAGACCACGCACGTGACCAAGAACATCGCGCACGTCGACGCCCACAACGAGTCGCTCGCGGCGAACCAGTTCTCCCCGTTCGCGGTCGCCCAGTCCGAGGCCACCCAGGCCATCAACATCCGCCAGTAACAACACCCGTACGTGTGCGGACCGCGCCCGTCGTGGCGCGGTCCGTCTCGGGAGGAAGAGCAGGACGGTGACGGAAAGTCACATTGCTCAGGGCCCCGGTCCCACGGGGACGGCGGTGTACGGCGCGGACGTGATCGAACCCGCCCCCTTCGACACGGGCTTCCCCGTCCCGCGACTGGGCGCCGGCCTGCAACTCCTCGGCGAGTACAAGGGATCGGGGACCACCGAACCCCGGTACATCGTCCGCCGGGGGGACGGGCAGGTCGTGCAGCTGAGCCGGCTGCTGTACCTGGTCGCCCGCGCCATCGACGGGCGGCGCGACACGGAGGCCATCTCCCACCGGGTGAGCGGGCGCTTCGGCCGCGAGGTCAGCGCCGAGAACGTGCACTACCTGATCGAGAACAAGCTCCAGCCGCTGGGTGTCACCGTCCCCTTCGGCCAGGAGGACGACGAGGTCACCGGGCCCACCGCGGACCTCCTGCTCGTCCTCAAGGGTCACCGCGTCATCTTCCGCGAGCGGCAGGTCGCCCGGATCGCCCGCTCCCTGGCCTGGCTGCACCGTCCCCTGGTGGTGGCCCTGGTGCTCGCGACGGCGGTCGCCATGGAGATCTGGCTGTTCGCCCTGCACGGGGCGATGACCCCGGTGCTGCAGGTGCTGGAGCAGCCGGTGCTCATGCTGGTGGTGTTCGCGCTGACCGTCGCCTCGCTCGTCTTCCACGAGTTCGGGCACGCCTCCGCCTGCCGCTACGGCGGGG
>NZ_KB892151.1:0-1269 GCF_000373665.1 Streptomyces sp. BoleA5
AAGCGCTAACGGGCCCCCGGGGCGGCACTCAGCCGCCAAGCATCGACCGCCCCGGACGCCCTGCTCCCTCTCAGACCCAACGGACCCGAAAGGACTGCCACATCATGCCCCAGCACGCCCTGAACCGGCCGGTGTGCCGTGACTGCGACGGCTTCCCCGTCGTCGCCATCACCACCGGTACCCGTCTGCCGGACGGCACCCGCTCCACGCTCCACGTCGCCTGCCCTGCATGTAAGGGCACCGGCCACGCCACCCCCGCCGGCCTCCTGGCCCGGACGGGGAGGTGACTGCTTTGACCGACACCGCCACCGCCACCGCCGCGGGCCTGGACCCGGCCACCCTGCGCGATCTACTGCGGGTGGCCGGGGCTCCGGACTTTCACCGCTGGCAAGACCAGATCCGCCGCACTGGCGGCTGTTCCGACCCCATCCACCTGACCGGCTACACCAAGACCCTCGACCGGGCCACCGGCACCGTCCTCCACACCTACTCGACGGACACCGATCCCGGCGGACGGCTCCGGGTGGCCTGCGGCAACCGCCGCGCCTCCCGCTGCCCGGCCTGCGCCTGGACCTACGCGGGCGACACGTACCACCTCATCCGCGCCGGCCTCGTCGGCGACCCCGGCAAGGGCACCCCGGAGACCGTGCGGGTCCATCCGAAGGTGTTCGCCACCCTCACCGCCCCCTCGTTCGGTCCCGTCCACAACCGCCCGCTTTCGGGGAGCTGCCGGTGCGGGCTCCGTCACAGCGAGGACGACACCGCGTTAGGCGCGCCCCTGGACCCTGACGGCTACGACTATGCGGGCGCGGTGCTGTGGAACAACTACGCCTCTGACCTGTGGCGGTACTTCACCATCTACCTGCGCCGCGAGATCGCCGCCCGCGCCGGCCTCACCCAGAAAGCCGCCCGTGAACAGTGCCGGGTCTCCTTCGGCAAGGTCGCCGAATACCAACGCCGCGGAGCCGTCCACTTCCACGCCGTCGTCCGCTTCGACGGCCCGGACGGACCCGACTCACCGCCCCCGCCGTGGGCGACCCTCGACCTGCTCACCGACGCCATTCACGCCGCCGCACGCCGCGTCACCGTTCCCGTCCCTGCCGCTGAGAATCAGCCTGCTCGCACCCTGCGCTGGGGCACCCAGCTCGACGTGCAACCTATCCGGTCCGCCGACGCCGGTACGGACGGGGAGCTGACCGAGCAGGCTGTGGCCTCCTACGTGGCCAAGTACGCCACCAAAGCCGCCGAGACCACCGGCACCGTTGACCG
>NZ_KB892152.1:0-1186 GCF_000373665.1 Streptomyces sp. BoleA5
AAATCCCCTCACCAGCAATGGCCCCCCTTCTCCCGAAGTTACGGGGGCATTTTGCCGAGTTCCTTAACCATAGTTCACCCGAACGCCTCGGTATTCTCTACCTGACCACCTGAGTCGGTTTAGGGTACGGGCCGCCATGAAACTCGCTAGAGGCTTTTCTCGACAGCATAGGATCATCCACTTCACCACAATCGGCTCGGCATCAGGTCTCAGCCTCCATGAGTGGCGGATTTGCCTACCACTCGGCCTACACCCTTACCCCGGGACAACCACCGCCCGGGCTGGACTACCTTCCTGCGTCACCCCATCGCTCACCTACTACCACCTCGGGTCACCGGCTCCACCACTCCCCATCACTCCGAAGAGATCAAGGGCGGCTTCACGGGCTTAGCATCAGAGGGTTCAGCGCTGGCGCTTCAAAGCGGGTACCGGAATATCAACCGGTTGTCCATCGACTACGCCTGTCGGCCTCGCCTTAGGTCCCGACTTACCCTGGGCAGATCAGCTTGACCCAGGAACCCTTAGTCAATCGGCGCAAGAGTTTCCCACTCTTGTATCGCTACTCATGCCTGCATTCTCACTCGTGAACCGTCCACGACTCCCTTCCAGGGCCGCTTCACCCGGCACACGACGCTCCCCTACCCATCACAGCCTCCGTTGGGAGTAATGCTGCAATGACACGACTTCGGCGGTACGCTTGAGCCCCGCTACATTGTCGGCGCGGAATCACTTGACCAGTGAGCTATTACGCACTCTTTCAAGGGTGGCTGCTTCTAAGCCAACCTCCTGGTTGTCTGTGCGACTCCACATCCTTTCCCACTTAGCGTACGCTTAGGGGCCTTAGTCGATGCTCTGGGCTGTTTCCCTCTCGACCACGGAGCTTATCCCCCGCAGTCTCACTGCCGCGCTCTCACTTACCGGCATTCGGAGTTTGGCTAAGGTCAGTAACCCGGTAGGGCCCATCGCCTATCCAGTGCTCTACCTCCGGCAAGAAACACACGACGCTGCACCTAAATGCATTTCGGGGAGAACCAGCTATCACGGAGTTTGATTGGCCTTTCACCCCTAACCACAGGTCATCCCCCAGGTTTTCAACCCTGGTGGGTTCGGTCCTCCACGCGGTCTTACCCACGCTTCAACCTGCCCATGGCTAGATCACTCCGCTTCGGGTCTTGGGCATGCGACT
>NZ_KB892153.1:0-1177 GCF_000373665.1 Streptomyces sp. BoleA5
GGACAAGCCCTCGGCTTATTAGTACCGGTCAGCTCCACCCATTACTGGGCTTCCACATCCGGCCTATCAACCCAGTCGTCTACTGGGAGCCTTAACCCCTCAAAGGGGGTGGGAGTCCTCATCTCGAAGCAGGCTTCCCGCTTAGATGCTTTCAGCGGTTATCCCTCCCGAACGTAGCCAACCAGCCATGCCCTTGGCAGGACAACTGGCACACCAGAGGTTCGTCCGTCCCGGTCCTCTCGTACTAGGGACAGCCCTTCTCAAGACTCCTACGCGCACAGCGGATAGGGACCGAACTGTCTCACGACGTTCTAAACCCAGCTCGCGTACCGCTTTAATGGGCGAACAGCCCAACCCTTGGGACCGACTCCAGCCCCAGGATGCGACGAGCCGACATCGAGGTGCCAAACCATCCCGTCGATATGGACTCTTGGGGAAGATCAGCCTGTTATCCCCGGGGTACCTTTTATCCGTTGAGCGACGGCGCTTCCACAAGCCACCGCCGGATCACTAGTCCCTACTTTCGTACCTGCTCGACCCGTCAGTCTCACAGTCAAGCTCCCTTGTGCACTTACACTCAACACCTGATTGCCAACCAGGCTGAGGGAACCTTTGGGCGCCTCCGTTACTCTTTAGGAGGCAACCGCCCCAGTTAAACTACCCACCAGACACTGTCCCTGATCCGGATCACGGACCGAGGTTAGACATCCAGCACGACCAGAGTGGTATTTCAACGACGACTCCACAATGGCTGGCGCCACCGCTTCACAGTCTCCCACCTATCCTACACAAGCCGAACCGAACACCAATATCAAGCTATAGTAAAGGTCCCGGGGTCTTTCCGTCCTGCTGCGCGAAACGAGCATCTTTACTCGTAGTGCAATTTCACCGGGCCTATGGTTGAGACAGTCGAGAAGTCGTTACGCCATTCGTGCAGGTCGGAACTTACCCGACAAGGAATTTCGCTACCTTAGGATGGTTATAGTTACCACCGCCGTTTACTGGCGCTTAAGTTCTCAGCTTCGCCCCACCGAAATGGAGCTAACCGGTCCCCTTAACGTTCCAGCACCGGGCAGGCGTCAGTCCGTATACATCGCCTTACGGCTTCGCACGGACCTGTGTTTTTAGTAAACAGTCGCTTCTCGCTGGTCTCTGCGGCCACCACCAGCTCAGGGAG
>NZ_KB892154.1:0-275110 GCF_000373665.1 Streptomyces sp. BoleA5
CGCACCAGCAGGTCCAGGCCCTGCAGGGCCTGGACCTCCACGCCCTGGGCGGTGAAGATCCGCACCAGGCGGTCGCAGACGATCAGGGCGTCGTGGCCGTAGGCGGGCTGCTCCCGGCTTTCGGTGACGCGTCGTTCCAGGTCGGCCAGTGTGACGTTGCCGCGCTCGGTGGTNCCGGACGTGTNCTGACTCATGATCGTTCCCCCATCCGGAGTTCGGTTCCTTCTCCCCGTCGTCCTGTCAGCCAGGCCTGCACCGCCAGCACCACGCAGGCCAGCACCACCAGCGAGGCCGACGGCAGAAGCAGCGACAGCGGATCCGTGCGAAGCACCGCCTGGGACACCCCGGTGACCGGCTCGCCCGCGGAGAAGGCCAGCGCGGTCAGATCCACCCCCTGACGCAGCAGCGGCACCGTGGCCAGGCTGACCAGGATGCCGCCCAGCGCACCGAGCAGGACCTGCGGCAGCGTCTCCAGGACGGCGATCCACTGCCGTTGGCGGCTCGTCATGCCCATCGTCCGCAATCGGGAGAGGAGCGCCTTGCGCTGCGGTGTGTGCACCATCAGGGACAGCAGCAGGGCCAGTGCGCTGTAGCCGGCGCCCGCCGCCACGGCCGCCAGATACACCTGGCGCGCACCGGTCTGGAGGGCCGAGGAGGTGAACGAGGCGCGCTCCTGCGAGCGCAGAGTGGCCGTCAGGTCCGATGCGGCGGTGCGCGCGACGGCGTCCAGCGCCCGTCCGTCCACCCGCGGCCCGGTCACATAGAGCGCGGTGGCGGCCTGGACGGGGGAGCGGGCGGTCTCGGGATGCGTGCGGGCCAGCCCCTCGGCGGAGATGATCACGAAGTCGCCGCCCAGGACGGCCGGGGTCACGTCGCGCACGGCGACCGTGCGCACCGGCGTCGCCCCGGCGGAGGCCTGCACGGTCGTGGTCGTCGTGCCGAACTCCCCTTCCAGCCCGGGGGAGACGACTGCGGGGAGCGGACCGGTGCCGTCGCCCTCCAGGCTCGCGGCGGGGAAGGGGGCCCCGATCCCCGTCGACGCCACCAGGGCGGCGTAACGCGCCGGATCCACGACCACCAGGTCGTAGGAGGTCCCGGCGGGCGTCGTCGACAGTCCCGTCTCGATCCGCACGGGCGAGGTGCCGAGCACGCCGTGCACCCGGCGGACCCGCGCGTCCAGCCCCTCCGGGAGCGTGGCGAGCGACTCGATCCGCGCGTCGCCGCCGACCGCGCGCGTGGCGGCGCGGTCGCGGCCGCTCTCGACGCCGGTGAGGACGGAGCCGCCGAACGATGTCACCGCCAGCGCCACCAGCACCGCCACCAGCGGCAGTGCCGTGGCGGAGGGCGTACGGCCGGCACGGGCCAGCCCCAGGTACAGGACGGTGCCCCGCAGCCGGGCCGCGGGGCGGGACAGCAGCCGCAACGGCAGCGGGTACAGCCGCAGCAGGACGAGCGCCCCGATGACTGCGACCAGCACCGGTGCCGCCGCGGTCAGCAGGTCGGCGCCGCCCTCCGCGGTGCCACGGCGCCGCAATGCCACGACCGCGCCGGTCACGACGACCGCCACCGTCAGCTCGGCCACCGTACGGCGGCGCGAGGGCCGGGTCTGCACGAGGTCGTCGCGCTGCTCCGGTCCCGTCCGGCGGGCGAGCACCACTGCCCGCAGTGGCAGCGCCGGGACGGCGACCGCCGCCACCAGCACCCCCGCGAGAACGGACACCGCCGTCCGTTCGGCCGGTACCAGCAGCAGCGCGAGCAGCACCCCGGCCGCCGCGCACGGGACGACCACGACCGCGCTCTCCGTCAGCAGCCGGGCGCACAGGCCCGTCAGGCTGCTCCCGCGAGCGCGCAGCAGCCGCAGTTCGGCCCGGCGGCGGGTCGCCGACAGGCCGCCCGCCATCAGCAGCACGATGCCCGCCACCGTGCCCACGCCCACCGTCGCTATCAGCACCAGCGGTGCGGCGGCCTCCCGCTCCCGTACGAACGGCCCCAGCAGTTCGGCGAGTCCGTCCTGGCCCACGGTGATGGCCGGGCTGCCCGTCGTCAGGCGCAGCCGGGTGGAGTCCGGCCCGCCCGACAGCGACGCCAGCCGGTCGCGCAGCGCGGGCACGTCGCGGGCGGAGAGCGCGCCGACGTCGGCGGGGTGGTGCCAGTACAGGCGGGCGCCCTCGGGCAGGTCGAGCACCACGCCCGCCGCGTCCTGGCCGATCAGCGCGGTGAAGTGCCAGTAGTGCTCGGGGTCCTCGCCGGGCGGTCCGGGGACGCTCACCAGGGTCGGGGCCAGCAGGTCCTGCTCGGCGTTCCAGAAGGCCTCGCCGGGCGAGCGGGGCTGGACGATCCCGGTGATCCGCACGGTCAGTCCGGCCCCGGTCGTGTCCATCAGGCGGACCGAGGAACCCGCGCGCAGCCCCATCACCTTCGCGGTCCGGGCGGTGAGCGCCGCCTCCACCTCGCGTTCACCGGAGGTGGACGCGGGCATGCGCCCCGCGAGGAGCCGGGAGCGGGCGGCGAGGCCCGGCTGCGAGACGAGCGTCGCCCGCGGGTCGCGCTCCTTGGTCGGTCGCGGCAGGCCGGGATCGGTCGCGGCCGCCGCCACCGCGTTGCGTACCCCGTACACCGTCTGCGCGGTGTCCAGGGCCAACGGGGGCCGCACCACACCGCGGAACGCGTCCTCGGTCCTGGCGAGGGCGCTTGCT
Organism: Streptomyces sp. BoleA5; assembly: GCF_000373665.1. NCBI lineage: Bacteria > Bacillati > Actinomycetota > Actinomycetes > Kitasatosporales > Streptomycetaceae > Streptomyces > Streptomyces sp. BoleA5. The sequence goes on from NZ_KB892154.1 coordinate 2,697, forward strand.
TGGAACGGTGAACCGCCCCCGACGCGCACCCCGGAGTACGACACGTCCAAGGTGGCGGTGACGCTGCGGTCGGAAAGGGAGGCCCGCCGCAGGGTGTCCCGCAGCGCGGTGTCCTCGTAGCCCTCGACGGTGCGCGGCAGCGCGGCCGCCAGGAACGCGGTCACCAGCACCAGGGCCGCCAGTGCCAGCGCCCCGCCCGGGGCGGCGCGCAGACGGGCGGCGGTCCACGAGGACTGCCGGGCCGAACGCGTCTCGGTCAACTCACTCCCCTCCCTGCCGGCGCAACGCGCGGACCGGATCGGCCGTGCGCAGTGCCGCCACCGCCACCGCGAGCAGCGGCAGCACCGCCACCGCGGCCAGCAGCTCCAGCAGCGGCACGGCCGGCAACTCCACTCGCACCGCGGGCACCGGGCTGTCCGCCCGCGCCGTCAGCACGATCAACGGCACGATCGAGCGGGTCAGCAGACCGCCCAGCAACGCCCCCACCGCGACGGCCGTGAGCACCAGCAGCCCCTGCTCCGCCGCGATGACCCGGGCCAGCGACCTCCTTGGCGCCCCCAGCGCCCGCAGCACCGCGAACTCCTCCGAGCGCTCCCGTACGGCACCCGCCGCGGCGACCGCGAAACCGACGGCGGCCAGCACGGCGGCCGCCACCACCGCCGCCGGCAGGGCCGACAGCGGACCCGCGCCCAGCGGATCACGCCGCAACTCCGCCCGCGCCTCGTCGCGGACCACGATCGTGGCGGCGTCGCCCCGGGCCCGCAGGGCCGAGGCCACCCGGGGCGCGCCGGCCGGCCCCGCGGCGAGCCACCACTCGGTGGGTTCCAGCGGGCGCTGTTCCTGGAAGGCGAGCGCGCGGTCGAGGCTCGCCAGGTCCAGCAGGACGGCGCCGCCACCGGTTCCGGTGGAGCCGTCCCGCCCGGTGGTGGGCAGCGCGCGGACCGACCCCGTGATGCGCAGGGACAGCCGTGTGCCGCTCAGTTCGACCGGGACGGTGCTGCCGGGCCTCGCGTCGACCGCGTCCAGGAAGGCGTCGGTGACGACCGCGGGCAGCACCGCGGGCGGCGGAGGCCCCGCCCGCAGGGTGAGGGAGGCCGCGTCGGCGCCGCCCGGTGTGTCCTTCTGGAAGGGCTCCTCGCCCGTGTCGTAGCGGACGCTCAGCGGGGCTCCGGCCGTTGAGCGCGGTGTGCCGGCGTGCGAGGGGCGGTAGCCGAGGCCGGGAGCCTCGGGGAAGTCGGGGTTGTCGATCTGCGTGCGGGCGGACCACGTCGTCGTGGTGGGGGCGGGCACCTCGCGCGGGCCGCCACCGGTCACCGCGTGTACGCCGGTGACGGTCAGGCTGTGCCGCTCGTTGCGCCGGGGCACCGGGTACTCGGCCCGCAGGCCCGTCAGACGCAGCGGCCCGGCCGGGGCCGCGCCCCGCGCGCGGCCGGTCACGTATCCGAAGTCGGCCTCCAGCACGTGCTGCTCGCCGTCGGCCCGGACCTCGCCCAGAGGGAGGGTGTACGGGACGCCGTAGCGGTCGGTCAGCGTCGCGAACAGCAGGTCGGTGACGGTGCCCGCGACGGTACGGTCCCCGGCCCCCAGGGACCGGAGGCGGACCGCCAGGCGGAGCCGGTCCGTGCCGTCGGGCAGTGCGAACCCGGCGCTGCGGGCGGCGGGGCCGCCGTCCGCCCGCAGCGGCCGCATGAGGTCGGCGAGGGGCTGGGCGGACAGGTCGTCGCGTAGTCGCAGGACGCGGGCGGCCGAGGTGGTGTCCACGGCGACGACGGTGGCGTCGCGGTCGCGGGGCAGGGACACCGTGTCGCGGACGGCCGGGGTGACGGCCGCGATGCCGGGTACGTCGTCGTAGCTGCCGCCCTGTCCGAACGCGGGTGTGGCGGAGCCGGACACGCGAAGGTCCGCGCCGACCGCGAAGTCCGCCTGGTCGGCCTGCGAACGCGTCCAGGTGCCGTTCTCCCCGATCGCGAACATGCTGATCGACACGGCGAAGACGAGCAGCAGGGCGGGCCCCGCCCCGCGCCCCGGACGGCGCGCCAGCTGCCAGCCGACCAGGGACGCCGGCAGCCCGCGGGCCCTCGCCGCGCGGCGCTCGCCGAGCCGGGCCGCCAGCGGCAGCAGCCGCAACGCCAGCACCGCACCCGCCAGCAGGCACAGCGCGGGCGCCCCGACCAGGACCGGGTCCAGCCCCAGCCGTCCCGAGGTGTCCGTGCTCAGCGCCCCGCTGCCCGCCTCGCGACGGGACAACTGCCAGAACGCCAGGCCGGCCACGAGCACCAGACCCGCGTCCGCACCCGCCTGCGCGGCGGCGGGCAGCGCCCGCCGACGCCGCCGTGCGGTGGACTGCTGCGCGTACGTCCCCGAGTGCCGCAGTACGGGTCCGACGACGGCGAGCGCGCAGGCGAACGCGGTGAGCGCCGCCACCCACCAGGCGGTCGCGGGCGAGGGCTCCAGCCGTACCCCCGCCCTGGACAGCGCACCGTGACCGGCCAGCAGCCGCACCAGCGGCCCGGCCAGCAGCGGGGCCAGCACCACGGCCGGAACGGTCAGCAGCAGGGCCTCGGCCGCGGCGAGGCCGGCCATCTGGGCGCGCGAGCCGCCGCGGGCCCGCAACTGCGCGGTCTCGCCGGATCGTTCCTCCACGAGCAGCCCGGCCACCAGCAGCAGCGACAGCGCCGCCAGCAGCATCAGCTGCAGCACGCTGATCAGCAGGGTCGACCGGCTGACCAGCAAGGTGCCGCGCAACTCGGTGAGCAGGCCGGGCAGTTCGCTGTCCGCCGTGACGGAGTTCGCGGCCCGCAGGGTGTCCAGCCGCTGCACGGTCCGCCGGACGCTCCCGCTGACGTCGTCGGCGCGGGCGGTGGTCATCGCCGTGAAGTCCCCGCGGGTCTGCCACACCATCTGCACCGCGGGGACGCCGCCGGAGCCGAAGGCCGCCGGGTCGGCGAGCATCGGCCCGTACGTGGTGAAGGAGAGCGTGCGCACGCCGCGGCCCTCCAGCGGGTCGAGCCGCCAGTACAGGGCGTACCGGTCGACCGGCCGGTACGTCCCGGTCACGCGCACCCGCAGCGCGCCGCGGTGCAGGCGGTCGGTCAGGGAGATCACCTGCCCGGTGCGCACCTTCAGCGCCGCGGAGGCCGCTTCCGGCAGTGCCACCGGGACGGGGCCACCCTCCGCAGGCGGACCGGGCAGGGCGCCCTCGGTCATGGTCACCCGCGCCCGGTCCAGCGTCGACAGCACCGTCAGGTCCGGGTCCACGGTGCGCGGGGAACCGGGCGGGCGGAGCGCCGCCGGCAGCCCGTACGGGCCGGAACGGGTGACCCCGGCGACGGAGACCGGAAGGCCGTCGTAGGCGCCGCTCAACGTCGCGCGCACGGCCCTGTCCGCGGCGCCCGGGTCCTTGCCGTCCACGTCGGCGGTGATCTCGACCAGCGTCCGTGCGGCCGACTGCTCCTGCAGCGCGCGGCGCAGACCGGCGTCCCCCACGGCCGAGCTGAACGCGGCGAGCGCCGCGACCGCGCAGGTGGTGAGAAGCACGGAGAGCACCGCCGCGCCGAGCAGCAGACGATGCGCGCGCAGACGCAGGAACACGAACGCCGACACCACGCCCCCCGTTCTCGATGGCCCGTGCAATGAGATGGCACAGACTAACGCCCGCCCGGCCCGGGTGAGAGGCTTCGTCGGTCACCGGTTGCGGACCCAACACGCGTTGCCCTGAGCGTTGTTGGACGAACGGCGCGGACGGTGCCCCCGGCGGTGGCCGGGAGGCACCGTGCGGCCGGGGCCGGCGGCTCAGCGGGTGGCGCGCCCGGCGCGCTCGTAGAGCGGCCCGGTGACGGCGGAGGCGGGTTGCCGGACGACGGCCGGGTCAGCGCCACGATCCGCTCCGGCGTCCAGTGGTCGAGGACGGCCCGCCGCTCGGCCCGGCTGACCGCCTGGTCGTGGGTGGCCGCGGCGGCAGTGTCCGGCGGGACGGCCCCGAAGGCGTCCGCCGCCGGGGCCGTGACGAGCACGGCCGCGGCGGCGAGGACGGCCGCGAGGAGCGGCCGGTGGAAGTGCGCGGAACGCGGTGGCTGATGTGACGGCATGCTGCTCCTCGGGACGCCGATCGCCCGCCCGGGAGGCCGCGCGCCGGATGGCACGGGGACCTCCGGGCGGAAGGACGTGCGATACAGACGTCCGGGAGGGGCAGTCGGTTGGGACGGATCCCGGGGCGCCCGCGGCGGGGCGTGCCTCAGGCCTTCGGCTGTGTGAAGCGGATGCTGTTGCCGAAGGGGTCGCGCAGACCGCAGTCGATCCCGTACGGGCGCTCGGTCGGCTCCTCGGTGAACTCCACGCCGAGGTCCCGGAGCGTCTCGTACGTCTTGCGGCAGTCATCGGTGCTGAAGATCAGGTGGCCGCCCATGGCGCCCTTGGTGACCAGCTCGCGGACCTGCCGCGCGGTCTCCTCGGACAGCGCCGGCGGGCCCGGCTTCTCCAGCAGGATCTGGCGCTCCGGGTGGCCGGGGACGCTCACCGTGAGCCAGCGCATGAAGCCCAGGTCGACGTCGGCGTTCACCTCCAGGCCGAGCTTGCCGACGTAGAAGTCGAGGGCCTCGTCCTGGTCGAGGACGTAGATCTGTGAGTGCGTGATGGCGTTGAACATGGACATCACGCTACTGGCCGGGCCGGCGGAAAACTTATCCAAAACTGCTCGGTCGGCCGGGTCGGCCGGGTCGGCCGGGTAGGCGGGGCTTGGCCGGCCCACGAGGTCCGCCCGCCTCCGCCGGCGGTCAGGCCCTCGGCCGCATCCAGGCCTTGGCGAAGCAGGTCGGCACGTCCACCGCCGTCGCCTGCCCGCGGTACGCCCGCGGCGACGTGCCCACGATGTCCCGGAAGGTGCGGCTGAAGGTCCCAGGGCTGCCGAAGCCGACCTCGAAGCAGATGTCCGTCACGCTGCGGTCGCTCTCCCGCAGCAGGAACATCGCCCGCTCGACCCGGCGGCGCTGCAGGTAGCGGTGCGGCGTCTCGCCGAAGGTGGCCCGGAAGGTGCGCGTGAAGTGCGCCTCCGACACATGGGCGATCCGCGCCAGCGCCGGTACGTCCAGCGGCTGGGCGTACGCGCGGTCCATCGCGTCCCGTGCCCGGAGCATCCGGCGGTTGGTCTCTTCTGCGGCGCGCCTCACGCAGCCCATGAGACCACAGGTTTCCGGCGCCCCGGACAGGGGCGGTGGACGGCGTACGCGACGGCCGCCCTCACACCGGGTTCACCAGGACCGGCACCCGTCGGGCGAGCCGGAAGGCCGGACCGCCCGGTGGACGCCCTGGGCCGACCGGCGGGTCCGGCATTCCGACGACCCCGGCCGGCGGCCCTGGCCGTCCCGGCACGAGTCGGTGCCGTAGGAGCAGTACTCGGCGGGGGTCACCGTGACCGTCGCCTTGGCGTTCGAGGCGAAGCAGTTGACGTTCCCGTTGTACGCGGCCGTGATCGTGTGCGTCCCGGTGGCCGCGAACCTGGCCACGTAGCTGGCGAACCCGTTGGCCACGACCGGCCGCGTATCGAGGATGTTCCCGCCGTCGAAGAACGTCACTCCGAGGCCGACGCCACCGCCCGGCTCACCGGGGCAGAACACCCGCGCGGTCAGCTGCACGGGTGACCCGGCGGCGGCTGTCGTGGGTGAGATCTGGAGCGTCGTCGTCGACTGATCGGCCGCCGCCGCCGGCGAGGCGGCACCCACCACCGCGGTCATCGCGGCGAAGGCCGCGGCCGTCCACGTCCTTCGTATATCCCAAGGCTTCACGGAACAGGCTCCTTGTTCGACTCTGAGCGGAATGTCACAGCTGGTCATGGAGCGTCACGTTACGTTGCCGTACCGGGTCCCGCACGTGGAACCAGGCGCCCTTTGCCCCCGGACCTGCGGTCTCGGCCTAGATCTCCGGAGCCGCAACACGGGTGTAGACGAGGGAGTTGCTGGTGCCGCCGGATGTGGTGACGTCGACCGGGACGGTGCCCGCGGCGCCGGCCGGGGCGACGGCGGCGACGGTGGTGTCGGAGAGCACGGTGAACGCGGCGGATGCGGCGCCGAAGTGCACGGCGATCGTGGTGGTAAGCCCCGTGCCGGTGAGGGTGACGCCGGATCCCGCACCGGTCGGTCCCTGCGAGGGGGTGAGGGCGGTGAGGACCGGGGACCCCACATAGCTGTAGGCGACGGAGTTGCTGGTGCCGCCCGGTGTGGTGACGGTGATCGCGACGGATCCCGTTCCCGCCGGGGCGACCGCGGTGATCTGCGTGGGGGAGTCGACGGTGTAGCCGGTGGCGGGCGTGGCGCCGAAGACGACCGCCGTGGCCCCGCTGAGGTTCGTTCCGGTGAGGGTGACCGCCGTCCCGCCGGCGCTCGGCCCCTGAGCCGGCGAGACGGAGACGAGAACGGGCGCGTTCAGGTAGAAGAAGAACACGGAGTTGCTGGTGCCGCCCGGTGTGGTGACGGTGACGGGGGCGGCTCCGGTACCCGCCGGGGTGACCGCGGTGATCTGCGTGGCCGAGTTGACCGTGTACGACGTCGCCGCCGTCGTGCCGAACTTGACGGCGGTGGCTCCGGAGAAGCCCGAACCGGTGAGGGTGACCGTCGTGCCGCCGGTGGCCGGTCCCTGACTCGGTGAGACGGAGACGAGAGCGGGCTGCGCCGTGTAGGTGTACGTCAACGAGTTGCTGGTGCCGCCCGGTGTGGTGACGGTGATCGCGACGGATCCCGTCCCCGCCGGGGCGACAGCGGTGATCTGCGAGGCCGAGTTGACGATGTAGCCCACCGCCGCGATGGCGCCGAACTTGACGGCGGTGGCTCCGGTGAAGCCGCTGCCGCCCAGGACGACGTTGTTGTTGCCCGCCGCGGGGCCGGTGTTGGGGACGGCCGAGGTGAGGACGGGGGCGGCGGCGACGGCGGAAGGGCGGGCCGCCGCCGACCGTGCTGTGTCTTTCACGGGATCTCCGTACGTGTCGGACCGGCCCGGAGGCCTGTCGGTGTCCTTGCGCGGCGCCCGGTCGGGCCGGGCGTCGGGCCCGTGCGGGCCGTCCGGGCCGGGGCCCGGGAGGCGCGGGTGAGGTCAGATGCCCGGGCCCGCGAGGTAGGTGTACGCGCCCACCGCGGTCGCGCTGCCCCCGTCGGTGGTCACGGTGACGTCGACGGTGCCGACGGTCCCCGCAGGAGCGGTCGCGGAGACCACGCTGCTGTTGATCACCGTGAAGTGCGCCGGGTTGCCGTCGAAGGTGACCGAGCTGGTGCTGGTGAGCGCCGTGCCGATCAGGGTCACCGAGGTGCCGCTGGAGGCCGGGCCCTGTGCCGGGGTGACGCTCGTCAGCGTGGGAGCGTCGAAGTAGGTGTACGTGAACCCGTTGTTGGTGCCGCCGGCGGTGGTGACGCTGACGCTCACCGACCCGGCCGTACCGGACGGTGTGACAACCGTGATCTGCCCGTCGGACACCACGGCGGGCACCGCGGTGTTGGAGCCGAAGGCGACGCTGCTCGCGGTGTACAGGCCGGTGCCGTTGATGGTGACCGACTGCCCGCCTGCCGACGGTCCGCTGATCGGGCTGATGCTCTGCTTGAACGGCGCCCCGATGTAGTAGAAGGGGAGCGGGTTGCTCGTTCCGCCCGCGGTGGTGACGGTGACGTTGACCGCCCCGCTGCCGGAGGGCGAGACGACGGTGATGCTCGTCGGCGTGTTGGCGGTGATGGTCGCGAGCCGCGTTCCGAAGCGCACGGCGGTGGCACCCGCGAGGTTGACGCCGGTGATGGTGACCACGGTGCCGCCGGCGGTGGATCCCTGGTTCGGGCTGATGGGCATGAGCGGTTCCTCCTGGCTCGGAATGCGCTACACCGACGAGCGGTGATGAGGGTTTTCGGTCAGCACGCGTACCGGGGTGGTGCGAGTCGGTTCTCGTGTCCACCGGCCGGGTGGCGACCCGATGGCCCCTACACCGGTGAATTCGGCCGGCGGTGTTTCGCCGCCGTCCGAGCGCGGGGCTCGTCGGGGGAGAACGGTCGCTGCCCAGGTGTGAGTTGACAACCGAACAGGGGCTTGCCCACGTCCGTCTGCAAAGTCGAATGCCGCCGATACGGACCCTCGAAGTAACCCATAAGGGTGATTGAGCGACAAGGCTTCAGTCGGGAAATCTACCTTTCGGGTGAGCGTCACGGCGTGAACAGGAGCGGTCCACCGGCGTATTCACGACTTTCTTTTCATATGCCAATCATTCCGGCGAGGAATCGCCTGTGCCGATGGGAGAGAAGGCCCGGCCGCGGGAAGCCGAACGGCGAGCGGCCCGTCCGGTGGACGCCGCCGATGGGGGCGCGGGTGCTCGTCCGGTCCGGGACCAGGCCGAGCGCGCCGAAGGGGGATCTCGACGACGTATCGATGCCCCAGGCCGTGGCGCCCGTGATGGACACGGCGTGCGGCAGGGCGTCCGTCAGGTCAGACCGCGACCGGGTCCGGTGCGCAGGCCTCCATCAGGTGCGCCGCGGTGTCCGGGGCGAAGAGCGCGGCCGCGGCCGGGGAGGGGGTGCGGCGCTCGCGGCGCGGACGGGTGAGGCCGTCCAGGACGTCGATCAGCGTCCACGGGTCGGGGGCGAAGCGGGTCAGCCCGAGCGCGGCCATCTGGTGCGCCCCGGCCTTGCCGTGGCCCGGGATGGGGCGGTGGCCGACGACGGGCAGGCCCATCGCCAGCGCCTCCAGCGCGGTCTGCCCGGCGGCGTTGTCCACCAGCGCGTCCGCCGCGCTCATCAGCGCGGGCATGTCCCGCTCCCAGCCCAGCGCGAGCGTCCCGGGGACGCGGGAGAGGCGGGCCCGCAGCCGCCGGTTCTCGCCGCACAGCGCCACCGGCAGGAAACCGGCCCGGGCGAGCAGGGCGGCGGTGTCCGCCAGGTGTGTGCCGGCTCCCCAGGCGCCGGCGGAGAGCAGGACGGCCGGCCGCTCCGGGGCCCGGGCACGGAACACCCGCTGCCAGGGCCCGGCGTCCGGGGCGGGCGCCAGGAAGCGGGAGGCCACCAGGGGCCCGGTCGCCGCGGCCGGCCGGCCGGTGGCCTCCCGCACCCGGCGGGCGGCGCTCTCCGTGAGGCAGCAGTACAGGTCGTTGCCGGGGTGCAGCCACTGGCCGTGCACGTCGAAGTCCGTGACGACCACCGCGCTCGGCACCTGCAGCGATCCGCGCGCCCGCATCCCGCCGGTGAGCTGGGCCGCCAGGTGGAAGACCGGGACGACCAGCCCCGGCCGCTCGCGCCGGACGAGTTCGGCGAGCCCGCGCTCGGCGAGCCCGGCGAGCCCGCCCGGGCCGGGGGCGCGGCGTGACCCGCCCGGACGCAGGAACGTCGCGTAGATGCCCGCGTAGAGCAGCGGGAGGTGCAGGACAGTGGCGCGGTAGAACCCGCGCAGCGCCGCGCCTGCGTGCGCGGGCAGGAGGTCCAGGACATCGGCCCGTTGGGCCTGCCCGCCGCGGGCGGTGAGCCGCGCGACGAGCTCGTCGGCGACGGCGTCGTGACCGGCGCCCATGGAGGCGCTGAGCACGAGGAAACGCCGGGGCGCACGGGCCGCCCGCCCGGTGTGCGTCACCGCGACACCCCGCCCCGCCGGGAGGAAGCGGGCGGGGCAGCTGCGAGCACATCCGGCACGTGATCACCTCGTACACCAGTCGCGGACTACTCGGGTCTAACCGATTTGCCCCGTCTTGAAACGAATCGTGGATGCCTCTCCGTTTCACCCCCGACGATCCGGTGACGCGCGTCGCGGTGCGGCGGGCGGCAGGGCCGTCCGCGTCGCACGGTCGCGGCCCGCCGGACGTCACCCCTGGCCCGGGCGCACCGGCCCCTCGTCTCCCGGCGGGGTCGCCCACAGAGCCGGTCCGGCGATCGGGCGGTTTACTGAGACCGGAGGGGGACGTGCCCCGGGGAGCCGCACCAGGCCCTCCCGGGCGGCAGCTGCAGCGGCAGGGACAGAAAGCGGTGCCATGACCTCTCACCCTCCCCAAGCGGTCCCCGACGGCGGCAAGGCCGTGCACGGCGAGCCCGTGCGCGGCCCGGCGGACACGGGCGGCGGACCGGCCCCGGTCGCGCTGGTCACCGGCGCGTCCTCGGGCATCGGCGCGGCGGTCGCCGACCGCCTCGCCGCCGAGGGCTGGCGACTGCTGGTCAGCGGCCGCGACCACGAGCGACTGCGGGCGGTGGCCGAGCGCACCTCGGCGACCGCGCTGCCGGCCGACCTGGAGGACCCCGGGGGCACCGGCCGGCTGGTGCGCGACGCCGCGCTCGTGACGGGCGGCCGGGTCGACCTGCTGGTGGCCGGGGCGGGCATCGGCTGGGCGGGCCCCTTCGCCTCGATGCCGCAGGGCGTCATCGAACGGATCTTCATGGTGGACGTCGTCTCGGCGATGGAGCTGGTCCGCCGGGTGCTGCCTGGCATGCTGGCGCGGCGCGGCGGCCACATCGTGCTGATCGGCTCCTTCGCGGGCACCGTCGGCGTCCGCGAGGAGGCCGCCTACTCCGCGGCCAAGGCGGCACTCGGCGCCTTCGCCGACTCGCTCCGCTACGAGCTGGCCGGCAGCGGGGTCAGGATCACCCATGTCGTCCCGGGCGTCGTCGACACGCCGTTCTTCGCGACGCGGGGTGTGGCGTACACCCGCTCCCGGCCCCGCCCGATGCCCGTCGAGCGGGTGGCCAGGGTGGTGACCGACGCGATCCGCCGCGGACGGGACGAGGTGTATGTGCCCCGCTGGCTGCGTATCCCGGTCGCGGTGCGCGGTGTGATGCCGTGGGTCTACCGGCGCCTCGCGGGCAAGTACGGATGACGCGGTGCCCGTCCTGACGGTCGTGCTGGCGCTGCTGGCGGCCCTCGCGAATGGCGCGGCCTCCGCGCTGCAGCGGCGCGCCGCCCTGCAGCAGGAGGAGGAAGAGGGCGCGGGGCACGGTCTGCGCGGGCGGCTGCGGCACCTGCTGGAACTGGTCCGGCGCCCGTTCTGGGCGGCCGGGATGGCGGCGCTCGTCGTCTCCGGGGCCCTGCAGGCGAGCGCCCTGGCGGTGGGGCAGCTGTCGGTCGTGCAGCCGCTGATGGCGACCGAGCTGCTGTTCACCCTGATGGCGGGAAGCCTCGCGTTCTCCCGGCGGCCCGACGCCGGGACCTGGTTGTGGTTCCTCGCGCTGGCCGGGGGACTGGCCCTGTTCCTCGGCGCCGCGAGGCCCTCCGGCGGCGAGGCGCAGGCCCTGCCGGGCACCTGGCCGCGCGCCGCCGTGCCGCTGGCGCTGCTGGTGCTCGTCCTGTGGCTCGTCGGGAGGGCGCTGAGCGGTGGCGCGCGGGCCTGCGTCCTGGGGTGCGCCACCGCGGCGTGTTTCGCATGTACGGCGGCGCTGATCAAGGACGTCACGGGCCTCGTCCCGGACGGCCTGGCCCGGGTTTTCGCCTCCTGGCAGCTGTACGCGGCGGGCGCCGTCGGGCTGCTCAGCCTGCTGCTGCTCCAGGTCACCCTGCGGGCCGGCAGCCTCGCGGCGTCCCAGCCGGCGCTCACCATCGGGGACGCGGTGGTGAGCGTGGCGCTGGGCTGGGTGATCTTCGAGGAGCGGATCGCGCTCGGGGCGCAGGTGGTGCCCGAGGCGGCGGGCGTCGCCCTGATGGCCGCCGGGGCCGTCGGGCTGTCGCGCTCGCCCGCGGTGGCCGGCGGCTGGGACGAGCCGCGGGGGCACGGCCCGGGCGCGGCGCAGGGCCGTCACCGTCCCGTCCGCGGCGGGCCGCGGTGAGGCCCGGCGGCGACGTCCGGCGGGCCGCGCTCGCGGCGGGCGTCCTGGCGGCCGGCCACATCGTCCCGGCCGCCACCTGGCTCCCCGGACTGCGCCGCCGCGCCTTCCCCGCCCTGGCCGGCCTCGGACGTCCCGACCATGTGGCCCTCACCTTCGACGACGGACCGGATCCGCTCTCCACACCGCGCTTCCTGGACGCCCTCGACGAACTGTCGGTCCGTGCCACCTTCTTCGTCCTGGGCGCACGGGTGGACGGCCATCCCCGGGTCGTGCGCGAGGCCGTCCGGCGCGGCCACGAGATCGCCGTCCACGGCTGGACCCACGACCGACCCTGGCTGCCGGACGCCGCACGCGAGCGGGTGGGCCTGGCCCGCGCCGTCCTGGCGGTCCGCGACACCTGCGGCACCGCGCCGCTCTGGTACCGCCCCCCGTACGGCATCCTCACCGGCGGCCGATGGGCGGCGGCCCGCCGCGCCGGCCTGACCCCGGTCCTGTGGAGCGCCTGGGGCCGCGACTGGACGCCCGGCGCCACCGCGGAATCCGTGCTGGCGACCCTCCGCCCCGATCTGCGCGCGGGCGCCACCGTCCTGCTCCACGACAGCGACCACGCCTCGGCCCCGGGGTCCTGGCGGGCGACCCTCGCGGCGCTCCCCGCGCTGGTCACGGCCTGCCGGGAGGCCGGTCTGACGGTCGGTCCCCTGGGGGACCACGGGGTCGGTGCGGGCGTTTGACGCCCGGCAGGAGCCGACGGAGACTCCATAGATAGGTGCCCGATACATGTCACTCGGAGTGACAATCGCGCCTCGGAGCCGGCCAGGGCCGACCCGATCCGTGACGCAGCGGACGACGGCCGGGCACAGTTAGAGCCCGGAGGCATAGGCATGTGCGGAATCGCCGGATGGATCTCGTTCCGCAGGGACCTGCGCAACGAGCAGGCAACAGTCGACGCGATGACCGAGACGATGGCCTGCCGCGGGCCCGACGACCGCGGCACCTGGGTGGACGGGCCCGCCGCGCTCGGACACCGAAGGCTCGCGATCATCGACCTGCCGGGCGGCCGGCAGCCGATGAGCGCCGAGGGACCCGAGGGCGGCGCGGTGGCGATGGTCTACTCGGGCGAGGCCTACAACTTCGCCGAACTGCGCGAGGAACTGACCGCGCGCGGCCACCGCTTCACCACCACCTCCGACACCGAAGTGGTGCTCCGCGGCTACCTGGAGTGGGGTGAGGCCGTCGCCGAACGGCTCAACGGCATGTACGCCTTCGCCATCTGGGACAGCCGTGAGCAGAAGCTCGTGATGATCCGCGACCGGATGGGGATCAAGCCCTTCTACTTCTACCCGACCGACGACGGCGTGCTGTTCGGGTCCGAGCCCAAGGCGATCCTGGCCAACCCCCTCGTCCCGCGCCGCGTGACCCTGGACGGGCTGCGGGAGCTCTTCGCCTTCGTCAAGACGCCCGGTCACGCGATCTGGGACGGCATGCGCGAGGTCGAGCCCGGCACGGTGGTCACCGTCGGGCGGGGCGGCATCCGCACCCACGTCTACTGGTCGCTGCGGACCGAGCCGCACACCGACGACAAGGAGACCTCGATCGCGCGCGTGCGCGAGCTGCTCGAGGACATCGTGCGCCGCCAGCTCGTCTCCGACGTGCCGCGCTGCACCCTGCTGTCGGGCGGCCTCGACTCCTCGGCGATGACCGCGCTAGCGGCGCGGCAGCTCGGCGAACAGGGCGAGAAGGTGCGCAGTTTCGCGGTCGACTTCGTCGGCCAGACCGAGCACTTCGTCCCCGACAGCCTGCGCGGGACGCCCGACACCCCGTTCGTCCACGACGTCGCGGAGCTGTGCGGGACCGAGCACCAGGACATCGTCCTCGACTCCGACCAGCTCGCCGATCCCGAGGTGCGGGCGAGGGTGATCCGCGCCCGCGACATCCCGGCCGGGCTCGGGGACATGGACTCCTCGCTCTACCTGCTGTTCAAGGCCATCCGGCAGCACTCCACCGTCGCCCTCTCGGGCGAGTCCGCGGACGAGGTCTTCGGCGGCTACCGCCAGTTCTTCGACGAGGAGGCCCGCAGGGCCGACACCTTCCCCTGGCTGGTGCGGTTCTCGACCGAGTTCGGCGACGACGGCAACATCCTCACGGACCAGATGGCCAAGGCCCTGGACCTGCAGGGCTACGTCCACGACGGCTACCGGCGCGCGGTCGCCGGGGTCGATCGCCTCGACGGCGAGAGCGGCTTCGAGTACCGGATGCGCGTCATCAGCCACCTGCACGTCACCCGCTTCGTGCGCATCCTCCTCGACCGCAAGGACCGGGCGAGCATGGCGAACGGGCTGGAGGTCAGGGTCCCGTTCTGCGACCACCGACTGGTCCAGTACGTCTACAACGCGCCCTGGTCGCTGAAGTCCTTCGACGGCAGGGAGAAGAGCCTGCTGCGCGAGGCCACCGCCGATGTGCTGCCCCGTTCGGTCTACGACCGGGTCAAGAGCCCCTACCCCTCCACCCAGGACCCGAGGTACTTCGTCGCGCTCCAGGACAACGCCAAGGACCTGCTGGCCAGGCCCACGCACCCGGTGTTCGACCTGGTCAGCCGGACCTGGCTGGAGGACGCGGTGAGGACCGACACCCCGGTCAGCGGCCAGGCCGCCCGGCACGGCCTGGAACGCGCCCTCGACCTGGCGCTGTGGATGGACCTGTACTCGCCGACGATCGGGATTCCCTGACCCGGCACGGACGAAGCGAGGGCGCGGACGATGGCGGCGGTCGGCGAGGAAGAGGCCCTGGACTTCGTGGTCTCCCTGCACCGCCTGGTGCGGCTGCTGCGCCGGGGCCGCCCCGAGCCGCGGGTCCAGCCGACCCCGCTGATCGTCCTCGCCCTGCTCAACCAGTACGGTCCCTGCCGCGTCGGCGTCCTTGCCGAGCGGGCCGCCTGCACCCAGCCCACGATCACCGCCGCGGTGGGCAGGCTGGAGGCGGGCGGACTGGTGCGCCGCGAACCCGACCCGGCCGACGGCCGTGCCACCCGGGTCGTCATGACCGCGCCGGGGAGGCGGGAACTCGTCCGGATGGCCCGCGGCGAGGCGGAGGCGCTCGCCGGGCGCCTCGCCACCCTGCCGCCGGAGGACGCGCGCAAGGTCCTCGAGGCGGGCCGGGTGCTGCGCCGCCTCACGGACTGCGACTGACACCCGGACGCGATCGGCACCCGGACGCGCACCCGGACGCGACCGACGCTGGACGCCACGGCCACGCGCCACCGGCCTGGCCGATCACCGCGGGTGACGGGCGATGGGCCTGAAGTACGCTCCCGGCGGGAGCACCCTCGCGGCGGGGCGGGCTCCACCGCACCCGACGACGCGATGGGGAGGCCCCGTGACCGGTACGGACGCCCGCCGGCGCGCGGACGCGCTCCGGAACCGGGAGCACATCCTGCGGGTGGCCCAGGAGGCCTTCGCCGAATCGGGCGCCGCCTCGCTCAACACCATCGCCAAGCGGGCGGGCGTCGGCGCCGGCACGCTGTACCGGCACTTCCCGACCCGCGAGGCCCTCGTCCTGGCCGTCTACCGGCACGACGTCCAGCGCCTGATCGACTCCGTCGACGACCTCCTCGCCGCGCACGGCCCGCTGGAGGCGTTCCGCATCTGGTTCACGTCCCTCGCGGACTGCGTCCGCGTCAAGCACGGACTCGGCGAGGCCCTGCACGGCGCGGCGGCCCGGGACACCGTCGTCCACGAGACCTGCGGCCGCGTCGTCGGCGCAGTCGGTACGCTGCTGCGCGCCTGCGAGGCGGACGGCAGTGTCCGCCCCGGACTCGCCCCGCAGGACGTGCTGCTGCTGATGGGCTTCCTCTGGCGCGTCGGCGGCGACACCCTCGGCCGGGACCGGGACCGGGACCGCCGTGTCACCGAGCTGGTGGTCAACGGACTGCGGGCCAACGGCGGTTGACGTGCCGGCGCCCCGTGCGCGCGTCGGCTGTGCCTGTGGCGGCGTCGAGTCATGCAGCTCGTCCACGCCCACCCCGAATGCCATGTCCCGGACGCCGAGCCGCCGTCTGACCTCGCGCCGCTCGTCCGCGAACATGCCGTCCCGGAGAGGGCCGTGGAGCACCTGGTGCTGCACGCCGAACCGCGAGTGAAGCCGATGATCGTCGCCCACGTTCCCGCCCGGTAGCCGCAGGAGGCGGAGCGCGCCGCAGGTGCCGTGGTCTGCCGGGCGCGGGCCGGCGTTCACGGGCTGAGCCTTACGGGCCGGCGCCCAGCGCCCACTCCGTGCCACTGGCGCCGGTGCGTTCGCAGAGCCGTTCCAGCGCGGTGGCGGCCGCCTCGGGCCGGCCGCTGCGGGCGGCCGCGCTCCACAGCAGCGCCACATCGCCGGTCGGTTCGGCCGCGGCGGTCAGCAGCAGCCGGCGGCTGTCCCGCGGCAGCGACAGGAACCGCCGGCGGAACGCGCTCTCCACGTGGCCCGCCGCCGCACACCTGCCCGGGAGCCAGAAGCCGCCCGCCAGCTCGGAGGGGGTGAGCGTACTCGGCAGGTGCAGCAGGACCATCGGGTTGCCGTGGGCTTCGGCGACGATCCGGTCCCGCACCAGCGGGTCGAGCGGCACGCGGGTGATCTCCTGCCTGACGTGGTCCTTTTGGTTCATTTATACGTTTTGGGGGGAGTTGCTCCGGGCTGCCGCCCCCGGGGTGCCGGGGATCACCCCGGGGGTGCGGCCCCGGGGTGATCCCCGGGGGTTCCACCGGGGCGATGCCCGCTCCTTTCGGCCACCTTGGGTGAGCCGGCGACGCAGGGTCGCCGCAGACGACGAGGAGAGCCAGATGTCCTTCACTCCGCAGAACCCGGAGATCCGTCCGTTCACGTTCGAGTTCTCCGATGCGGAACTCGCGGACCTGCGCGCACGCATCGAGGCGGCGCGCTTCCCCGAGAAGGAGACCGTCGACGACCAGTCGCAGGGCACCCAGCTCGCCACGGTCAAGGAACTCGCCCGCTACTGGGCGACGGAGTACGACTGGCGCAAGGTCGAGGCGAGGCTGAAGGCGCTGCCGCACTTCATCACCGAGATCGACGGGCTGGACATCCACTTCGTCCACGTGCGCTCGAAGCACGCGGACGCCCTGCCGGTGATCGTGACGCACGGCTGGCCGGGCTCGATCGTCGAGCAGCTGAAGATCGTCGAGCCGCTCACCGACCCCACCGCCCACGGCGGCGACGCCTCCGACGCCTTCCACGTGGTCATCCCCTCGATGCCGGGCTACGGCTTCTCCGGCAAGCCCGCCGCCAAGGGCTGGGGGCCGGAGCGCATAGCCGCCGCCTGGGGCGAGCTGATGAAGCGCCTGGGCTACACCAAGTACGTCGCGCAGGGCGGCGACTGGGGCGCGGTCGTCACGGACCTCATGGGCGTGCAGGAGCCCGAGGGACTGGCCGGCATCCACACCAACATGCCGAAGGTGATCCCGCCCGCCATCGAGGAGGCGATCGTGGCCGGCAACCCGCTGCCGTCCGACGTCGTCCTCGCCAACGACGAGGAGAAGGCCGCCGTCGAGCAGCTCGACTTCGTGTACCGGCACGTGTACTACGCGTACATGATGGGCTCGCGCCCGCAGTCGCTGACGGCCCTGGCGGACTCCCCGGTGGGCCTGGCGGCCTTCATGCTCGACCACGACAAGGCCAGCCTGGAGCTGATCACCCGCTCCTTCGAGGGCGTGAGCGAGGGCCTGTCCCGCGACGACGTCCTGGACAACATCACGCTGTTCTGGCTGACCAACACGGCGGTCTCCGCGGCCCGCCTCTACGGGGAGAACACGACCCCGTTCTTCGGTGCGAAGGGCGTCAAGCTTCCCGTCGCCGTCAGCGTCTTCCCGGACGAGCTCTACCAGGCCCCCAGGAGCTGGGCCGAGCAGGCCTACCCGAACCTGGTCCACTACAACCGGCTCCCCAAGGGCGGGCACTTCGCCGCCTGGGAGCAGCCGGAGTTGTTCGTGAACGAGCTCCGCACGGGCTTCCGCGCGATGCGCTAGGCCGTGTAGTCGAATGAGCTCCCCCGGCTACCGCTGGGAGGGGCCCCAGGTGCGGTGCGTCGCAAGGCGGAGGATCGTCCTCGTGGTGGGCTGCTCGGACGTTGCGACAACGCAGCGTGAGGGCACCTCCCGGCGTCAGTTGGGGGAGTGCGGTGCCAGGCGCCGCGGGGTGAGGACGCCCCCGGCCGAAGGTGCGGCGAGGGCATGTGACGACACGGCCCAGTCGCCCCGGGTTGCGGAATCCCACCGTCCGCGCGGACGGTGGGATTCCGGGCCCATCACAGAGGAGGTTCCGCCATGGACGTTCCGACCCTGGCCGGGCTCCTGCACGAGACCGAGGACCGCCACGGCGCGTACGAGGCGACCGCACCGGAGCACCACTGGTGGGACTGGTACGCCGCCTACCTGTTCGCCCGCGAGCAGGGCCGCACCCCGGACGAGGCCGCCCGCGAGGCCGCGGCCCACATGGAGGCGCTGCTGAAGTAGGCGGCCGCCGTCCCGGCTCAGGACGTGAGTGCCTCGGCCCAGTCCCGGTACCACTCCCGGGGCCGCAGCCCGGCGATGCCGTGCCGGCCGGAGACCCAGGTGGGCGTGGAGTGGACGCCGTACCGCACGGCGAGCGATTTCGACGCGGCCAGCGCGCCGTTCATCGCCGGGGAATCCCATGCCGCGCGCAGTCCGTCCGCGTCGCCGCCGGACTCGGCCGCGAGGGAGAGCAGCAGCTCCCGGGACTCGATGTCGAGGCGGTCGGCGAAGTTGGCGTCGAACACGGCGGCGGCGAAGCGGCAGGCGGCCTCCGGGGCGGTGGCGGCGAGCCACTCGTGGGCCGCCAGCGCCGGGCGGGAGCAGGCGACGCGGTCCGTCCAGTGCAGCGGGAGGCCGGCGGCCTCGGCCTCCCGTGCGAGGAACGCGTAGCCGGGGCCCGTGCGCGGGCCGGCCGGTACGCCGCCGGGCCCGATCCCGGGGTGGATCTGCAGCGCGTGCCCGACCACGTGGACCCCGTGCTCCCGGAGGATCCGGGAGCGGTCCTGGGCGACGTAGCAGTAGGGGCAGATGAAGTCGAACCAGTGCTCGGCGGTCGCGATGCGCGGCGGCGAGCCGGTCCCGGGGGCGAGGGTGGCAGGCATCGGGTCCTCCTCGAGGGGGGTTCCCATGTTTCGTTACGACTGATGTCCGTAACGAAGTCCTCTCCCGTCCTCTTCCCCTCACCCGGGCGCGCGTGCGTGCGGAGGTCAGGAGGCGATGAGCGTGCGCAGTGCCGTCGCGACGAGTTCCGGGTCCTCCTCCGCCATGAAGTGGCCGCAGCCGACCGTGGTGTGCGTCAGATCCGGTGCCCAGGCCTGCCAGAGTGCGCGGGCGTCGTAGCCGAGGGCGGCGCCCCAGTCCTGCTGGAGGACCGCGACCGGTATCCGCAGCCGCCGCCCCGCATCCCGGTCGGCGCGGTCGTGGTCGATGTCGACCGTCGCCGAGGCGCGGTAGTCGGCCACGATCGAGGGGACGGCCGCGCGGCACGCGTCCAGGTACGCGGTGCGCACCCCGGGCGGGACGGCGTCCGGGGACGGGTTCCACACGTCGAGGAAGTGGCCGAAGAAGGCGTCGGGCGCGGCGCCGATCAACGCCTCGGGCAGGCCCGGAGGCTGGGCCATCAGGTAGAGGTGGAAGGCGACGGCCGCGTCGGCGCCGCGCAGCACGTCCCACATGTCCAGGGTCGGCAGCACGTCGAGACAGGCCAGCCGGCTGACCGCGTCGGGATGGTCGAGCCCGGCGCGGAAGGCGACCAGGGCGCCGCGGTCGTGTCCGGCGAGCGCGAAGCGGTCGTGACCGAGCGCGCGGGCCAGCGCGACGACGTCCGCGGCCATGGTGCGCTTGGCGTACGTGGTGGGTCCCGTCGCGGCCGGCTTGTCGCTGGCACCGTAACCCCGCAGGTCGGGGCAGATCACGGTGTGGTCGGCGGCCAGGTCGGCGGCGACGTGCCGCCACATGAGATGGGTCTGCGGGAAGCCGTGCAGCAGCACGACGGGGCTGCCAGAGCCGCCGACGGCGACGTTGAGGGCGACGCCGTCGGCGACGGGGACGCGGTGGTGGGTGAAGCCGGGGACGACCGGTGTCATGGTGCGTTCTCTCGTTCCGTGGTCGGGGAGTCGGGTGCCCGCCGGCGGCGGACGAACCGAGCCTCCCGCCCGCGAATCAGCAACCGGTCAGCGCGTACCGTGGCAGCGGGGATGACGGCCGGAGAGGTGGGCAGGGTGCGGGTCGCGTTCGGTGTGCTCGGGCCGGTCGCCGCCTGGGACGGCGACGGTCGCGCGCTCGCGCTCGGGGGACCGCGGCACCGGGAGGTGCTGGCCCGGCTGGTCGTGGCACGCCGCCGCGTCGTACCGGTGAACCGCCTGGTGGCGGATCTGTGGGACGAGCCGCCGGCCGGAGCCGTCGGGGCCGTGCAGACCTTCGTAGGGGCGCTGCGCCGCGAGCTGGAACCTGGGCGGCCGCCCCGGGCACCGGCCCGGCTCCTGGTCACCGCGGGCACCGGGTACGCCCTGCGGGCGGACCCGGACAGCGTGGACGCCTGGCGGTTCGAGGCAGCCGTCGACGCCGCCGCGGCCCTGCCGCCCGCGCCGGCCCTGGCGCGGCTCGGCGAGGCCCTGGAACTGTGGCGCGGTCCCTCGTACGGCGAGTACGCCCACCGGCAGTGGGCCCGCGGCGAGCGCTCCCGCCTCGCCGAACTGCGGTTGCGGGCCGTGGAGCGGCGCGCCGAGGCCCGGCTGCGCCTCGGCCTGGCCGCCGAGGCGGTGCCCGACCTGGACGCGCACCTGACCGAGCACCCGTGGCGTGAGGACGCCTGGCGCCTCCTGGCGCTCGCGCTGTACCGCTCGGGCCGCCAGGGGGACGCGCTCGCCGTGCTGCGCAGGGCCCGGGCGATGCTGGCCCAGGGCCTGGGGCTCGACCCGGGACCGGCGCTGCGCCGCCTGGAGGCGGACGTACTCGCCCAGGACCCGCGGCTGGACGCGCAGGCGCCGTTGCCCGCCGGCCCGGGCGACACGGCCGCCCGCGTGTGGACGCGGGCGGCCGAGGCGTACGACCGCACCGTCGCCGCCGGGGCCCGCGCACGGCTGGAATCGACGGTCGGCCTGCTGCGCAATCTCGCGCTGACCGGGGGCGGCGGCCTGGAAGCCGCCCGCGAACACCGTCTCGCGGCCGTCACCGCGGCGGAGGAGACCGGCGACCCGGAGCTGGCCGCCCGGGTGATCGGCGCCTACGACGTGCCCGCGATCTGGACCCGAGGGGACGACCCGGAACAGGCCCGGAGCGTCGTCGCCGCGGCCGAGCGCACCCTGGCCGCACTGCCCGCCGACGCCGCGCACGAGACGGCCCGCTGCCGGCTGCTGGCCACGATCGCGGTGGAGACCCGCGGCGTCCGCACCCCGCGCGGACCGCTGGCGGCGCGGCAGGCCGAGGAGACGGCCCGCCGGCTCGACGATCCGGCGCTCCTCGCGTTCGCCCTCAACGGGGTGTTCATGCAGACGTGCACCCGGGCGGGCCTCGCCCCGCGCAGGGACGAGATCGGCGCCGAACTGGTCTCGCTGTCCCGGCGGCACGGCCTGACGACGTACGAGGTGCTCGGGCACCTGATCCGCCTCCAGGCCCGCAGCGCCCTCGCCGACTTCCCCGCGGCCGACGTGCACGCCGCCGCGGTCGACGTCCTCGCCGAACGTCATGAACTGCCCCTGGCGGGCCTCTTCACCCAGTGGTACGGCGCGCTGCGCACGGCCGCCTCCGGGGACGGGGGCACCGCGCGGGCCGAAGCCGCCTACCGGGCCGCCGCGGCGCGACTGGAGGGCGCCGGGATGCCGGGCGTCGAACGCGGCCTGCTCCCGCTCTCGCTGCTCTGCCTCGACCTGGCCGACGGCGCCGTCCCGGCGGCGCGGCTCGCCGAGCGCGTGGACCCGGCCGCGGACTGGGGGCCGTACCGGCCGTGGGCGGAACCCTTCGCCCTGCTGCGCGCCGGCCGCCGCGGCGAGGCCCTGGCGGCCCTGCGGGTCCTGCCCGAGCCGCCTCCCGACCTGCTGTACGAGGCGCTGTGCTGTCTGCAGGGCGTGCTCGCCGTCGAGCTCGGCGACCGCGATGTCCTCGAGGCAGTCCACGCCCGCCTGCTCCCCGCCGCCGGGCAACTGGCGGGAGCCGGCAGCGGTCTGCTCACCGCGGGCCCGGTGGACCGCCACCTGGGCGCCGTCGCGGCGGCGCTCGCCCTTTAGTCCCGGGGCCCGCGCCGCCCCCGGGGAAGAGGAAGGGCCGGCACCCCGAGAGGTGCCGGCCCCTTGCATCCCCGGTGGATCAGATGGGGAGGATGTTCTCCGCCTGCGGGCCCTTCTGGCCCTGCGTGACGTCGAAGCTCACCTTCTGGCCCTCCTGGAGCTCACGGAAGCCCGAGGTGGCGATGTTGGAGTAGTGAGCGAAGACGTCGGCGCCGCCGCCGTCCTGCTCGATGAAGCCGAAGCCCTTTTCCGAGTTGAACCACTTCACGGTGCCGGTCGCCATGGGAATCTCCTTTGGGAGCAGTACATGAAGGCCGCACTTTGCGACCTCCCGTCGCCGCAATGACCCCTCCGGAAGGACCGGAAAACAAAAGTGCACCTGTCGGTTACATCCCGGCAGGTGCACGTAAAGTTCATGGGTACCAAAACTGCAACGCGCTTAACGTAGCACAGGTGTCACCACGTGGCCGTGGAGGCCGGGTCCGCCGTCTGTGCGTGGCGGACCCGGCCCCGTGGGCCCGCGGTCAGTAGGCGAACCGCTGGAGCCCGTTGGCCCAGGGGTTCACCAGGAAGACCGTGCGCGTGTCGGTGTCGAGGAACAGCCCGCGCCGGCCGGTGAAGTCGAAGTTGCTGGTGCTGAGCGTGGAGTTGACGAGGTTGGCGACGGGGTGCCGGGCGAGCACCCTGCCCGTGTCGGGGTCGAGGACGGTGATCTCGCTCAGGGCGTTGTTGTCGCCGGTGGTGGCCTCCTCGTAGAGATGGGCGACGAGGGCGACGTGGTGCCGGGTGTCGAGCACCGGCCACATGACGCCCCGGGTGCCCAGGTCGGCCGGGGCGGCGGTGACCAGGGACTTCTGGTCGGCCGAACGCCAGGTGCTGGTGGGGAACTCGCCCGCGGTGTAGCTGGGCGTGGCCGGCCCGGCTGCGACGTAGACCCGGTCGCCCTTGCCGTCGGGCAGGAGCCCGGCGGTGCAGGCCGGCATGGTCGTCAGCGGCGACACCTTGCGGGTGCCGGGGTCGACCGAGACCGCCCAGTAGGGGACGCGTCCGGACAGGCAGGGGCCCATGGTGCCGGTGGTGGCCGCGAAGAACGTGCCGGTCGACGCGTCGACGGAGACGTTGCCGAAGGTGCGACCCGGGTTGTCCGCGTTGAGCGGGATCGGCGCGGAGACCTCGCCGGTGGCCATGTCGACGGTCCACAGCGAGGCCACGCCCGAGACCCCGTCGAAGGTCGTCACGGCCGCCCGGTGACGGGCCGGGTCGACGACTCCGCCCTGGAAGTAGACCGACGCCGAGCCGGTGCCCGGGTCGAGCGTGCCGAGCTTCACGCGCTCACCGGTCGCGGTGTCGCGCAGGTCGACCTCGGGGAGAACGCCGCCGTCGAACGGCCGGTGGCCGATGAGGGTGTGTCCCGTGCCGGGGTCGGCGCCCAGCACCTCCTGCATCATCGAGGTGCCGGTCTCGCGGGACACCGTGGTGCCGAGGGTGCCCTCGGAGAGCGAGTACGCGGTGGTGGTGGAACTCTCCAGGTGGATCCAGCCGTCGTCCCCCTCGGTGAAGTCGTCGGTGGAGAGCAACGCCTTGCCGCCGCTGACCTCGATGTTCTCCAGGGTGCCGGAGACCGTGTCGCCGTCGAGGTACTGCACGAACGACGTGGGCGAGGCCTGCCCCACGGGCTTGCCGGCCCGGGTGGGGAGGATCCGGACCGGGTACTGCAGACCGGTCGGCAGACCGAGCGCCCTCAGGTCGAGCACGGTCCGGCCCTTCAGCGACGGCAGGGGCCGGAAGAGGGTTGAGGCGTGGTCGACGCCGTTGTCGTCACGGCCGCTGCCGTTCTGGTTGGTGGCGGTGTTGAGCGCCCCGTACAGGGTGGGGGCCGGGGTGAGGAACTCGATGGCCGCGCCGTCGGCGTGCCGCACCGAGGAGGCGTCCCAGGAGACCGTCAGCCTCGGCTCCGGGCGGCTCAGTTCGACGGCGTGCGCCGTGGCGGACCTCCCCTGGCCCAGCAGCGGTGCCTGCGGCCGCTGGTCCGCGCCGGGCCCGATGCGCAGGGCGCGGAAGTCCCCGAAGACCTGGCCGTCGTAGAGCGTGACGCCGATGCCGTAGAGCCCGGAGCCACCCGGCGCGAAGGCGGAGGCGGGGATGGTCACCGTGCCCTTGGTGCCGGTGAGCGGGGTGCGCCACTGGGCACGCCACTTGTCGCTGGTGGTGAAGGGCGTCCAGTGGCCGACCGAGGAGAGCACCAGCTCGGGGGAGGTCGTGTCCCGCAGTCCGGTGAGGTCGTAGTGCACGGTGACGGGCTTGCCCAGCGGGGCCGAGCCGGGCGCGGTCGGGGCCTTGGGCTGCACGTAAGTGCCGTCGGCCGCGCCGAAGGTGAGCCGCCGGGCGGTCGAGGCGACCACCTTGCTCCCGGAGAGCGCCTCGAACGTCACTTGCAGGGTGCGCGGTTCGCCGGAGGCCGGCGGCAGGCCGGCGGCGGCCAGCAGCTCACGGGGCAGGACGCGCAGGCTCGGGCCCGCGGACGGGATCGTGCCCCTGTCGCCGACGCGCAGACGGTACGTCAGCTTCCGGTGGGCGCCGGTGAGGTCCAGACCGAAGGTGATGGGCGAGACCGCGTTCTGCCCGGACGGGTTGCCCCAGGCGTCGGCGGGGCCCGCCAGGTCGATGGCGGAGGGGTCGGTGGCCTCGACGAAGGCGGTGGTCGGGCTCACCGACAACAGTTGGCGTTCGGCGACGGACAGCCGCACCGCGGCCGGGCTGAGGTCGTGGCGCTTGGCGAGCACCTTCTCCACCGCCGCGGTCACGTCCAGCTGCGGGCCCATGCGCAGTTCCCGGTCGGCCTGCGGGGGCTGGGCGATCGGGCGGCCGGTGTCGACCAGCAGCTTCCTGACCTCACGCGGGCTGAGCTTCTGCCCGGTCGCCTCGGCGGCCGCCAGCACGTTGGCCGCCGCGGCGGCGATCATCGGGGCGGAGGCCGAGGTGCCGCCGTTGAGCACCACGCCCGGTCCCTCCGGGGTGTGGATCAGCGAGGGCAGGTTGTCACCGGGCGCCGCCAGGTCGATCCGCGTGCCGAACCCCGAGGAGTATCCGGCGGACCCGTTGTAGCGGGTCGTCGGGTAGACGGCGGTGCGTACGTCGTCCGAGCTCAGGGTGTCGTCTACGGTGGTGCCGCCGGCGGCGATCACCCCGGTGTCGCGGACCAGGGTGGGGGTGGTGGTGGGTGCGACGTCGTCGATGGACGTCTGCGCGCTGCCGTTCGACGTCACGTCGGTCGGGGTGCTGCCGCCGTCGGGGCCCACGGAGACCGGAAGCCCCAGGCGGGTGCCGTCGTTGGACGAGACGACCACGACGATCCCCGAGTCCACGATCGAGCGCAGGGTGTCCCTGATCTCCGGGTCGTCCTCCAGCCACCGCGAGGGGAAGCCGATCGAGCCGTCCGTGCCGAAGCCGAGGCTCGCGGTGATGACGTCCGGCCGGGGCTTCTGGGCGGCCGCCGCCCGCAGCGCGGCGGCGATGCCCACGGCGGAGGGCTCCTCGGGGATCACGAGCCGGTACTGCGCGCCGGGCGCGATGCCCAGCAGGTCGGTGGCGCCGCTCCCGGTGGCCTCCGGGCGCTGCCGGTCGTGCGGCAGCGGGGCCATCATCGAGAAGTCCAGGAGCACTTCGGCGAGGTTGGGGTCCTGGCCCTCGATGGCACCGGCCGGGTCGAGGCGGCCCTTGTTGTCGCTGGTGTAGGTCGGTATCAGCGGCAGGGAGGGGAAGTCCAGGTAGCGCCTGCCGTCGCGGAGCACCGTGGTCGGGCCGTTGAGGCGCACGTACTCGTCGCCCGCGTCGGCCATGCCCTGGTCGGTGAGGTCGCCCAGCGACACATTGGTGACGATCTGCCCCTTACCTGGCAGCGCGCGCAGATACGTGGCGGTGTCGTGGAAGGCGCCGACCGCGTTGACGCCGCCCGCGTTGAGGTACGACTGGAAGGACGTCGACAGGCCCTCGTTCGAGGGCAGGTCCTTGGCGCCGGTGGCGGGAGACGCGGTGCGTGCCGCGGCCCGGTCGCCGATGCCGTCGACGGCCGCGAGGACGTCCTTCGACAGCGGCACGGCACCGGAGTTCATCGTGCGGGGCCGGACCGCGGAGCCGGGGCCGGTGGACGCGCCCACGCTGTACGGCGTCAGCGCGGCGGCGTCGGCCCGGCGCCGGAGGATCTCGGCCGAGGGGGTCAGCGGGTCGCCGAACGCGCTGCGGCCCTTGCCGGCCGCCACGGGGAAGGCCCGGGTGGTGCCGTCCTTGCGGGTCAGGGTGCCTGAGCCGTCGTCGGACCAGCGCAGCACCGAACCGTCGGAGAGGGTGAGGGAGTGCGCCGAGGGGGCCGCCTGCGCCGCGGACCGGGACGCGGGGGCGTCCGGGTCCGCGGCGTGGGCGACGGAAGGCACGGCGATCGTGGACAACAGGGCGGCGAGCGCCGTCAAGCGCGCTCGTCTGAAGCGGTGGGACATGCAACGCCCTTCGGGATCGGGTGAGGAACGTGCAGAGGGCCGGCGGGTCTTCGGGACGGGCGGACGGAGCTCACCTTGACGGTGTCACGTCACGTCGGACAAGCTTCGGCAGCTGCGGGTTTGTGCAGTTGCCCACATGCGCGGGGCGTCGCCGCGGCCAGGCCGGGCGGTCACGCGCCGCCGCGCTCCGCGAGGCGGACCAGGTGTACCGCCGAGCTGGCCCAGTCCCCGGGCGGCAGGTCGAGCGAGAGCCCGTACCCGCCGAGCACGGTCGCGTGGTGCACGGTCCCCGTGCGCGTGTCGCGATAGCGTGCCCCCGGGGTGAGACCGCCCAGCCGCACCGGCCCCCGCGGGCCGCCGTGCCGCTGGACGCGCTGCCAGGCGAGCACCAGCGCCTCGCTCCCGTCGTGCGCGGCGTACTCCACCACGGTGGGGCCCTCGTCCCCGGGTCCGCGCAGGCGGTGCAGCGCGCCGTGCTGGACGAGGTGCCGGACCCGCTTGTACCCGGCCACCAGCTCGGCGCCTTCGGCCAGTTCCTCCTCGGACCAGCGGGTGAGGTCACCGCCGATGCCCAGCAGCCCGGCCATCGCGACGTGGAAGCGGAAGCGCAGCGGCACCGTGCGCCGGGTCAGCTGGTTCGGCACGTCGGTCACCCAGGCGGCCATCGTGCGCGCGGGATAGACCTGGCCGTAGCCGTGCTGGATGGCCACGCGGTCGGCGGCGTCGGTGTTGTCCGAGGGCCACGCCTGGTCGGTGCGGGAGAGGATGCCGAGGTCCACCCGGCCCCCGCCGCCGCTGCAGGACTCGATCCGCAACCGCGGGTGGTCGGCGCGGAGCCGGTCGATCACCCCGTAGAGGTTGTGCACGTACCGCGTCCACAGCCGGTCCGCGCCGTCGTCGCGGCCGGGCCAGCCGGCCTCGCTGAAGGCGCGGTTCATGTCCCACTTGAGGAAGTCCACGCCGTTCTTCGCGACGAGCCGGGTGAGCCAGTCGTACGCCCAGTCGGCGACGTCCTGGCGCGCGAAGTTGAGGACCAGCTGGTTGCGCAGCTCGGTGCGGGTGCGGTCCGGCACGTGCAGCACCCAGTCCGGGTGCTCGCGGTACAGGTCGCTGTCGGGGTTGACCATCTCCGGCTCCACCCACAGGCCGAAGCGCATCCCGAGCCGGTGCACCTCGTCGGAGAGGGGGGCGAGCCCGGAGGGGAAGCGGTCGGCGGCCGGTGCCCAGTCACCCAGTCCCGCCCGGTCGTCGCGCCGCGCCCCGAACCATCCGTCGTCGACGACGTACAGCTCCACGCCGAGCGCGGCGGCCCGGGCGGCGAGCGCCGTCTGACCGGGTTCGTCGACGTCGAAACCGGTGGCCTCCCAGGAGTTGTAGAGCACCGGAGCCGTCTCCCACGGGTGCGGCAGGACGTGGGCCAGGGCGTGGGCGTGCCAGGCGCGGCTCGCGGCACCGAAGCCACCGTCGGTGCACACGCCGGCGAAGCCCGGTGTGGTGAACTCCTCGCCGGGGGCGAGCGGCACACTCGTCCCGTCGTGCCCGGCGCCCCCGGTGAAGCCGGCCCGGCCGTCCGGGGTCCGCTGCGCGGTGATCCGCCAACTGCCGCTCCAGGCCAGGGCGGCGCTCCACACCCGGCCGTGCGTCTCGGTGGCGTCGCCCGCGTCGAGCATCACCCAGGGGTTGGCGTGGTGGCTGGTGATGCCGCGGCGGCTGGTCAGCACGGTCTCGCCGTACGGCAGCCGGTCCCGGCGCAGTTGGCTCTCCGCGGACCACTGGCCGGTCACATGGCTGAGCCGGTAGTCGGGCAGGGGCGGCAGGCTCCACGCCGCGGAGTCGGCCCGGAGCACGGTGAGGCTCCGGTCGCCCGCGTTGCGCAGGACGGTGTGCCGCTCGATGACGTCGCTGTCGTCGTGCACGCGGTACCGCAGGGTGACCTCCAGCGGGTGGAGGCGGTCACGGAACCGCAGCGACAACTCGGCCGCGCCGGGCGCGGGTTCGCGTACGTCGTGTCCCACCGGCTGCCACTCGAAGGCCCGGGTCCCGTCGGCGAAGCGGACCTGGAGTGACGGCGGCCCGAAGCGGGCCCCGCCGTCGACGGGGAGCTCCTCGCCCACGGGGGACCGGCCCTCGAAGCTGCTCGCGTCCGGCCCCGCGGGGACGGCGAGTTCCGCCGCCTCCTCGAGGGTGAGCCGCGGACCCCAGGCGACGTGGCAGGGGGCACCGGTGGCGTCGATGCGCAGCGCGTACGACGTGCGCGGGGTGCTCAGCAGCCAGATCCCGGTGTCCGGGGCATGGGAGATCACGGGCATGGGTCCTCACGTTCGGGTGGTGCCAGGGGACAGGCGGCAGCCAATCCTTACCTTGGATCAGATGTCAACACCCATCCTGGTCCGGTCTTTTCCAGCTGACAGGGCCTCACAGAGGCAACTTCCGAGGAACCTTGATTCTTTTATTGACAGCAGAAAAGAACCCACCTAGGTTCCCGGCCATGCGCTCGATCCTGCCGGGGGAGGCGTTCCCGGCCCACACGCCGGCCGCCTCCCAGATCTTCACCACCGTCCTCTGCCACGGTCCGCTCACCCGCACCGAGGTCGCCAAGCGTGCCGGGCTGTCCGCGGCCGCGGTCACCAAGGCGGTCCGGCCACTGATCGAGGCCGGTTACCTCGTCGAGGACGTGGACGAGGAGGCGCGTCCCTCCCTGGGGCGGCCGGCCAACCCCGTACGGGTGGACGGCGGCCGGGCGCTGTTCATCGGCCTGAAGATCACCGGGGACGAGATCATCGGCGTGCTCACCGACCTGTGCTGCCGGATCCGTACCTCGCGCCACGTACCGCTGGCGGCCCCCGGCCCCCGGCCCGTGCTGGAGTCGGCGGCGGCCCTCGTGCACGAACTGCTCGCGGAGGCCGACGGTTTCGGCGTACCCGTCAGCGGCATGGGCATCGCGGTCTCCGGCGACGTGGACCGGGCCGGCGGCGTGGTGCGCTACTCGCCGTTCCTCGACTGGCGCGACATCCCGCTGGCCGAGTTGGCCGGGATGACCACCGGCCTGCCCGTCACCGTCGACAACGACGTCAGGGCGCTCACCGTCGCCGAGCAGTGGTTCGGCGCCGGGGTGGGCCTGTCCGACTTCGCCGTGGTGACGGTCGGCGCCGGCATCGGCTGCGGTCTGGTCGTGCACGGGCGGGTGGTCTCGGGCGCGTACGGGGTGGCCGGTGAGATCGGGCATCTGTCCATCGACCCGGCGGGACCTCTGTGCCACTGCGGCAACCGCGGCTGCGTGGAGGCGATCGCGGCGGACCCCGCCATCGTCCGCGCCGTCCGCGAGGCGACGGGCATCCCCGTGGCCGACGCCGCCGAGGCACTGCGACTGGCCCACGGGGGCGACCCGGGGGCCAGGGAGGTGTACGCGCGGGCCGGTGAGGCGATCGGCCGGGCCATCGGTTCGGTGGCCAACCTCTTCGGCCCCGAGCGGGTGATCATCTCGGGCGAGGGCCTGGTGGCCCACGACCTGTTCGCCGACCAGATCCTCGAGGCGTTCGCCGCCTCCGCCTTCGGCACCGCCGGGCAGTGCGACCTGCGGACCCGGCCGCTGCCCTTCGAGGAGTGGGCGCGCGGGGCCGCGGCCACCGCGATCCAGTCCTTCATCAGATCAGACACGTACTAGGAGTAGCGATGACGCTGCAGAGCCGCACCGTCCTGACCGCGCCTGCGCCCAGCCGCCGCACCGTCGTCGGCGGGCTGTTCGGGCTCGGCGCCGCGGCGCTCGCCGCCCCCCTCCTCACCGCCTGCGGCGGCGGAGCGGCGGCCGACCCCAAGACGGTGACGTTCGGGTCCAACGGGGCCGACGCCACGCCCAAGTCCGCCTACGCGGCCGTGACCAAGGCCTTCGCCAAGGAGAGCGGACTGACGGTCAAGACCAACACCGTCGACCACGACAGCTTCCAGAAGGGCATCTCCAGCTATCTGCAGGGCACCCCGGACGACGTCTTCACCTGGTTCGCCGGCTACCGCATGCAGTACTTCGCCAAGAAGGGGCTCGCCACCCCCCTCGACGACGTGTGGGAGAAGATAGGCGGCGGCTTCAGCGAGGCCACCAAGCAGCTCTCCCGCGGCGAGGACGGCAAGTTCTACTTCGTTCCGCTGTACAACTACCCCTGGGGCGTCTTCTACCGCAAAAGCCTCTTCCAGGAGCGCGGCTACACCGTTCCGCGCACCTGGTCGGAGTTCACCGCGCTGGCCAAGCGGATGAAGAAGGACGGCCTCTCCCCGATCGCCTCCGGCTACGGCGGCGGCGACGCCTGGAGCATCCTGGGCGCCTTCGACTACCTCAACCTGCGGGCCAACGGCTACGAGTTCCACATGTCCCTGATGCGGGGCGAGGTCTCCTGGACCGACAAGCGCGCCGCCGCCACCCTCGACCTGTGGCGCGAGATCAGCCCGTACTACCAGCAGGGCGCCGGCGGACGCTCGTGGCAGGACGCGGCCCAGTCCCTGCTGGACAAGAAGTCCGGCATGGCGGTCATCGGCCTCTTCCTCGGCCAGCAGGTCTCCGACGACGCGCTCCGCGCCGACATCGACTTCTTCCCCTTCCCCGAGATCGACCCGGCCAACGGGCAGGACGCCGTCGAGGCGCCCACGGACGGCTTCATGCTCAGCCGCCGCCCCAAGAACGAGAAGGGCGCCAAGAAGCTGCTGGAGTTCCTCGGCAGCGCCAAGGCGGAGGGCCTCTACATGGGCGTCGACCCCAGCAACGTGGCCGTCCACGCGCAGGCCGACACCGGTTCCTACAACCCGCTGCAGAAGAAGTCCGCGGAACTCATCGCCTCCGCCAAGCACATCACGCAGTTCGCCGACCGCGACAGCGACCCCGGGTTCATCTCCACGGTCGTCCTGCCCGGGCTCACCCAGTGGCTCGGCCACCCGGACGACGGCACCGCCCTGCTCAAGCGCATCGAGTCGCAGCGCTCGCGCTTCTTCACCTCCTGACCGGACCTGGAAGGTTCACCGTGCCCTCCGCGTCCCCCACCGCAGCGCCCGTCCCCGGGCCCGAGGCCCCCGGCACCGGGGCGCCCCGCCGCCGCCGCCCCCGCCGGCTCGGTCCCGGCGACCGGCTCTTCCTGACCGTCGTCATCGGCGTGCCGCTGCTCGCCCTGCTGGTCTTCGTCTGGCTGCCGGCGCTGGCCTCGATGGGCCTGTCCTTCACCAGCTGGGACGGCATCTACCTGTCCGACATCCACTGGGTCGGGCTCGACAACTACCACCAGATCCTCACCAACTACCCGCCGTTCTGGCCGGCGGTGCGGCACAACGTCGTCTGGCTGCTCTTCACCGCGCTGCTGCCCACCCCGTTCGGGATCTTCCTCGCCTACCAGCTCGACCGGAAGCTCCGCTTCACCCGGGTCTACCAGACCGCGATCTTCCTGCCGATGGTGCTCTCACTGGCCGTCGTCGGCCTCATCTGGGAGATCATCTACAACCCCGACACGGGCCTGCTGGACGGCATCCTGGGCGCGGTGGCCCCCGGCCACCACATCGACTGGCTGGGCGACCCCGACCTGAATCTGTGGGCCGTCCTGGTCGCCTCGGCCTGGCGGCACACCGGCTACATCATGATCCTCTACCTGGCCGGGCTGAAGGGCTTCGACCCGGCCCTGAAGGAGGCCGCCGCCCTCGACGGCGCCAACGGCCGCCAGACCTTCCTGAAGGTGGTCTTCCCCGCCCTCAAGCCGGTCAACGTCATCATCCTGGTCGTCACCGTCATGGAGTCCCTGCGGGCCTTCGACGTCGTCTACGTGCTCGGCGGCGGCGTCGGCAGCAAGCCCGGCATGGAACTGCTGTCCCTGCTGATCACCGACAACATCATCGGGGAGTCCAGCCACATCGGTTACGGCTCCGCCCTCGCGGTCGTCCTGCTCCTGGTCTCCCTCGCCGCCATCGGGACCTTCCTCGTCCAGAACTTCCGCAAGGAGGACCGGTGACCACGACCGCCCCCGCGCCCGTCACCCCGTCCCACCCCCGCGACGAGCCGCCGCGCGCCGCCGCCTCCAGGCCCCCGCGGCAGACCGGCCGGCACCTGATGCTCGCCACGATCGCGCTGCTCTGGCTGCTGCCGCTGCTGTGGGCCGTCTACACCTCGCTGCGCCCGTACGCGGACACCAGCAAGCACGGCTACCTGTCGTGGCCGCGCGGCATCAGCCTGCAGAACTACACCGACGCCTGGAACCAGTCGGGCATGCCGCACTTCTTCTGGAACTCGGTCCTCATCACCGTCCCGTCCGTCCTGGGCACCCTGCTGTTCTCCGCGGCCGTCGCCTTCTTCGTCTCCCGCTTCGACTTCCGCTGGAACATCGCGCTGCTGATGCTCTTCACCGCGGGCAACCTGCTGCCCGCGCAGGTGCTCATCACCCCGCTCTACCGGCTCTACCTGCTGGTCCCGCTGCCGGCGTGGATGAGCGACTCGCTGCTCCTGTACAACTCGACGTGGGGCATCATCGCCATCCACATCGCCTACCAGTGCGGCTTCTGCACCTTCGTGCTGAGCAACTACATGAAGACGATCCCGGCGGAGATCTCCGAGGCGGCCCTCGTGGACGGCGCCCAGGTGTGGCGGCAGTTCTTCCAGATCATCCTGCCGCTGTGCAGGCCGGCCTTCGCCGCGCTGGCCACCCTGGAGTCCATCTGGATCTACAACGACTTCTTCTGGCCGCTCGCCCTCATCGAGACGGGTGACAAGCGCCCCATCACCTCCGCCCTGGCCAACCTGCAGGGCCAGTACTTCACCAACCCCAACCTCATCGCCGCCGGCGCGCTGATGACCGCCGTTCCCACCCTGCTCGTGTACTTCGCGCTCCAGCGGCAGTTCATCAGCGGCCTGACCATCGGCTCGGGCAAGGGCTGACGCCCGGGCCCGGAACACCCCGCACCGCACCCGCCGTACCCCACCCCCAGGAGGCCCGACCCATGCGGTCACCCTCGCGCTCCACCCTGCCCTCGACCGCCGCCAGGACCCTGCTCGTCCTGGCCCTCACCGCCGGAGTGTCGGCGGCCGTCCCCGCGGCCGGGGCCACCGGCCCGGACACCGCGCCCAGGGCGACCGCGGCCACCGCGCACCAGGCCGCCGCCAAGCCCTACATGGGCTGGTCGAGCTGGAGCATGCAGTCCTCGAAGTACCCCGGACTCAACCCCACCGGCGACTACAGCTACCTGACGGAGGCGAACGTCCTCAAGCAGGCCGACGCCATGGCCGCCAAGCTGAAGAAGTACGGCTACGACTACGTCAACCTGGACGCCGGCTGGTGGCGCGACCAGTCCTGGAAGCCCGAGTTCGACGCGTACGGCCGGCAGACCCCCGACCCCGAGCGCTTCCCCCGCGGCATGAAGGCGGTCGCCGACCACGTCCACGCCAAGGGCCTGAAGGCCGGTATCTACCTGCCCGTCGGCCTGGAGAAGGAGGGCTACGGCGACGGCAAGGTGCCGATCTGGAACACCACCGACTGCACCACCGCCGACATCGTCTACGACGACCTGCGCACCACCAACGGCTGGGACAGCTCCTACAAGATCGACTTCTCGAACCCCTGCGCGCAGAAGTACGTCGACTCGCAGGCGCGGATGATCGCCGACTGGGGCTACGACTTCCTGAAGATCGACGGCGTCGGTCCCGGCTCCTTCAAGAGCGGCGACAACTACGACAACCGCGCCGACATCGCCGCCTGGCAGAAGGCCATCGCCGCCACCGGCCGTCCCATCCACCTCGAACTGTCCTGGTCGCTGGACATCGGCCACGTCGCCGACTGGAAGAAGTACTCCAACGGCTGGCGCATCGACACCGACGTCGAGTGCTACTGCGACACCCTCGTGTCCTGGGAGAACTCGGTCGACGACCGCTTCGACGACGCCGCGGCCTGGAGCCGGCACGGCGGCCCCGGCGGCTGGAACGACCTGGACTCCCTCGACGTGGGCAACGGGGAGATGGACGGCCTCACCAAGGCCGAGCGGCAGAGCTACATGACGCTGTGGGCGATCGCCAAGTCCCCGCTGTACACCGGTGACGACCTCACCCGCCTCGACGACTACGGGCTCTCCCTGCTGACCAACCGCGAGGTCATCGCCCTCAACCAGTCGAGCACCCCGCCGGCCCGGCCCGTCACCCCCGCCGACGACCAGCAGGTCTGGGCCGCGAAGAACGCCGACGGCAGCTACACCGTCGCCCTGTTCAACCTCGGTGACACCCCCGCGGCCGTGACCGCCGACTGGACCTCGCTCGGCTTCTCCGGCCGGGCCGCCGTCCGTGACGTGTGGAGCCACGAGGACCTCGGCTCGTACCGGGACGAGATCACCAAGTCCCTCCCGGCGCACGGCTCGAGCCTGTTCACCGTCACCCCGCACGGACCCGCCCAGCGCACCACCGGCTACGAGGCGGAGGCCGCCGGCAACACCCTGTCCGGCAACGCCTCCCTCGCCGACTGCTCCGCCTGCTCCGGCGGCCGCAAGGCGGGCAACCTCTACCTCGGGGGCGCGCTCACCTTCAACGACGTCGTGGTGAAGAAGCCCGGCACCTACCTGGTCAAGGTCGCCTACGTGAGCGGTGACGTCCGCACCGTCCAGGTCTCCGCCAACGGCGCCGGCGCCACGGGCCACCGCTTCCCCTCCACGGGCGACTGGGGCACCGTCGAGACGGTCAGCCTCCCCGTCACGCTCAAGGCGGGTGCCAACACCATCACCTTCGACAGCGGCCCCTCGTACGCCCCGGACATCGACCGGATCGACGTGCCCAAGCTGTCCTGACGCCCCG
Organism: Streptomyces sp. BoleA5; assembly: GCF_000373665.1. Classification (NCBI taxonomy): domain Bacteria; kingdom Bacillati; phylum Actinomycetota; class Actinomycetes; order Kitasatosporales; family Streptomycetaceae; genus Streptomyces; species Streptomyces sp. BoleA5. Next base: position 38,007 of record NZ_KB892154.1, read on the forward strand.
TGGGGCCCGGCCCGCGCCGGGCCCCACGGCGGCCGGAAGGCAGGACGGGCCGGCAGACACGGACGGGGGAGCGCGTATCTGCCGACCCACGATCACCCTAGGGCCCCTCGGGGGGCGGCCGCCCGCTCATCGCGGATGTCCGCCGGTTTCGGCCACGAACCCGGCGGGAACGGCCGCCCCCTTCGCACACTCCCCTTCCACCGGGCCCCGCGTGCCTCACACGCGGGCGGCGGAGCGCAGATCGTGGTCGAAGGCGCGGATGTCCTCGGTCGTGAGGGTGGCGCGGGTGCGGGCGACCGCCTGGAGGTAGTCCTCGGTGCGGTGCGTCAGGTCCGCCGAGGTGCGCGGGTCCGTGGCCAGGTGCCGTTCGAAGGCGGTCTGCGCGGCGGCCTGGGCCGCGTACTCGATGTCCGCCGGTGTGAAGCGGTCGCTGGCCTCGACCAGCGCGTCCAGGTCGATGTCCGCCACCCGGTCCGGCCCGATGTAGCGGATCCAGATGGCCCGGCGGGCCGAGGGGTCGGGCGGGCCGACCGGGATCAGGAAGTCGAAGCGGCCCGGGCGCAGGAAGGCCGGGTCCAGCGAGCGCACCGCGTTGGTCGCGCAGATCAGCAGCCGGCGCTCACCGCGCCGGAACTGCGGGATGAGCTTGAGGAGCTCGTTGGTCACCCGGTGGGCCAGGGTGGAGGGGTCCTGCCGCTCCGAGGCGATCTCCTCCGCCTCGTCGAAGAAGAGCACCACCTGCTCCAGGTGCTCGACCCGGGCGAACAGGCGCCGCAGCCCGTCCGCCACGCCGTGCGCGTCCTCGGCCAGCTGGTACGGGAGCACCTCGATGAACGGCCACGCCAGCCGGGAGGCCACGGCCTTGGCGAACGTCGTCTTGCCCGTACCCGGCGGACCGAAGAGGACCACGGCACGCGGCGGCACGAGGTGGTAGCGCTCCGCGACCCCCGGGTTCTCCAGGGGAAGCACCAGCCGCCGCTCGATGAGCGTCTTCTCCGCGGTCATGCCCGCGATGCGGTCCCACAGCCCCTCCTCGGGGACCGCGCCACCGAGCTGGTCGAGCAGGGTGTCCTGCGCGGAGTCGGCCGACAGCAGCTTCTCGAAGTAGCCGAGCCCGGGGCGGAAGGAGTACCCGGAGTTCCGGAACGCCTGCTCACCGACCTCGCCCTCGGGTAGCAGCGCCCCGATCCGGCGCATCCCGGCCTGGCTGAGGCTGCCCTCGAGGGCGGCCAGCAGCGCCGAGCCCATCCCGTGGTGGCGCCACTGCCGGGCGATGGCCAGCCGCAGCACCCAGGCGCGCTCCTGGGCCGTCGAGGACACCGCCGCCCCCACGACCCGGTCACCGACCATCGCCACCACGGCGGGGGCTCCCGCGCGCAGCGCGCCCACCACCTCGGCCAGGGTCACCGCGGGGTCCTCGGCCGTGTCGCGCGACTCCTCCCAGATGCGCACGACCTGGTCCAGGTCGCCTTCCTCCAGATCACGTACCCGCCAAGGCGTCATCGCGCTCACCTCCCGACCATTCTGGCCCAGCCGGCGCCGGAACGCTCAGCCGGCGGGGTGGCTGACGTGCTCGTCCGCGTGGGCGGGCGGGGCGTCGGCCTGGCGGAGTTCCGCGAGCAGCTCGGTCTGGCCGGCGAGGAGTTCGGTGAGGATGCGGCGGGCCGCGCGCAGGAGTTCGGCGACGTCACCGCCGGCGAGCGCGTAGCTGACGGTGGAGCCCTCGCGAATCGACACCACGATGCCGGACCGGCGCAGCACCGCGAGCTGCTGGGACAGGTTCGACGGCTCGATCTCGATCTCGTTCAGCAGGTCCCGCACCGGCACCGGGCCGTTCTGGAGCAGCTCCAGGACCCTGATCCGCACGGGGTGCCCGAGCATGCGGAAGAACTCGGCCTTGGCCTGGTACAGGGGTACCTGCATCGTCTGATCGCTCCTGCCCGGATTCCGACGGCCCTTCCCGCACCCGCCGGCGGCGGCTCCCGCTGCCACCGGCGCGACGCTGGGTCCAATCCTTCCCTCTCCGGGGTCCGTGCACCGCCGTGCTTGTGCGGATCAGGATGTGCCGAATTGAAGGAATCTTCAATTCCCGGGCGCACGGAGCCCCGAGGAAGGACCGGCGGCTACAGCTCGAGGTCGGCCTCGATGCGCCTGAGGCGGTGCCGGGCCATCGCCAGATTGGCGTTGCGCCGGTCGAGCACCAGGTAGAGGAACAGACCGTTGCCGTCACGGCTCTTGAGCAGCCGGATCAGGTGGTACTGCGTGCCCATCGTGATCAGGACGTCCTCGATCTCCTCCTTGAGGCCCAGTTCCTTCATCGTCCGGGCCTTGGCGCGGATCACGTCGGTGTTGCCGGCGGCCGCGACGGTCAGGTCGAGGTCCTTGCCGCCACCGATCGTGCCCAGCGCCATGCCGCTCGTGTAGTCGACAAGGGCAGCACCCACGCTGCCCTCGATCGACGTCATCGTCTCCTTGAGGGAGGTCTCCACATTCGCCATCGGCGTTCGCTCCTTGCCGTCGCTCTCCGGCGTCCGCGCGCCCGCGCGCCGCCGCCCCGGTTGGTGACGGTAAAGCTACTGAAAGTGACGGGGCCGGTGGGGGAATCGCCGATGCCGGCGAGCGGCCCGGAGGCCCCCGCTAGGATGCGCGGCCCTCTTCGGTCAGCCTTTCCCGCCGGCGAGCAGTTCGCCGAGGACGGACCGGGCGATCGAGGCCATTCGCTCGTGGGTGCCCCGGTAGTGCCGCAGCTCCATCAGCGCGATCGACAGCGCCCAGCCGCGACCGCGCGCCCAGGTCGCGTCGTCGGTGCCCAGCACCGCGCGGAACACACCGCGGGCCGCGGCGGGCAGCACGTACCACGCGGCGATCGTGTCCACGGCGGGGTCGCCGAGGCCGGTGCAGCCGAAGTCGATGACCGCGGACAGGCGGCCGTCCGCCACCAGGAGGTTGCCCGGCTGCAGGTCCGCGTGCACCCACACCGGCGGCCCCTGGGGTTCCGGCGCCGCCAGCGCGGCCTCCCACACCGCGCCGGCCGCCGCCGCGTCCACCTCCGTGCGCAGTACGTCGATCGCGGAGCGCGTCGCGCGATCGCGGGCCGCGAGGGGCTCGCCGCGGTACGCGGGCGGGGCGCCGGCGGGGCCGACACGCTGCAGGGCGGCGACGAACGCCGCCAAGTCGCCCGCGAGCGCGGCGGGTTCGGCGAGACGGTCCACGACCGGGTTCTCGCCCTCCAGCCAGCCGTACACCGACCACGGCCAGGGGTAGCCCTCGACGGGAGCCCCCCTGCCCAGGGGCGTGGGGACGGAGGCGGGGAGCCCCGGCGCGAGCCGCGGCAGCCAGCGGTGCTCCTTGTCGACGTCGTCGGCGGCACCCGCGGTCCTGGGCAGCCGCACGACCATGTCCGTTCCCAGCCGGTACATGGCGTTGGAGGTGCCGGCCGACCCGGTGGGGGTGAGCGGGAGGTCCGCCCAGTGCGGGAACTGCGCCTGCAGCAGTCGGCGTACCAGGGCCGTGCCGTCGCCGGCCCCGTCGCCGTCAGGGGTGCGTGGGGGCATGTCCGCCTTCCGATGTGGTTGTGCCGGATCATGATGAGCGCACAGGGGATCTGCGCACCAACGCATTTTCCGCGTGCCCGGAGCCCCGGCCGCGGGGTTGCCCGGGCCATGGGCTTGGATGTGCGCGTGACCGTCCACGATGTTGCCCCGCTCCTGCCCTCCATCGCCGAACTGCGCGACCACTGCCGCGCCCTGGCGATGCTCGACGCGATCCTCAGCCCCGAGTGGGAGATGCGCTACCACTCCTTCGACGCCGCGTGGGACACCGGCGAGGAGATGGCCTCCCTGCGCAACGGCTCGGGCGACGAATACGCGATCGTGTTCTCCGGCGCCGGGGCCTTCGTCCGCGGCTTCGACCACGAGTCGCCCATGAGCCCCTATGGTCCGGGGGGATCCAAGCCCTGGCCGGGCGTGGTCGACGAGGTACCCGAGGTGTTCCGGCCGTACGTCGAGGAGCCTGCCTTCTGCGACGAGGACGGCGTGCCGGTCGCGACCGTCTGCCTGTGGCGCGGCGCCGGGGACGACGCGTGGCGGCACGGCCCGGTCGACCTGCCGGCCGACCGCGAGGACGCCGACGGCGCGTCGTACCTGTTCGAGTTGCTGACCGACCGTTCCCCTGAGGCGTTCCGCGCGTTCGCCGAGGACTACTACGAGGTGCCGGTCGACCTCGACGCGGTCCGCCACATCAAGGCGCTGCGCCCACTCACCCCGGAGGTCGTCGCGACGCTGAACGCGGACGTGACGATCGAGGGGCTGGCCGAGGACGTCGCGGGCATCGGCTATCCGCAGGGCGGCGCCTGACGATCGCTCAAGAACGCGCGGGGGCCGCGGTGCGCCGCGCGACGTCCCGCAGCGCGACGTCCCGCAGCGCGTCGAGCAGGCTGCTGTCCGGCGTGGGTTGCCCCCAGTACCCCGGGTTCGGGGAGGGCCATTCGGCACCCGGTGCTCGTGACGCGGTTCCTGGCGGCGGCCGGCCCTCCGGGGGAGGGGGGTTCACACCGGGGAGGTCACTTCGCGGGGGCGAAGACCCGCTGCGCGGCGACGGCCGCGCCGCCGCGCGCCCACTCCTCGAAGGGCAGCGGACGCACGACGAGGTCGCAGTCGGCGGCGGCGCCGAAGGCGTGGTCGGCGAAGGTCTGCCGGATCTGGTCGGCGAACAGGTCGTAGGAGGCCGCGCCCTCGCCGGAGATGATGATGCGCTCCGGGCCGATGAGGTTGGCCACCGAGGCCATCGCCAGGCCCATCACGTGCCCGGCGCGGGAGAAGACCGCGCGGACGGCGGCGTTGTCGGCGTGGGCCAGCCGCACCGCCTCCTCCATCGTGAGCGCGGGGTCGCCGGTGGCCTGCCGGGCCTGCTCGGTGATGGCGTGCGTGGAGGCGACGGTCTCCACGCACCCGGTGTTGCCGCAGGTGCAGGTGCGGTCGGTGCCGCCCACCGGAAGGTGCCCCACCTCGCCGGACACCCCGTGGGCCCCGGACACCACCCGGCCGCCGATGGACAGCCCGCAGCCGATGCCCGCGCCGACCGTGACCAGGGCGAACGAGGACAGCCCCACCCCGGCGCCGAACCACTGCTCGGCGACGGTCAGCGCGCGCACGTCGTTCTCGATCACGGTCGGTATCCCGGACGCCGACTCCACCAGTTGCGCGAGCGGCACCCGGCGCCAGTCGAGGAACGGCGAGTACTGCACGGTGCCGGTCTGCCCGTCCACGTCCCCGGAGATCGTCACGCCGACGCTGTGGACGCCGCCGTCCTGCTCCGCGCCCGCGGCGGTGCGCAGTCGCCCGACGAGCCGGGCGATCGCCAGCACCACGGTCCCGACGTCGCGGGAGTCCAGAGCGGCGCGCAGGGAGGCCAGCGGCCGGGCGGTCAGATCGGTGAGCACGCCGATGAGTTCGTCGCCGGTCACCTTCACGCCGACGAACCGCGCGCGGTCGGCACGTACGGCCATCGGCGTCGCGGGGCGGCCGCTGGACCGCTCGCCGGCCGGTCTGCCGAGTTCGGTGATCCAGCCGTCGGCCAGCAGGGGAGTGGCGGCCTTGGTCACCGCGCCCGCCGACAGCCCCGTACGCCGCCCGATCTCGGCCCGGGTGAGGGAGCCGTGCACGAGCAGCGTCTGGAAGACCAGGACGGCGGCGGGGGGCTGGTCGGCGAGGCTCATGCCCGCGACCATACCTTTCCAACGGAAAGTAAGGAAGTGGCTCACTCATCCCATCTTTCGCGCGGGGTGAGGGGTTCGGAGGCCTGATTTCCGCCTGCAGGCTGCGGTCCGGTGCAGCAGACATCCGATTTTTGCCGCCGAATATGTTGACGCTGGAAGGAAAGCCTGGCTACATTCGCCGCACTCCTCGCCCGGAGCGGACGAAGTCCCCCCGCCGAGGAGCGTGACCGGAACCTCCCCCGGTCGCGGCACACCCGCCCTCGGTGGTGTTCCGGGACGACCGCCACCGGGGGACCCCCTTGCCTCCCGTACCCCCTGCCCACTCGAAGCGGACGCCGTCGCGCCGGGATGGAGTGCCCCCATGGCCCGTTCAGCTGTACTCGCACGTCTCAGATGGCCAATGACACACAGCCGCGGCGGCACGCGCAGGGCCGCCGTGCCCGCGCTCGTCGCGACCGCGCTCGCCACGGCCCTCGCCGTACCCGCCGCGGCGTCGCCCGCCGCACCCGCGTCCTCCGCACCCGCGTCCTCCGCACCCGCCTCGACCGCGTCGCGGGCCGGGGCCGCCGCCTCCGAGGCCGCCCCCGTGGTCGGCGCCAAGCCCTACATGGGCTGGAGCAGCTGGAGCCTGGAGTCCACCAACTTCCCCGGCTACGGCGGCTCATGGCTCACCGAGCCGCACGTGCTGCAGCAGGCCGACATCCTCGCGTCCAAGCTGAAGCGGCACGGCTACGAGTACGTCAACATCGACGCCGGCTGGAACGTCGGCAGCGAGACGAACAAGAGCCTGTCCGACGAGTACGGCCGGCCCGTCGCCGACCCCGTCAAGTTCCCGCACGGCATGAAGTGGCTCGGCGACCGACTGCACGCCAAGGGGCTGAAGTTCGGGCTCTACCTGGCGGTCGGCCTGTACATCGACACGTACAACGACGGCAGGACGCCGATCCACGGCGCGCCGGGGTGCACGACCAAGGACATCGTCTACCCGGACCTGCGCAAGACCAGCGGCTGGGACAACGTCTCCTACCAACTGAACTTCTCCAGCCCGTGCACCGAGAAGTACATCCAGTCCGTGGCCGACCAACTGGCCGGCTGGGGAGTGGACTTCCTGAAGATCGACGGAGTCGGCCCCGGCTCCAACCAGGGTGACGCGGCACACGACAACGTCCCCGACATCAAGACCTGGCACGCCGCGCTGGAGCGGACCGGCCGGCCCGTCCAGTTCGTCCTGTCCTGGTCGCTCAGCCACGACAAGGCGGACGTCTGGAAGGAGAACTCCAACGGCTGGCGCGTGGACACCGACGTCGAGTGCTACTGCGACACCCTGGTGACCTGGAACAACTCGGTCAAGCAGCGGTGGAACGACGTCGTCCCCTGGATCGACGACGCCGGGCCGGGGCACTGGAACAACCTCGACTCCCTCGACGTCGGCGCGGGCCCGCTCGACGGCCTCAACGAGGTCGAGCGGCAGAGCTACATGACGCTGTGGGCCATCGAGAGCGCCCCGCTCTACATCGGCGACGACCTCACCAAGCTCGACGCGTACGGCCTGTCTGTGCTCACCAACGACGAGGTCATCGCCGTCGACCAGGCCGGCAACCCCGCCAGGCCGCTCAGCCAGGACACCCCGCAGCAGGTCTGGTACGCCCGCAACGCCGACGGAACGTACACGGTGGCCCTGTTCAACCTCGGCAAGGGCTACTCCGACGTGACCGCCGACTGGAGCGAACTGGGCATCAGCGGCAAGCCCGCCGTCCGCGACCTTTGGAGCCGCAAGAACCTCGGCGCGGTCGCCGACGGCTTCACCGACAACCTGCCGCCGCACGGCTCCCGGCTGCTGCGCGTGACCCCGGCGAAGACGACCGGGAAGCCCGGGGTCCCCCTCGGTGTGCGCGCCACCGCCTCCACGCCCGGCAGCGTCTCGCTCGCCTGGGACGCGGTGAACACCGGCACCGCCACCACCGGTTACGAGGTGTACGCCGACGGAGCCGAGGTCGCCACGGTGGACGGCACCTCCGCCACCGTCACCGGCCTGCACGCCGCGACCGGCTACACGTTCACCGTCGTCGCCCACGACGCCAGGGGCCGTACGTCCGCACCGGGCAACGCCGTCTCCCTGACCACCCCCGCCGCCGACGGGCCCACAGCCTACGAGGCCGAGGCGTCCGGGAACCCCCGCACCGGCAACGCGAGCATCGGCGAATGCTCCCGCTGCTCCGGCGGCAAGAAGGTCGGCAACCTGGGCGTCGACGCCTCCGTGACGATCAAGGACGTGACGGCGCCGAAGGGCGGCACCTACCTGATGACGGTGGACTTCACCGACGGTTCCTCGGGCCGCACGGCCGTGGTCACCGTCAACGGCACCGCCTTCCAGCTGCCGCTGCACGGCGGCAACGACAACGACTGGGGCCGCCCGCGGTCGGTCACGGTGCCCGTCCACCTCAAGGCCGGGGCCAACACGATCGCCTTCGGCAACCCGTCCGACTACGTGTCCGACGTCGACCGGATCACCGTCTGACCGACGGCCGGCCCGGCAGTGGGCCGCCGTCCCACCCGTCCGACCCGACGCACACGAGAAGGAGAGTGCCGTGGTGGTCACATCGCAGGGCAACCACACGGCGCCGGCGGCACCACCGTCCGGCGCGGCCGGTACGGGGGCCACCACGGCCTCTTCCGCCCCGAGGACCCGCGGACCCCTCAAGGTCCGCGGCAACACCGGCGGCCGCCGGGCCCGGCGCGTGACCGCGACCCGGTCCGCGGCGGCCCGGCGGCGGGACCTGCCGGTCGCGCTGCTGCTGATCCTGCCCGCCGTGGTCGGGTTCGCGGTCTTCTACGCCTACCCGACCCTGCGCGGCATCTACCTGGGCTTCACCGAGTTCCACGTCCTCACCCCGCCGCGCTGGGTGGGACTGGCCAACTTCCGCGAGATGGCCGGTGACGGGGTCTTCTGGCACTCCCTCCTCGTCACCCTCTGGTTCGTGGCCCTCTCCGTCGTCTTCGGCACGCTGATCTCCCTGGTGACCGCGGTGGTGCTGCACTGCGTCACCGACTCCTCGCTGCTGCGCGGCGTGATGCTGCTGCCGTTCCTGATCTCCAACGTGATCGCCGCGCTGGTGTGGCAGTGGATGCTCGACCCGCACCTCGGGGTCGTCAACATCGTGCTCGACCACCTGATCGGCCACCCGGTGCTCTTCCTCGGCAGCGGCCCCTGGGCGATCCCCTCGCTCGCCGCGATCAGCGTCTGGAAGTGGATGGGCTACTACTCCCTGCTGATCTTCGCCGGGCTGCAGACCATCCCGTCCACGATCTACGAGGCCGGCCGGGTGGACGGCGCGAGCGAGTTCCAGATGTTCCGCCGCCTCACCGTGCCGCTGCTGCGGCCGATCCTCGTGATGGTGGTCGTCCTGACGGTGATCAACGCCTTCCAGGTCTTCGACATCGTCGCCGTCACCACCAGGGGCGGCCCCGCCAACGCCTCGAACGTGCTGCAGATGTACATCTACGACAAGGCCTTCCGCCAGTTCGACTTCGGCTACGCGGCGACGATGTCGCTGGCCCTGTTCGCCCTGCTCATCACGGTCACCTTCACCCAGCTCCGGCTCGCGCGGGCCGACGAATCCGACCTGAACTGAAGGAGGCCCCCGATGACGCTTCCCCTCGCTCCCCGCACGACGAGCGTGCGGCGCACCCGCTCCCGCACCCGCAAGGCGACCCCCGGCCGGATCGCGGCCTGGGCCTACCTCGGCCTCGTCTCGCTGATCACGCTCTTCCCCTTCTACTGGATCGTGCGCACCGCGCTGTCCAACAACTACCGGCTCGCCACCGACCCCTCCTCGCCGCTGCCCGTCGGCTTCACCTTCGGCGCCTTCAAACGGGCGCTGGGCCTGGCCTCCACCGCCGAGGCCCAGGCCCAGGGCGGCTCGGGCGCGTCCCTCGACATCGCGCTCTACCTGCGCAACTCGGTGATCTACGCATCGGTGCAGACCCTGCTCATCGTGCTGTTCTCCGCCTGCGCGGCCTACGCCTTCTCACGACTGCACTGGCGCGGCCGCAACCTGGTGTTCGGCGTCCTCATCAGCGCGCTGATGGTGCCGAGCGTCTTCACGCTGCTGCCGAACTTCGTCTTCATCAAGGACCTCGGCCTCACCAACACCTTCGCCGGCCTCATCCTGCCCGGCGGGCTCTTCCAGGCGTTCACGGTGTTCTTCCTGCGCCAGTTCATGCTCGGCCTGAGCAGCGAGATCGAGGAGGCCGCGATCATCGACGGCGCGGGACCGCTGCGGATCCTGTACCGCATCATCCTGCCGATGTCGGCGGCGCCGATCGCCACCGTGTCGCTGCTGATGTTCGTCAACGCCTGGAACGACTACATGTGGCCGCTGCTGGTCACCAACGACGCCGGGGTGCAGCCGCTGACGCTCGCGCTCGGCGTGTTCAAGCAGTCCTCGCCGCAGGCCGCGCCCGACTGGGCGGGGCTGATGGCCGCCGCCCTCATCGCGGCGCTGCCGATGCTGCTGCTCTTCCTCGCCTTCGGCAAGCGGATCGTCAACTCCATCGGCTTCTCCGGGCTCAAGTGACCGCGCACACGCCCCAGGACGGCACCCCATGAACCCCACTGACCTGCTGCTCCGCTGGCCCGCGCCCGCGGCCGACTGGAACGGGGCCGCACCGGTCGGCAACGGCCGCCTCGGCGCCATGGTCTTCGGCGGCACCCACCGCGCCCGCATCCAGATCAACGACTCCACCGTGTGGTCCGGCACCCCCGGCGGGCCCGCGAAGGCGCTCGCCGGCGTCGTCGCCGCCGGCGCCGGTCCGCGGCGGCTGGAGGAGGTCCGCGACGCGCTCCGCGCAGGGGAACCGCACCGGGCCGAGGAGCTCCTGATGGCCTTCGAGGGCCCGTACAGCCAGGAGTACCTGCCCTGGGCCGACCTGTGGCTGACGGTGCCCGGCGCGCGGGACGCCACCTACCGGGGCCGCACCCTCAACCTCGACAGCGGGATCGCCGAGGACGCCTTCGACCTGCCCTCGGGCCCGTCGGTCACCCGCCGGACCTGGGCCGACGCGAGCACCGGGACGCTGTGCACCGACCTGGTCGCGGCCGGCGGCACCGTGGACCTGCGGCTGGAGGTCACCACCCCCCTCCGGGAGGTGCACCGCGCCGCCGGTCCCGAGGGCGTCGTCATCGGCATCGAGATTCCCGTCGACGGGGCACCCGCCCACGAACCCGACGTCCCGGAACCGCTGCGGTACGCGGACGGCCCCGCCGACGGGTACGACCCCTTCGGCGCGCTGGCCCTGCGCGTGGCCACCGACGGAGAGGTCACCGCCGACGGGGGAGTGCTGCGCGTCACCGGAGCCACCCGGCTCCTCGCGGCCGTGGCGAGCTCCACCGAGGCGCTGCGGCACTGGCGGGGCCTCGACGCGCCGGCCGGCCGCGCGGCGCACCTCGAAGCCGCCGCCGACAGCGCCGCCCGGGCCGTGGAACGCGGCACCGACGTGCTGCTCAAGGCGCACGAGACCGAGCTGCGCGCACTCCTCGGCGGCACCTCGCTGCGCATCGGGCCGCGCCGCCCGGGTATCCACGACGTCGCCCGCGACATCCTCTCCGGCGAGGACGAACTCCTCACCGCCACCGTGCTGTTCCAGCTCGGCCGCTACCTCCTGGCCGCCGCCTCCCGCCCCCACGCCGGACCGCCCGCCAACCTCCAGGGCATCTGGAACGCCGACCTGCGTCCCGCCTGGTCGTCCAACTACACGATCAACATCAACACCCAGATGAACTACTGGGGTGCCGAGGCAGCCGGTCTCGGCCCCTGCCACGAGCCGCTGTTCGACCTCCTCGACCGCGTCGCCGCGCACGGCCGGGACGTCGCCCGGCAGTTGTACGGCGCCCGCGGCTGGGTCGCCCACCACAACACCGACATGTGGGGCTGGGCGCTGCCCGTCGGCATGGGCCGCGGCGCCGCGTCCTGGGCGATCTGGCAGATGGGCGGCGCCTGGCTCGTACAGCACCTGTGGGACCACTGGGAGTTCTCCCAGGACACCGCCTTTCTGCGCGAACGCGCCTGGCCGCTGCTCAGCGGCTGCGCCGAGTTCCTGCTCGACTGGCTGGTGGACGACGGCACGGGGCGGCTGGGCACCCTCCCCTCCACCTCGCCGGAGAACCATTACCTCACCCCCGACGGCTCCATGGCGTCGCTCACCCGCTCCTCCACCATGGACACGGCACTCACCCGGGCCGTCCTCGAACGCACCTTGCGCGCCGCCGCGGTCCTCGGCATCGACACCCCGCTGGGCGACCGCATCTCCGCGACGCTGCCGCGCCTGCACCCGCCCCGGATCGCCGCGGGCGGCTGGCTCCAGGAGTGGGCCGACGACCTCCCCGAGCAGGACCCCCACCACCGCCACCTGTCCCAACTGGTCACCGTCCACCCGCTCGGCCAGATCGACCCGGACGGCACCCCGGAACTCGCGGCCGCCGCGACGGCCCTGCTGGACCGGCGCGGTCCCGGCGCGATGGGCTGGTCCTGGGCCTGGAAGATCGCCCTGCGCGCCCGGCTGCGCGACGCCGCGACCGCCCGCTCGCTTCTGCTGGAGGCGAGCCGTCCGCTCACCGGAGACCCGGACACCGACGCGCCCGTCGACGGCTCGGAGTGGGGCGGCCTGCTCCCCAACCTGTTCTCCACCCACCCGCCGTTCCAGATCGACGGCAACTACGGCCTTATGGCCGCGCTCACCGAAATGGTGCTGCAGAGCATCGACGGCACCGTCCACCTGCTGCCCGCGCTCCCCGCGCAGTGGCGCGAGGGCGAGGCGACCGGCCTGCGCTGCCGCGGCGGCCTGGCGGCCGACTTCACCTGGCACGACGGAGCCCTCACCGCCGTGACCCTGCGCCGTCACGCAGGCGACGACAGCGAGCCGGTGACGGTCCGCCACGGCGACCGCACCACCCGGGTACGCGTCGCCACCGGCACCCCCGTCACCCTCGACGCCCACCTCACCCCGCGTCAGGAGGCCAGGCCGTGCTGACCGAGGACGACGTCCCCGAACTGTGGGCCTACCGCAGCGCGTACCGCGACCCCGCCGACTTCGACGCCTTCTGGAAGGACACCCTGGAGGCCGCCCGCGTCCACGAACCACGGCTCGAACTCACCCCGGTCGACACCGACCTGGAGACCGTGGACGTCTACGACGCCGTCTTCCCCGGCTTCGGCGGCCACCCGGTCCGCGGCTGGCTGCGGCTGCCCCGCCACCGCGACGGCCCCCTGCCCGCCGTCGTGCAGTTCCACGGCTACGGCAGCGGACGCGGCGCCCCCGTCGAGGACCTGCTCTGGGCCTCCGCCGGCTACGCCCACCTGCTGGTGGACACCCGCGGCCAGGGCGGAGCATGGGCGGGCGGCGGCGCCACCGGTGACCCGGTCGGCAGCGGCCCCTCGCATCCCGGCTTCCTCACCCGCGGCATCGAGGACAAGGACACCTACGTCTACCGCCGTGTCTTCACCGACGCCGTACGCGCCGTCGAGGCCCTGCGCTCGTCACCGCACGCCGACCCCGACCGCGTCGCCGTGACCGGCCCCAGCCAGGGCGGCGGCATCGCCCTCGCGGTCGCCGGACTCCTCCCCGGGCTGCGCGCCGCGCACTTCCAGTCGCCGTTCCTGTGCGACATCCGGCAGGCCCTCCGGCTCACCGGCGAGCAGCCGTACGCCGAGCTCATCGGCTACCTCGGCGCCCGCCGGGACCGGGTCGACCAGACCTTCCGCACCCTCGGCTACTTCGACGGACTCGCCTTCGCCCGCCGCGCCACCGCGCCCGCCTGGTTCTCCGCCGGGCTGCGCGACGAGGTCTGCCCGCCGGCCACCACGCTCGCCGCCTACCACCGCTACGGCGGGCCGAAGCAGATGCGGCTGTGGGAGTTCAACGGCCACGACGCCGGCGGCCCCGAGGACCTGGTCATCGCCCTGAGCGCCTTCCGCGCGCTCCTCAAGACGTCGTCCCACCACCCGCACCAGGATCCGTCCCGAAAGAAGGAAACATGAGAATGCGCGCAGTCGTCGCCCTCGGGGCCACGCTCACCCTCGCCGCGGTGCTGTCCGCCTGCTCGTCGGGCTCGGACACCGCGGGCGGTTCGCAGACCGTCAACTGGTGGACCTGGGACGACAAGCAGGCCGCCGCGTACAAGACCTGCGCCGCGGACTTCGAGAAGGCCAACCCCGGTACGACCGTCAAGATCTCGCAGTACAACGTCGACGACTACTTCACCAAGCTGACCGCGGGCTTCGTCGCGGGCAGCGCCCCCGACGCCTTCCAGAACAGCGTGCAGTTCTTCCAGGCCTACGCCGGCCAGAACCAGCTGCTGCCGATGGACGACTTCATCGCCAAGGACAAGTTCGACCTGTCCCGCTTCTCCGTCGGCGTGAACGCCTGGAAGTTCACCGACGGCAAGCAGTACGCGCTGCCGCTGGACTGGGCCGCGGCCGGTCTCTACTACGACCGGGACGCCCTGACCAAGGCCGGCTACAGCAAGGCCGACGTCGAGTCCGTGACGTGGAACCCCGACGACGGCGGCGAGTTCGGCAAGATGATCGCCCGTCTCACCGTGGACGAGAAGGGGCGCCGCGGCGACGAGCCCGGCTTCGACAAGGGCCACGTCAAGACCTTCGGCTTCGGCCAGATCGCCGCGAAGGACTTCATCGGGCAGACCTCCTGGAGCCCGTTCGCCTCCAGCACAGGGTGGCGGCTCGGCGACAAGGAGAGCTGGCCGACGGTCTTCAACTACGCGGACCCCCGCCTGGTGAAGACGCTGAAGTGGGCGCGCTCCCTGACGGAGAAGGGATACGCGCCCAAGCTCGGCGAGTTCACCTCCAGCGTCAGCGACGTCGACCTGCTCTCCTCCCACCGGGTGGCCATGGAGATCGGCGGCTCCTGGTCCGCCTCCACCTTCGCCAAGATCCCCGGCGTCAAGACCGGCGTCGCGGCGCCCCCGTACGGCCCCGACGGCAAGACCCGCGCCGTGATGAGCAACTCCAACGGCAACAACATCTGGGCGGGCACCAAGCACCCCGAACTGAGCTGGAAGTGGGTGTCCTACATGGGCTCCGAGGCCTGCCAGTCCAAGGCCTCCCGCACCGGTACGTTCTTCCCGTCCATCCCGGCCTCCATGGACGCCGCGACCAAGGCACTGGCCGCCGACGGGGTCGACCTGTCGGTCTTCACGAGCATGCTGAAGGACAAGGTCCTGTACCCGTCCCCGGTCTACGGCAACGGCGCCGCCGTGCAGGACGCCCTGAACCCGCTGTTCGAAGGCTACTTCGCCGGCCAGAAGGACGACTCCGTCTTCGCCGACATGGAGAAGCAGAGCAAGACCCTCCTCGCGAAGAACTGAGCCACCGGAAGCGAATTGCGCCCCCCGCCGCCGGACGCGCCCCCATCCCGGGGCGTCCGGCGGCGGGGCACACCCGAAAGGAATCCCCCCCATGGCAGACAGCACCGCGCGGATCGTCCCGCTGCGCGCGGCCGGCACCGCGTTCGTCGTCGAACTGACCGAGCCGGTGCCCAGGGTGCTCCACTGGGGGGCCGACCTCGGGCCGCTGTCCGCCGACGACCTGGCCGCCCTCAGCCTCACCGCCGAGCCCGCGGTCCTCAACAACTCCCTCGACGCGCCGCGCCGCTTCACCGTCTGGCCCACCGAGGCGGACGGCTGGGCCGGCACCCCCGCGCACCACGGGCACCGGGGCGGCGGCGCCGCCGCCCCCCGGCTGACCACGACGGGTACCTCCGTCCGGCAGGACGCCGAGGGCGGCGAACTCGCCGTCTGCCTCACCGACGCCGCCGCGGGGCTCGACATCGCGATCACCTACCGGCTGGAACCCTCCGGCGTGCTCGCCGTGCACAGCGAGATCACCCGCCATCCGGACGCGGACCCGGCCCCGTACGACCTCGTGCAGGTCACCGCGCTGCTCCCGCTGCCCCGCCGTGCCGGTGAGATCCTCGACTTCACCGGCAAGTGGAGCCGCGAACGCTCCCCGCAACGCCGCCCGCTCGCCCACGGCACCTACGCCCGCGACGTCCGGCGCGGCAAGCCCGGCCTGGACTCGCCGTACCTCGTCGCCGTCGGCGTACCCGGCTTCGGCTTCCGAGAGGGCGAGGTCTGGGGCGTGCACGTCGCCTGGAGCGGCGACCAGCGCTACCTCGTCGAGCAACTGCCCGAGGGCGCGGGCGTCCACGCCGCCGTGCTCGGCGGCGGGGAACTGCTGCGCGCCGGCGAGGTCCGGCTCGCACCCGGGGACACCCACCGCACGCCCGTCTGCCACTACGCCTGGTCCGGCGCCGGCCTGGACGGGCTCGCCGGCCGCTTCCACACCCTGCTCCGGGACCGCCCCGGCCACCCGCGCCGCCCCCGGCCGGTCATCCTCAACAGCTGGGAGGCGGTGTACTTCGACCACGACCCGGAACGCCTCCTGCGGCTCGCCGACCGCGCCGCCGAGGTCGGTGTGGAGCGCTTCGTCCTGGACGACGGCTGGTTCCGCGGGCGCCGCTCCGACCGCGCGGGGCTCGGCGACTGGACGGTCGACCGGGAGGTGTGGCCCGACGGGCTGACGCCGCTCGCCGACCATGTGCGCTCCCTGGGCATGGAGTTCGGCCTGTGGGTCGAACCCGAGATGGTCAACCTCGACTCGGACCTGGCCCGGCGGCACCCGGAGTGGGTCCTCGCCCCCGCGCGCGGCGCCGGTCCCGCGGCCCGGCAGCAGCATGTCCTCGACCTGTCCCACCCCGGCGTCGTCGACCATCTGCTCGGGGCGCTGGACGCCCTGGTCACGGAGTACGGCATCGCGTACCTCAAGTGGGACCACAACCGCGAGGTGCACGAGGCCGTGAACGGACCGGCCGACCGCCCTGCGGCGCGCGCCCAGGTCGAGGCGCTGTACAGCCTGCTGGACACCCTCCGGCAGCGCCACCCGTCCCTGGAGATCGAGAGCTGCGCCAGCGGTGGCGGCCGCGTCGACCTGGGCATCCTCGCCAGGACCGACCGGGTGTGGGCCTCCGACTGCAACGACCCGGTGGAACGGCAGTCCATCCAGCGGTGGACCGGGCAACTGCTCCCCCCGGAGCTGGTCGGCGCCCACGTCGGGCCCGACCCCAGCCACACCACCGCACGTGTCAGCTCCGACACCTTCCGCCTGGCCACCGCGCTCTTCGGCCACCCCGGCATCGAGCAGGACCTCACCCGCTGCACGGAGGAGGAGGTGGCCCGGCTCACCGCGTGGACCGCCCTGTACCGGGAACTGCGCCCGCTGCTGCACGGCGGACGCACCGTCCGCGCCGACCTCTCGGGCGACGCGACGCTGCTGCACGGCGTCGTCGCCCACGACGGCACGGCCGCGCTCTACTGCTGGGCCCGCGTGGCGACTTCCCCCGAGGGCCAGCCTGGCCGGGTACCGCTGCCCGGCCTCGACCCCGCCCGCCGCTACCGCGTACGCGTCCGCACGGACGTCGGCCTGCCGTCCTTCCACCACAGGAGCGGCCCGGCCTGGCTCACCGAGGCGATCGACGACCGCCT
This sequence comes from Streptomyces sp. BoleA5, assembly GCF_000373665.1. Classification (NCBI taxonomy): domain Bacteria; kingdom Bacillati; phylum Actinomycetota; class Actinomycetes; order Kitasatosporales; family Streptomycetaceae; genus Streptomyces; species Streptomyces sp. BoleA5. The sequence continues at coordinate 55,280 of NZ_KB892154.1, forward strand.
CACCCTCCCCGGCGCACTCCTCACCGCCGCGGGCCTGCCGATGCCGCAGCTCAACCCCGAACAGGCCCTGCTGATCGAGCTGCGCCGGGCCGACTGACCCGTCCCGCGCCCGGGCCCGGACCGTTTCGCGGGAACCGGGGCCCCTACTCCTCCTCGGTGTCCCCGGACGTCGGCGCGGCCTGGCGGCCGAGCCAGTACAGGGCTGTGTCGACGTCGCGGGCGGTCCAGCCGTCCGCGTCGGGGCCCGAGCGGACGAGGAGGTCGTCGAGAAGGTCCATGTAGCGGCCGTAGCGGCCCGGTGCCGGTGTCAACTGGTAGCCCAGCCGCTCCAGGCCGAACTGCGCGCGGCGGTCGTAGACGGCCATCCGGTCCGGCGCGGCGGCGGTGAGCAGCGCCGAGGCCAGTGCGTCGCCGTTGCGGCAGCCGGGCAGGGGGAGCAGGGCCCGGCGGCCCTCGCGGGCGGCCGCGCCGCGCGGGGCCTGCGGGTCGCGGACCGCGTCCACGGCCGCGGACGTGACGGCCCGGACCTCCGCGTCGCGCAGGTTCATCAGCTCGACGACCCACGCGGTGCTCGCCTGCAGCCGCTTCCACACCACCAGCGCGGCGACGTCCGTCTTGCCGAGGCTTCCGGTGTCCCGGACGCGCTCCGCGATCTCCGTCAGCACCTCGTCGTACGCGGCCGGGACGGCGGCGCGGTACGCCTCGCGGGCGGCGGAAAGGGTGGACCAGACCCCGTCGGGGAGCGGGGTGAGGGCGGCGGTCGCGGATGCATTCATACGCCGATGGTGACCCGTCTCGGCCCGCTCCGTGTGCACTTGGCCGCTTGTGATCGATTCGGTGTGATGTGCCGTCAGGAAGGATCAGATCCAGCCACGCGCGTGGGCCTCCGCCCCGGCCTGGAAGCGCGTGCTCGCGTCCAGCCGAGCCATGAGCGCCGCGATGCGGCGGGTCGCCGTCCGTGTGCTCAACCCCAGCTGACGGGCGATCGCCTGGTCCTTGAGTCCGGCCCGGAGCATCGTCAGCAGCGCGACCTCCTCCGTGGTGGGACCCTCCTCCCCGGCCGCCCGGGCCGGTGCGCCGATCGGTTCGGCCCGGGCCCAGTACGCCTCGTACAGCTCGATGAGGGCGTCCAGCAGACCGGACGGGTGCACGACGGCGAGGCTGTCGTAGACCCCGCCGACCAGCGGGACGAGGGCCACGCGGCGGTCGATGATGTGCAGCTTGAAGGGGAGGCTGGGCAGCATCCGGGCCTGCTCGCCGAGCGCGGCCATCTCCAGCACCGTCTCGAACCGGCCGGGCCGCTCCATGGACTCCGGGCAGTACACCGACCGGATGTCGACGCCGTCGCGCGCCCACGCGGCGGTCGACGCCCTCTCGGCCTCGTTGGTGTGGGGGAGCCCGTCCGCGCGGTCGAGGTAGGGCGGCTTGTCGAGGATCCATATGTGCGTGCTGACCGAGCGGTTGAGCTCGTCGATGCGCGGCGCGACGACGTCGCGTCCCGACAGCACCTCCACCAGGCTGCCCGGGTCGCTGCGCAGCCGTCCCGCCCGGTACTCCTCGGCGAGGCCGTCGACGACCGACCGCACTCCTGCGAAGGCCGCCTCGGCCTCCAGCCGGCGCTGGTCGAGCAGGGCGGTGAGCGCGGTGCCGGGCCCGACGGGGCGGAATTCGCCCCGGCCGTCGCGGCGCAGGAGACCGAGCCCGGCCAGCCGCGCCACGGCGCGGCGGACGCGGTCCGGGGAGACCCCCGCGGTTCGGGCGTACTCCCGTGCGTCGAGGCCGGCCCGGGTGAGGAAGGCGCGGTAGACGGCCTCGTCGAACTCGCTGATACCCAGGGCCTGCAGCACGTACGCGCTCCTTGTGATGGCGTGGTCCGCCAGCTGTCCGAAGACGCCACAAGATTATCTGGACATCACACGGCCGTGGGCCGTTCACTTTTGAATCGTTCCTCACACCGCACCGGGAGCGGCGGTCCCGTACCCGCCCCCCGCACACCCCATCGCGCCCGGACGTGCGGTGACGTCCCTGGCCTCTTCCCTCTGGAGGACCGAACGTGACCTCGAAGTCACGCATCAGACCGGCCGCCCTGGTGGCGGCCACCGCCGTCGCACTGGCCCTGTCGTCCGCCGTCCCCTCCCAGGCCGCTCCCGCCGCCGGCACCGAGCCGGTCCCGGTGGCGGGCCACCTCGTCGCGGGCCGCTACATCGTGACCCTCGCCGACCGGCCGATCGCCGCCTACCGCGGCGGAGTCGACGGCATACCCGGCACCGCCCCCGCGCCGGGCGCCAAGGTCGACCTGGCCGACGCGGACGCCGTGCGCTACCGCGCGCACCTCACCGACGCCCAGCGCGCCGCGGCCGCCTCGGTGGGCGCGCGCATCAAGCGCCGGTACTCCGTGGTCACCAACGGCTTCACCGCGGACCTGTCCGCCACGCAGGTGGCGGAACTCTCCAAGGCGCCCGGAGTGCTGTCGGTCGCGCCCGACACCCTCAACAAGGTCTCCGACGACCGGAACTCGCAGGACTTCCTCGGGCTCACCGGGCGGCACGGCCTGTGGTCGGCCCTCGGCGGCACCAAGGAGGCCGGCCGCGGAGTCGTCGTCGGTGACATCGACACCGGCATCTGGCCGGAGAGCCGCTCCTTCGCCGCCGCCCCGCTGGGTACCTCGCGGCCCACGTCGAAGGACCCGTACCGCCCCTACCGCAAGGGCGACAAGGTTGTCATGCGGAAGGCCGACGGCGGTACCTTCACCGGAACCTGCAAGGCCGGCGAGGAGTTCACCGCCGGCGCCTGCAACAGCAAGGTGATCAGCGCCCGTTGGTTCGGCGACGCCTGGCTGGCCCAGGTGCCGCCGGAGCGCCGAGCGGACTACGTCTCAGCGCGGGACGGCGAGGGCCACGGCACGCACACCGCCTCCACCGCCGCGGGCAACAGCGGGGTTGACGTCACCGTCGACGGGCGGCACCTCGGAGAGGTCTCCGGCGTCGCGCCGGCCGCCGCGATCGCCGTCTACAAGGCGTTCTGGACCGGCAAGGCGGCCGGCGACAGCGGCGGCATGACCTCCGACATCGTCGCGGCCGTCGACCAGGCGGTCGCCGACGGCGTCGACGTCCTCAACTACTCCGCGGGCTCGGTCATCGAGACCGCGCCGGACTCCCCGGTCCAGGCCGCCTTCCGCACCGCCGCGGCCGCGGGCGTCTTCGTCGCCACCGCGGCCGGCAACTCCGGCCCCGAGGTCTCCTCCGCCGACAACGTCGCCCCGTGGACGACCACGGTGGCCGCGAGCACCCTGGCGCCCTACGAGGCCACCGTGCGCCTCGGCAACGGCGACACCTACGTCGGCGGAAGCACCACCGTGGACTCCCCGCTCGGCCCGAAGCCCCTCGTTCTCGCCGAGAAGGTGAAGAACGCCTCCGCCTCCGCCGGCGACGCCGCGCTGTGCCAGGACGGCACCCTCGACCCGGCGAAGGCCGCCGGCGCGATCGTCGTCTGCGACCGGGGCGTCAACCCGCGCGTGGACAAGTCCCACGAGGTCCAGCGGGCCGGCGGAGTCGGCATGGTCCTGGTCAACGTCAGCGACCTCGACACCGACGGCGACCTGCACGCGGTGCCCACGGTGCACCTCAACACCCCCGGTGCCACCGACGCACGGGCGTACGCGGCCACCGCCGGGGCCGAGGTGAGCCTGCTCCCGGGCGGCACGACGGGCCAGCCGTACCCGCAGATCGCGCCGTTCTCCTCGCGCGGTCCGTCGACGGTCAACAACGGCGATCTGCTCAAGCCCGACATCGCCGCCCCGGGTGTCGGCATCCTCGCGGCCGTCGCGCCCGCCTCCAACTTCGGCCACGACTACGACTTCATGACCGGCACCTCGATGGCCACCCCGCACATCGCCGGCCTGGCCGCGCTCTACCTGGCCGAGCACCCCTCGTGGTCGCCCATGGCCGTGAAGTCCGCGATGATGACGACCGCCGTCGACACCAGGACGGCGACCGGTGCGAAGAACACCGACCTGTTCGCGCAGGGCGCCGGTGAGGTGCGGCCGTCGGACATGTTCGAGCCGGGCCTGGTCTACGACTCCGCCGAGAAGGACTGGCTCGGCTACCTGGAGGGCCTGGGCGTCGACACCGGCAGCGGGGTGAAGGCCGTGGACCCCAGCGACCTCAACTACCCGTCGATCGCCATCGGCCGGATGGTCGGCTCGCAGACCGTGACCCGTACCGTCACCGCCGTGACGCCGGGCACCTACCGGGCCTCGATCTCGGTGCCCGGGGTCAAGGCCACCGTCCACCCGTCCGTGCTGCACTTCGGCAAGGCGGGCCAGAAGGCCCGGTTCAGCGTCTCCTTCGAGCTGACGACCGGGCGGTCCGGCGAGACCGTCACCGGTGACCTCACCTGGCGGCACGGCCGCACCGGCGTGCGCAGCCCCGTCGTCCTCACCCCGTGGAGCCTGATCGCCCCCGACCAGGTGTCCGGCACCGCGGGCAGCGGCAGTGTCTCCTTCCAGGTGACGCCGGGCACCACCTCGCTCGCCCTGGCCCCCCGCGGCCCGGTCGCGGGCACCCCGGTCCGCAATGCGGTGTCCAACGACAAGCCCGAGCAGGACTTCACCTTCACGGTGCCGGAGGGCACGCAGGCCGGGCAGTTCTTCGTCACGCCCGACAACCCCGAGGCCCGCCTCAGCCTGCTGCTCGCGTATGACCCGGGCGACGGCCAGGACCCGTACATCGTCGGTGACCTCGCCCTCGACCAGACGCGGCCGGTGGTGAGCCTGCCGAGCATGAAGGCGGGCAAGTACCTGGCCCTCGTCATGACACTGGGCGGCCAGCCGGAGCTGACGGACTTCCCGTTCTCCTTCCAGGCCAACCTGATCGGCCCGGACAGCGCGCCGACGCAGGGCACGTTCACGGTGACACCGCAGAACCCCGCCACGAAGCCCGGCGTCCCGCTGACGCTGACCGCCTCGTGGAGCGGCGTCCCGTCCGACCGTCCCGCGACCGCCTACATCGGGTACCCCAACGCGGCGGGCACCCTCGTCACCATCGGCTGACGGGCCCCACGCGACGGTGCCGGCCCCCTCATGACGAGGGGGCCGGCACCGCTCCGTGCCCGGGGCCGACGCCTTGACCGGGACGGCGACGCACGGCGGCGCGGCACGGAACTCCGGCTCCCGCTCAAGCGCCCCGCGCGTCTGGCGGACCATCGCCACCCCGACGGCCAGTGCCACCACGGCGATCAGCAGCCATGCCCCGGCCGGAGACTTCTCCGGCTTCGCAGATCCCACCGCCTCTCCTCACCCCGCGCGACCCTCGCGGCCCCATCCGATCACGCCGTGCGGAGGCCGCCGAGGGCGGTTGTCGGCAGCGGGCGACCCGTCCGCCCTGCCGGGCCGAGACCGGCGACGGGCGAGCGCCGACGGAACGACGGCGCGGCCGGCCCCTCCGCACGGAGGGACCGGCCGCGCCGTGTGCGGACGCGGATCAGACCAGGCCGGTCGCCCGGATCACCGTCTGCGTCACCGTGTTGCCCCGCTTGTCCGAGGCGCGCACGCGCAGCGACAGGAACTCGGCCCGCCGCGGCGCGTCCAGCCGGACCCGGGCGGCGCCGTCCTCCGCGCCGCGCAGCGAGAGCCGGTGCCAGGTCCGGCCGTCGTCGTACGAGGCCTCCACCGCGTCGGTGCTGACCCGTCCGGCCGACACGCCCGGCAACGGGGAGGCGCTCACCGTGAGTTCGGCGTCGCGTCGCGCGGCGCCGCCCGCGTCGGTGCGGATCCCGTAGTCGAGCTGCAGGAGCGGGAGCACCTGCGGGTCGTCCGTGCCCGGCGTCGCCGAGGAGAAGCCCCACTCGGTGCGGGTCGCGGTGGAGTACGGGTACGCCTCCGTCCGCTCGGTGGACGTCACCAGGCGGTACCGGCCCGGCGCCGCGGGGACGTCGCCGCCCAGCCAGCCGCCCTCGGTGCGGGTGACCAGGTCGCCGCCCCGGTAGAGCTCGTTCACCTGCGAGGTGGTGCCCGGACCGACCACACCCGCGTGGTCGCGGCCGCCGTCACCCCAGGCCGGGATGGTGACGTCGAGGACGTCACCGCTGCGCTGCGGCAGCCACTGGCTCTCGTTCATCCGAGGGTGCTCCACGGGCCCGAACCACTGGACGTCGGTGGTGCGCCCCGCCGGGTACCCGACCAGCCCGGAGAACTGCATCGAGCGGATGCCGTTGGCGGCCTCCTCCATCCAGGTCGCCTCACCCGACGGGGTCACCCAGTCGGTGCGCTCGGCGCCGGCGGACGACAGCCGGGTGCCGCCGACCTTGACGCCCAGGTAGGGCTGGATGTCGTAGCGGAACTCGTCGACCTCCGTGCCGGGTTCGTTGCGGAACCCGACGTCGACCCGGGCCAGCCGGTGCTCGGCCGGCGCGTAGCGCTGGGTCTGCGGGATCGTCCCGTGCCAGGTGCGCACCAGGTCGTACAGGTAGTCCGTCTCGGCGTGGCCGACGACCCGCATGGGCACCGAGCCGGAACGGCTGTCCTGGATGCGGCCGATCAGGGTCTCCCCCTCGGTGCGGGAGATGCCCGCGACGACGAGGGCGGTGCGGCGCACGGGCTCGCGCAGCCGGCCGTCCAGGTCGTTCACCACGACGAGCAGGGCGACGCCCGCCTTCTGCGCGTCGGTGAGCTGGTCGTCGTCCCCCGTGTAGCGGACCACGGCCACCTTGCCCTTGGCGCCGGCGGCCGCGTACTCGGCAGCGGTGCCCTTGCCGGCGAAGACCGCCGGCAGCGTCCCGGTGCCCTCGGCGGGGCGGCCGGAACCGGGCTGCAGCCACAGGTCGTCGAAGACCTGGTCACCGGAGGAGAGCGCCAGCAGCGGCTGCTGCATGCGCCAGCGGACCGTGTACGCCAGGTCTCCGCCGGAGGCCTTCGGCATGGGCAGCGCCCACACGCTGTCGAAGCCGTCGCCGACCGTCGCGGTGTCCGTGATGGCGGGGGACCCGTCCTTGAAGGACTGGTTGAAGTCCATGCGGATGTCGCTGTCGGTGGAGGTCTTCGGCGTGACGACCTCGGTCCGGCGCAGCTTCGTGCCGTCCAGCGTCGTGTCGGTGTCGGCGTTGCCGACCACGACGCCGGTCCTGGCCAGCAGAGCCCGCCCGTAGGAGGACTCGCCGTGGACGCCGCGTACGGCGCCCCAGGTCCAGACGGTGTAGGTGCCCGGCGGGACGACGGTGTCGAGGACGCCGTCGAGGTCGGTGTAGAGCGCCTGTGCGTACTCGTCGCCCTTGCGCTGGTACATCACCAGGCCGACCATCGGGTCGCCGGCGCGGTCGGTGACGTGGACGCGCAGGTGGTGGTACTCGTCACGGGTGCTGACCGCGAGCAGGGTGCGCGTGACGGCCTTGCCGTCGACGACGCCCTCGACGTGCCCGGTGAAGCGGGATCCCGCCGGGGCCCGGTCGAGCGTGGTGGTCACGGTGGTGGACGCGGTGCCGTGCGCGGGGACGGTGACCTGGCGGTCCGTCACCGTGAACAGGCCCTCGGGCGCGTCCCCCGCGTCCAGGCGCGGCGTCACGGTGACCGCGGTGTCACCGGAGTTGGCCCACTCCACGGTGCGGGTCACGGTCCCGCCGGCCGCGCCGCCCGGGGGGTGGATGCCGGCGTCGGCGGTGGCGGTTGCCACGAGCGTGCCGCTGGTGGCGGCCACCGCGTCCACGCGGCCGTTGCCGCCGGAGTCCGCGGGGATGTCCGGCGTCGCCACGGAGGTCGAGACCAGGGCGTCCTTGATCCGGGCCCCGTTCCAGTCGGGGTGCTTCGCCGCCACCAGGGCGGCGACGCCCGCGACGTGCGGGGTGGCCATCGACGTGCCGCTGAGCGTGGCGTACGACCCGGTGCCGAAGGGCGCCCACTGCGAGCGGGCCGCGAGGATGTCGACGCCGGGGGCGGTGATCTCCGGCTTCATCGCGTCGTCCCGGAAACGGGGGCCTCGGCTGGAGAAGTCGGCTATGGCGTCGGAGGAGTCGACGGCGCCGACGGTGAGCGCGGCGTCCGCGGCGCCGGGCGCCGCCACGGTGCCCTCGTACGGGCCCGAGTTGCCGGCGGCTATGGTGAACAGCGTGCCGGTCTCGGCGCTGAGTTCGTTGACCGCCTGGCTCATCGGGTCGGTGCCGTCGGTGGGCTGGTCGCTGCCGAGGCTCATGCTGACCACGCGGGCCTTGGCCTCGCGGGCGGCCCACTCCATGCCGCTGATGATCCAGGAGTCGGAACCGCTGCCGGCGTTGCTGAGGACCTTGCCCACGTGCAGCCGCACGCCGGGGGCGACGCCCTTCTCCTTGCCGTCGGACGCGGCGCCGCTGCCGGCGATGGTGGACGCCACGTGGGTGCCGTGGCCGTGGTGGTCGTCGACGTCCTCGCCGGGCACGAAACTGCGGGAGTCGGTGACGACGCCGTCGAGGTCGGGGTGCCCGGGGTCGTAGCCCGTGTCCAGGACCGCGACGTCCACACCCTGGCCCGTGTCGCCGCCGGCCCACACGTCGGGGGCGCCGATCTGCGCGACGCTGTCCGCGAGGTCGGCCTCGACCTTGCCGTCCAGCCACACCTTGCGCACGCCGCCGGTGAGGGCGAGGCCGCTCGCCTTCGCCTTCGCGGTGGTCTGCGCGGTGGCCGGGCCGGTCAGGTCGGCCCAGAACTCCGCCGCCCGGTCGTGGTCCTGGGTGGTGGCGGTGCTGTCGATGCTGGTCAGCGCACGTGCGCCGGTGGCCCCCTCGGGGAGGGAGGGCGCCGCGAGCCTGCGGCGGGCGTCGGAGGAGTAGGTCAGGATGACGGGCAGGCCCTTGGACCGGGCGTCGTCGTAACCGTCCGCGATCAGGCGCGTGACGTTGAAGAGGTCGGTGTCGAGCAGTCCGGCCGCCACGTAGCGCTCGGCGGCGAACGGGTAGACGTAGGTGTCGCCTTGCCGCGTGGTGATGCGGGCGTCCGCGCGGTGGCCCCGGGGGCCCTCCACGGTCACGGAGGCGCGGCCGTCGCCGCCGGGAGCGACGGTGACCCGGTCGCCGGTGATGAGGGTGACGGTGCGCGGGGCGGAGCCGGCGGGGGCTCCGCCGGTCACGGTCACGCCGTCCGACGGGGAGCCGGTGGCGGCATGGTCGCTGGCAGCCGCCGGTGGGATCGCCATCAGCACGGCCGCGACACCCGCGACGATCGGCAGGCCTGTTCGGCCTGGGAAGAGCGGTCTCACAGGGGATCCTTCACGTTAGATCCATCCAATGTCCGCCGCATGCTAGCGAGTTAAACGATTCAAAGGGCGGTGAACGGCACACGGACTGCGGCGTCTTTCCGCCCCCTGTCGGGATCACGACAGGGCCTGGACCCGGCCGCGCGAAGCCCCGCTCGGCCGGGGTGGTTCGCACCGCCCGGCTGCGGGCCCTCGTCCGCGGGTGCCCGGTTCGGTGATCCGCCCTTCGGGGGCATGTCCGGGGCCATCGCGCGAGGGCGGCCGCGCCCCGCGGGGCCACGGACGGCCCAACGAGGGGACCGGCCGAAGGCAGCCGACCTCCCAGGCCGCCCCGGCGCAGACGGCCGCACAGTCCTTCACGCTGACGGTCTCCGCCGCGACATGCGCCACGGCCGCCGCGACCATCACCGGGACCGACGGCGCCAACGTCCTCGTCGGCACCCCCGGCGATGACGTGATCTTCGCCCGGGGCGGCAACGACGTCGTGGACGGCCGCGGGGGCAACGACCTGATCTGCGGCGGGGCCGGCAGCGACACCCTGACCGGCGGCACCGGCAACGACCGCGTCGAAGGCGGCGACGGCAACGACGCCCGGGCCGGCGGTGACGGCGACGACACCCTCTTCGGTGACGCCGGCAACGACGTCCTCTCCGGCGGTCCGGGCGCCAACGCCAACGACGGCGGACCCGGCTCCGACGTCTGCACCAACCCGGCCGCCGGTCCCGGCTGCAATCCCTGACCGCTCATCCGGCCGAGGGCCTGGCCGCAGCGGCCCGGGTGGCCCCGGCGAGGGCGCTACCGGGTCGTGCAGAGGCGGTCGACCAGGTCGTGCCAGCCGGCGTCCAGCCGCTCGGCGGGCATGCCCCGGACCGTGAGCAGGTACTCCACGAGCACGGTGTCGACGTAGGCCTGCAGGGTGTGCCCGGTCAGTTCGACGTCGCCGGGCGCACCGGCCTGCCGCAGCAGCAGCGTCAGGTGCGTGTGCCTGAGCTGGTAGGCCGGGTGGAAGCGGCGGCTCAGTTCGCGGCGTGCGGCCATGTACAGGTCCCGGTGGGCGTGTTCGTGCCGGATCACGGCGGGGCCGAAGGCGCGCAGCCGCTCCAGCGGCGGGGCGTCCGGTCCGAGGGGCGGCGGGCCGGTGAGGAAGGCGGCCTGGATCTGCTGCTCGATGTGGTCGAGCAGCGAGAGCATCAGCCCCGCGCGGTCGCCGAAGCGCCGGAACACCGTCCCCTTGCCGACCTCGGCCGCGGCGGCGACGGCCTCCATGGTCACGTTCGCCGCTCCGCGCTCGGCGGCGAGTTCGGCCGCCACCTCCAGGAGGCGCTTGCGGTTCCGCGCGGCGTCGGCGCGCAGCCGAGGCGGCTCGCCCGCCGGTGTGAGCGAGAGGTCCACGGGCCCGGCGGAGGCGTCGCGCACGGGGAGGGCGGCGCGGGGCGGCTCGGTCATGGCCACAGCGTAGCGGCGGGAATGGAAGTGGACCGCGGTCCGTTTAGCTGGTAGACAGGTAAGCGGACCACGGTCCGCTTCCGGTTCCCAGAAGGAGATCCCCCATGTCCGTCCGCATCCTCGCTCTCGTCGGCAGCCTCCGCGCCGGTTCGCACAACCGCCAGCTCGCCGAAGCCGCCGTGAAGCACGCCCCCGAAGGTGTCGAGATCACGCTCTACGAGGGCCTGGCGGAGGTCCCCTTCTACAACGAGGACATCGACGTCGAGGGCGCGCTGCCCGAGGCCGCCGCACGCCTGCGGACCACCGCCGCGGCGAGCGACGCGCTCCTGCTCTTCTCTCCCGAGTACAACGGCACCATCCCGGCCGTCCTCAAGAACGCCATCGACTGGATGTCCCGCCCCTACGGCGCCGGGGCCCTGGTCGGAAAGCCGGTCGCCGTGGTCGGCACCTCCCTGGGCCAGTACGGCGGAGTCTGGGCGCAGGACGAGGCCCGCAAGGCCGCGGGCATCGCCGGCGCCTCGGTCCTCGACGACGCCAAGCTCTCCATCCCGGGCTCCGTGAACCGCTTCGCCGAGACCCACCCGGCCGACGACTCCGAGGTCGTCGAGGGCCTGACCCGGGTCGTCCGGCAGCTCACCGAGGCCGGCGCCGCGGCCTGACCAATCCACGCCGGGACCCCGCGGGCCGTTGCCCGCGGGGTCCTGTGTTCCCCGCGACCCCGCGGCCCCGCGTCACCCGAAGGCGAGGCGCATGGCCGGGCCGTCGGCGTGATCGACAAGGACGGCGGCCCGCGCCGCGCATTCGTGCCCGCCCGCGCACCGAGCCCCTCGGACCTCGCGCTCCTGCACCGCGAGGCGCTGCGCGTCCCGCGGCCCGGCACGACAGCGCGTATCCCGACGCGTATACCGACGGTGTGTGGCCGCGGGAGGTCCGGTCCCCCTGGGCGGGCCTGCTCGCCCTGGTCCGGGAGGCGATGACGGCCGGACGCGCTCAGGGAGGGACGACCCCGGAACGGGATCGACATCGACGCACGGGACGACGCGTGGTTCGGCCTGCTGCTCGACCTGGCCCCGTACACGATCCACGCCGAGGGCCGGTGCGGAGGACGGACGGTGTTCACCGCCGACGATCCGGGAGACCTGTGCAGCGCCGTCACGCGGGCACAGGAGGCGGAACTCCTGGCGCGGATCGCGGCGCCCGGGATCCCGGAAGCCGCGCTCGCGGCGCGGGGGCGCCGACGGCGGTGCGGGCGGGCCGTGAACGGCCCGCCCGCACCGGTGGGGATGTGTGACGCCCTCCGTCAGCGCAGGCCGAAGGCCCGGCTCACGGTCTGGGTGACCGCGTTGCCCGCGGAGTCGTGCGCACGCGCACGCAGCGAGACGAAACGCGCCTGCTTCGGGGCGGACAGCTTGAAGCGGCCGTCGTGCCCGCAGGCGGTCTTCCGCCAGGTGCGTCCATCGTCGTAGGACACCTCCAGCGAGACGGCCGAGAGTGCGCCCGCACCCACCGCGCCCGGGAGGTGCGCGGCCGTCACGGACAGCGTGCCGTTGCGGGCGGCCCTGCCCTCCGCGTCCGTGGCGACGCCGTAGTCGATCTGCGGCAGCGGCAGCACCGCGGCGTCGTCGCCCGACGGCGCCTTGGACGTGAACTGCCACTCGGTGTGCGTGGCGGAGGAGTAGGGGCTCACCGACGCGTCACGGCTCGCGTCCAGCACCAGGCGGTAGGGCAGCTTGCCCGCGGCGGGGGCGGTGCCCCCCATGCTGGTGTTGGTGCTGCTCTGCCCGAGGCGCGTGCCGCCCTGGTAGAGCGTCAGAGCCTGCTTCGTGCGGTCGTAGTCCATCGACATGCCGACGTGGTCCGCGCCGCCCCAGGCGGGGATGTCGAAGGCCAGCCAGCTCCCGCTGCGGGTGGGCAGCTTGTAGTTGTTGTTGAGGTACGGCCGCTCGACCGGCTTGAACCACTCCTGGCTGTGCCGGCTGCCCGCCCGGTACGTGGCGCGCGGCTCGATCTCGTAGATCAGGCCGTCGACGTACGCCTCCTGGCCCCAGGAGTACCCGGGCCCGGTGGAGACCCAGTCGACCCGCCGGGAGTTCACCGGCTCCCGCATCGTCAGGCCGAGGCCCCAGTTGGAGTACACGGGCCAGTCGAAGCGGAACTCGCCGCCGCCCTGGGCCGGGTCGGGACTGTCGAAGGTGACGTCCACCCGGGCCAGGTTCTTCGTGCCGCCCTCGACGACCAGGTTGCCGGGGATCTCGTTGTGCCACGTCCACATGAGGTCGTAGACGTACGGGCTGACCGGCTGCGAGCCGACCTTCAGCACGGCGCCCCGAGCCGCCGCGCGGCGCATGAGCCGCTCGCCCTCGTCGGTGCTCAGCAGCGCGACGTCGATGGCGGCGGGCGGGAGGAAGGGGTCGCCGGTGTAGCTCCGCAACTGGCGTCCCGGCTGGTCGTTCACGACCAGCAGGAGCCTGGCCCCCGCCGCGACCGCCGCCGCGGCCTGCTCGGCGTCGCCCACGTTCCCGTTGCGGCGCACGACCACGGCCTTGCCGCGGGCGGAAAGGCCGGTGTAGTCCGCGCTCGCGCCGTCACCGGCGGCCACCAGGGGGAACGAGTACGTGCCCTCGGGGAGTGCGGTGACGTCCTCCTGCCGCAGGACGTCCGTGAACTCGTCGCCGCCGGTCGTCACGGACAGCGCGGGCTGCTCCTTGCGCCAGCGGGCGCCGAGGTGGAAGTCGCCGTGGGTGACCTTGTGCGTGGTGGGCTGCGCCCAGAGGCTGTCGTAGCTGGTCTGGGTCTCCATGTAGTCGCGCCAGCGGCCGCCGCCCATCGCCCGGTTGTACTCCAGGCGCTGATAGGTCGCCTCGGCCGGCTGCGGTGTCGTCATCTCGACCCGCGTGACCTTCGTCGCGTCGAGCGTCACCGTCCGGTCGCGGTCCATGACGACCTCGGGGTCGCCGAGGAGCGCCATGCCCATCGAGTGCGGGCCGTGCACGCCGCGTACGTCCTTGAAGGACAGCACCGAGTAGACGTCGTTCGGGAGCCAGGCCTCCAGCCGACCGGTCGCGTCGGCGATGTAGAACTCCGGCTCGAAGTTCCCGGAGCGCAGCACCTGGACGACCCCGGACATCGGCTTGCCGTCACCGTCTTTGAGGACCATCGTCAGCTTGTGGGCGCCGTCGCCCAGCGACACCGCCGTGTGGGTGACCGTCCTGCCGTCCGTGTCGGCCGCGACGACCTGGCCGGACCAGCGGCCGTTGCCCGTCGCCTTCGAGCCGTCGATGGTGACGGTGACGTCGGCGGTGTCGTGCGCCGGCACGACGACCTGGGCCGCGGACAGCGAGAACAGGCCCGCCGGGGCGTTGGGGGCCTCGACGGACAGGGCGAGCGTCACCGGGGCACTCCCGGTGTTGGTGTACGTGACCGGACGCCGGACCGCGGCCGCGCCGCCGCCCGCCTCAGCCTGGCCGGTGAACGCGGTCGCCGAGGCGAACACGTCGGCACCGAGCGCCGACGGGACGTCCACCCGTCCGCTGCCCCCCTGGAACGCGTCGTACTGCGGGGTCCGCTTCGAACTGCTCACCAGCAGGTCCTTCAGCTGGACGCCGGTCAGCCCCGGACGCGCGGCCGCGAGCAGGGCGGCCGCGCCCGCGACGTGCGGGGTGGCCATCGAGGTGCCGCTGAGCGTCTGGTAACTGCCCTCGCCCTCAGGCGCGTACTGCGAGCGGGCGGCGAGCACGTCCACGCCAGGGGCGGTGATCTCCGGCTTGAGCCCGCCGTCGCCGGCCCGCGGTCCCTGGCTGGAGAACCAGGCCACGTCGTCGGAGGAGTCGACGGCGCCCACGGTCAGGGCGGAGTCGGCCGCGCCCGGTCCGCCGATGCTTCCCGGCGCGCCCGCGTTGCCCGCGGCGATCACGAACAGCGCGCCGGTCTGCGCGCTCAGCCGGTCGACGGCCGCGCTGAGGGGGTCCGTGCCGTCGGACGGCGTGCCGGAGCCCAGGCTCATGCTCACGATGTCCGCGTCCTGCTCCACCGCGGCCCACTCCATGCCGGCCAGTACCCAGGAGTCCTGACCGGAGCCGGTGTCGGCCAGTACCTTGCCGACGTGCAGGTCCGCGCCGGGGGCGACGCCCTTCTCCCTGCCGTCCGAGGCGGCCCCGGTGCCGGCGATGGTGGACGCGACGTGGGTGCCGTGCCCGTTGCGGTCCGTCACGTCCTCGTCCGGGACGAAGCTCCGCGAGGCCGCGATCCGGCCCGCCAGGTCGGGGTGCCCGGTGTCGACGCCGGTGTCGAGGACGGCGACGTCGACGCCCTTGCCGGTGTCGCCGGCCGACCACGCCTGCGGGGCGCCGATCTGGGCGGTGGTGTCGGCGAGATCGGCCTCGACCTTGCCGTCGAGCCAGATGTGGGCGATGCCGGAGGCGAAGGACGGGGCGGCGCCCGCCTTGGCGGTCCGCGCTGCGGCCCCGGACGCGGAGGTGACGGACCGCCAGAAGTCGCCGGAGAGGTCCCGGTCCTCGGTGAGGGCGGCGCCCTGGACGCCGCTGAGGTCCCTGACCCGGGTGGCGCCCTGGGGCGTCGTGGAACGCAGGCCCGCGGAGGCGCTGTCGTAGGAGACGATCAGCGGCAGGTGGTCGCGGTGGGCGTCGTCGTAGCCGTCCGCGACGAGCTTGCTGATGTTGAACAGACGCCGGTCCAGTGTGCCCGCAGCCACATAGGGGAGGGCCGACTCGGGATAGACGTAAAGGTCGCCGCGCGACTCCATGATGTGCGCGCGGGCCTTGCCGCCGTCGGCTCCGCGCAACTCGACGGTGCCTCCGGCGGCTCCGGACTGCCGGGTGATAACGATGTCGCCGGTGATCAGGGTGACCGTGTGAACGCCCGGCGGGACGTTGCTCCGTGGCGCCGGGGCGTCGGACCCGCTGCTCGCGGGCGTGGCTGCGTGGGCCGCGGAGAGCGCGGCGGGCTGTGCCAATGACAGGAGGGCGGCGCCGGCGGCGGCGAACACGCCCCAGCGTCCTGGTGATGGTCTCAAGGGATTCCCTGGCAGTTCCGTCGGGCCGGGTCGGCCCGGAAACGGTTAGGACCGCCCCGGTGGGGGCGGTGGCATCCTGGCCCCAAAACCGTCGGCGGAGGCCGTGCGTGCACGGTGATCTTCGCCACGTCCGCTGTCCCTCCCGTGGGTTTGGGGCCGTCAGTCACGTTGCCGCATGGGGGAGTTGCCCGTCGCACCAGTGGCGCGGCACACGGCTCCGCCTGGCCCGCGCGGGGCGCGAGCGGTTCGCCGCGGCCGCTCCGGCGTCGCGCTGCGCCGCCCGGCGGCACCCGCACTGCTAGAAAGGGAAAAAACTCGCATACAGGGCAAAGAGGAAAGGGGGCCGGCGTGGACTACGCCGCGTCCTTCGGAGCCGGCCTGGTCGTCGGCATCATGTACGGCCTGCTCAGGGTGCCTTCCCCCGCGCCGCCGTTCGTCTGCCTCGTCGGCCTGGCGGGCATCCTCGTCGGATACACCGTGCCGGAGTGGATCGCGTGAGGACGCTCCTGTCCCGGTGCCTCCTCGCCTTCTCCGTGGGAGCCCTGGCGGGTGTCCTGTACTGGCTGATGGGCGTTCTGGCGCCGGCCCCGCCGTGGATCTCGCTCGTCGGTCTGCTCGGCATCCTCGCCGGTGAGGTGGCCACCCGGCACCTGCTGGCGCGCCGGAACCGGCCCGCCGACCCGCCGGAGGGGGCGCCCCCGGCCACTTCCTGAGGGGCGCTCCCCGGTCCGGACCCAGCCGCGTCGTCCGGGCCCACCACCAGTGGAGGGCGTCCGGCGGGCCTGCCGAGGCGTCCGCGAGTGGCTCACCGGTGATCTGCCGGAGCCGGCCGAGCCGGCCGGGCCATCCCACCCGGCCAGGCCATCCCACCCGGCCAGGCCATCCCCCACCCGGCCCGCCGGCGCCCCACCTCCCGATAATCCGTTGCCCCCGGCCGACACACGGGTGATCATCGCCGGATGCTCACCACCCCGCCCGACGGTCGCGCCGGAATCGACGCCTCACTGGTCACGCGCCTCCTCGCGGCGCAGTTCCCGCAGTGGGGCCACCTGCCCGTCACCCCGGTGGCGGCCGACGGCTGGGACAACCGCACCTACCGCCTCGGTCACGCCATGACCGTCCGCCTGCCCACCGCCGAGGGGTACGTCCCCGCGGTCGCCAAGGAGAACGAGTGGCTGCCGCGCCTGGCGCCCTCGCTCCCCGTGGCCGTCCCGTCCGTCCTCGCCATGGGCGTGCCGGGCGAGGGCTACCCCTACCCCTGGTCCGTACGCGGGTGGCTGCCCGGGGAGACGGCGGCCCCCGAACGCGTCGCCGACCTCCGCCGGTTCGCCGGCGCCGTCGGCGAGTTCCTGCTCGCCCTCCAGAGCTGCGATCCCACCGGAGGGCCGGCCGCCGGCCCGCACAGCTGGTACCGAGGCGCGTCGCCCGCCCACTACGACGAGGAGACCCGCCGCTGCCTGACCCTCCTCGAAGGCCATGTCGACACCACCCGCGCCCGCGCCGTCTGGGACGCCGCCCTCGCCGCCCGATGGCACGGCCGACCCGTCTGGTTCCACGGCGACATCGCCTCCGGCAACCTCCTCGTCCACGGCGGCGAACTCACCGCCGTCATCGACTTCGGCACCTCCGGCGTCGGCGACCCCGCCTGCGATCTGGTCATCGCCTGGACCATGTTCTCCGGCGACAGCCGCGAGGCGTTCCGCCGCACCGTCCGCCAGGACGCAGCCACCTGGGCCCGCGCCCGCGGCTGGGCCCTGTGGAAGTCCCTGCTGGTGCTCTCCGGTTCCCTCACCACCGACCCGGCCCGCGCCGAGACCGAGCGGCGGATCATCGCCGAAGTCCTCGACGACCACGACCGGTTCGCCCGGGAGGGCGAGGGCGCGGCGGGGTGAGCGTGTCCCCGCCCGGCGCGGGGCCGGCCGGCCCCCGGCGCTCCGGCTCACCCGGGTGGCCGGCGCAGTACGAGCACGGCGCGTCCCTCGGCGTCGAAGCGGTCCACCGAGGCCCACCCCTCGACGAGGGCGCCGATCTCGTCCTCGTCCAGGGCGATGCGCCTCCGCTCTTCGGGGGTGTTCACGGCCAGGGGCGTGATCACCACCATGGCGCCCCCGGGGCGGAGACGGGCGGCGAGCCGGCGCAGCACGCGGCTGCGATCACGCAGAACCGCGACCACCAGGCGCAGAGTGATGAGGTCGTAGCCGGATTCGTCCAGTTCGGCGGGGACTTCGCCTTCGATGTCGCCGTGCAACCAGCGCACGCCCTCGACGCCCTGCCCGCGCGCTCCGGCCCGCTCCAGGGCGCTCCCGGCGAAGTCGACCCC
This sequence comes from Streptomyces sp. BoleA5, assembly GCF_000373665.1. Classification (NCBI taxonomy): domain Bacteria; kingdom Bacillati; phylum Actinomycetota; class Actinomycetes; order Kitasatosporales; family Streptomycetaceae; genus Streptomyces; species Streptomyces sp. BoleA5. The sequence continues at coordinate 73,293 of NZ_KB892154.1, forward strand.
GTCCACCGCATAGCCGAGTTCCGCCAGGTGCAGCGCCAACTCGCCCGTGCCGCAACCCACGTCAAGCGCCCGCGACCCGGTCCCGGGCGGAACGTGCTCGGCGAACAGACCGCGTTCCGATGCGGTGAGGCCACGGAAGTCCCGTCCCGCGGCGTAGTGCTCGTCCCATACGGTCCGGCTCGTGGATGCCAACGGATCACTCCTGTCGCGTGGGTGACGGCCCGGCCGGGCAGGCCGCTCCACCGGACTCGACGAGCGGGCCGGCCGAGGCGACGACGGCTGAAACGCCGGTCGGCTCAGCCCGCGCGCTCCGCCGCGCTGCGCTCGACGCAGAACTCGTTGCCCTCCGGGTCGGCGAGCACCACCCAGCCCGTGCCGTCCGGGCGGCGCCGGTCGTCGACCTGCGACGCGCCGAGCAGCAGCAGGCGCTCGACCTCCTCGTCGCGGGTGCGGTCCTGCGGCTGGACGTCCAGGTGCACACGGTTCTTGACGGTCTTGGCGTCCGGCACGGTCACGAAGAGCAGCCCCGGGCCGCCGTCGACCTCGATCAGCACCTCCTCGTCACCGGGATGGTCGTCCTCGTGGAGCGGGCGGTCCAGGACGAGGGACCAGAAGCTCGCCAGACGGTGGGCGTCGGCGCAGTCGATCGTGATGTGGCGCATCGCGGAGGTCATGGGGACGGATTCTTGTGCACGGCGGAGGACCGGGGCAACGCGGTTTGTGTCAGGGGTGCGGGACAGCGTGCAGGTGTTCCCCCGTCCGGTCCCGTGCGCCGGGAGGAAGGAAGCGACAGACGTGAGCGACGACGTCCTGTCGGTCATACCGACCGACCCCCGGTGGCAGCCGGGCCATGACGCGGCGGAGCGTGCCGCCGCCCTGGTCTCCTCGCTGGTACCCCGGGATCCCGACGGTTCCGACGCCGAGATCGAGGTCAGCCGGTACGACACCATCACGCCGGTCGACTGCGGGAGCAACCTCGTGTCCCTCGGCTGCCCTTTGTGCGGCGGCTCCATCGACACGCAGTGGTGGGCCGACCTGCTGGAAGCGTATGCCGACCTGGGCTTCGAGACCCTGGCGGTCGACGTCCCGTGCTGCGGCGGCGCCACCTCGCTGGACGCGCTGCGCCATGACTGGCCGTGCGGCTTCGCACGCTTCGAGATCGCCGTGTGGAACCCCGGACGCGACGGGTTCGCCGAGGACGAACCGGTCGCCCTCGGCGAGGCGCTCGGCCACCCCGTGCGGCAGATCAGGGCGCACATCTGAGGCGCCCGGGCGCCGGACCGTCAGTCCGCGCGGCCCGTCGCGGCGACCGTGACGCCGAGGCCGATCATCGCCAGCCCGCCGGCGCCGCCGATCGCGGAGAGGCGGCGGTCGGAGCGGCCCAGCCACATGCGGGCGGCGGAGGCGGTCAGGCCCCACAGGGTGTCGCTGACGAGGCCGATGCCGATGGGGACGAGGCCCAGGAGCAGCATCTGCGCGGGCAGCGACCCGGCGGAGTGGTCCACGAACTGGGGGAGCACGGCGGCGAAGAAGACGATGCCCTTGGGGTTGGTGACCCCGACCGCGAGGCCGTCGGCGACGGTCCGCAGGTCGCCGCGGGCCGGCCGTTCGGGGCCGTCCATCGCGCCCACCGTGAGCTCCCGGCGGTGCCGGAAGGCCTTCACGCCGAGGAAGACGAGGTAGGCGGCCCCGGCCAGTTTCACGGTGAGGAAGAGCGTCAGGGACCGCTCGAACAGCGAGCCCAGGCCGAACGCCACGGCCACCACCAGCAGGTACGAACCGATGAAGTTGCCCAGCACCGACGCGAGGGCGGTGCGACGGCCGTGCGCCAGGGCGCGGCCGATGACGAAGAGCACGCTGGGCCCCGGGACGACGATGACGAGCAGGGACATCGCCGCGAACGCGAGCAGCCGGTCGGTGGACACCATGGTCCCTCACCTCCGCGGCCATTGAACCAGGTGCCCGGGTTCCCCCGCCGGTCGTGCGGCGACCGGTGGGGGAACCCGGGCGGGCCGGGAGCGTCAGTCCCGGCCCACCGCGGCCTCGCCGTACGGGACCAGCCGGACCGGCCCGACGAGCCCCGTGCGCTGCGAGGCGGCACCGCCGTACACGGACGGGTCGCTGACGCGCAGCCGGTTGATCAGCGGCGTGGCCACCTCGATCTCGATGGTGTTGGTGCCGCGGCGCAGCAGCCCGCCGAGGTCCACCACGGGGTTGATGTGGCTGGTCACCGGAGCCGGACGCCCGTTGACGCTGACCCGGAAGGTGTCGGTCACCTCGCCGAGTTCGAGCACGGCGCCGAACCCGCCGCTCCAGGACTCCTCGAGTTCGACGGTGGTGCGGTAACGGCCGATGCCCGCGGCGTCCGTCAGGTCCGGGACGGCGTTCCACGGAGCCAGGGCGTCGAGGGCGATCCGGTGGCGTACGACCGTGGTGCGGTCCGGGTCGGCGCCTGGACGCCAGTCCTCGGCGTCCAGGGTCCACGAGGTGAGCTCGCGCGGCGCGGGCACCTCCTCGACCACGGTGCCGACCGAACCGCCGCGCGACAGCGCGGTGGTGTAGGTACCGGCCGCGTGGGCGCGCAGGACGAGCCGCCCGTCGTCGAAGCGCACGTCGTCCGCGTCCGTGGCGACGGCGTGCGTCCGGCCGGGCCCGCCGTGGAACCGTCCCGGCGGCGCGAAGGCCACGACCGTCGACTCGGACGGCTGCAGGGCCACCCGGAACGTGAACAGGTCGCCGTCCTGCGCGTACAGCGCCAGCGGCCGGGCCTCACCCGTCCACGGGTCGAGCAGGTACGGCACCGCCCCGGAGCGGGTGCGGCGCACCGTGACGGCGTGGTCGATCGCGGCGACGGGGGGCTTGACGGTCTCGGCGTGCTTGCCGTTGACGAGGTAGAACCAGTCGACGCCCTCGTCGAAGCGGTGCATCGTCAGCAGCGTCGACGGCACGGCGTAGCTGACGTCGGGCGCCAGACCGAGGTCCGCGAGGGCGTTGCCCACCGCCGCCTTGTCCGTGACCTGCCGGACCCGCGGCTGCGCCAGCAGCTCGGCGACGAGGGAGCGGACCTGCCGCAGCCGGGAGTCGTCCGCCACGCCGGGCGTCGTGACCGTCGTCCAGTCGCCGAGCAGGACGATCGGCAGCCCGGCCCGCGTCAGGCGCAGCAGGTGGCGCGCGTCCGCGAGGGTGAGGGTGACCGCGGAGCCGGAGAAGAAGTCGCCCTCGACGAACAGGGCCCGGTAGGCCGGGCCGTCGGGGGCGAGCCGCCCGCCGCGGACCTTCGCCGACGGCAGGTCCAGCAGGGGACCGCTGACGAACTGGTGGGTCCAGCCCAGCGGCACGCCCGTCGAGGTGAACCAGGAGGCGCCGATCCCCGTCGCGGTGTACCCGGTCTGCCGGAAGACGGCGACGTCGATCCGGGAGGTGCCGCGCTGCATCGCGTGGTGCACCCGGGAAAGGTACCCGGACACGTCGCCGACGTGCCGCCAGGTCGGATGCCGCGGTCCCCATGACTCGCCGTAGCCGACGGTGCCGTTGTACGGGGTGAAGGCCGCGTAGCCGGGCCACTTCACCCCGGGCAGCGTGGCGTAGGAGAAGCCGTGCACGACGGTCTGGTTGACACCGGCCGCGTAGGCGCCGCCCATGGTGCGCAGGAACTTCTCCCACGTGGTGCTGTACGCGGAGCCGGTGTAGGCGCCGGACTCGCAGGACAGCACCGTGTGGCCCGCCATGTCCCGGCCGCCGGCCAGGCAGCGGTAGTCGTCGAGGTTCTTGAAGCCCAGCGACTCGCCCTCGGGGACGTCCAGCAGCGCGGCGGACTCGATCGCGTCGGTCTGCAGCCCGTACGGCTGGGCGCGCATCCCCAGGCCCAGCGTGTGCGCCCAGTCGCGGAGCGCCGTGAGGTGGTGGGTGTTGTACAGGTCGCTGACGGTGTCCCAGAAGTCGTGGCGTATCTGGCGGGTCGCGACGGCGTCGTAGGCGTAGACCTGGTTGCCACCGCTCATCGCGATCACCGGCAGGACGGGCAGCAGCGGGTAGCCGTTGCGCTTCTCGAAGGCGTCGGGGAGCCCCGGGGTCCAGGGCAGCGCCTTGGTCTCGATCTCCAGTGAGTCCTCGAACAGGACGCCGCCGGCGCTCTTGAGGAGTCCCCGGATGTCCTTGGTGAGGAGGTTCCGATCCCAGAAGCGGGTGACCGCCGCGGTGCCCGCCGCGCTGAAGTGGTCCACGACGTACGCGGTCGGCGAGGTGTGCGGGCCGCCCTCGGGGGTCTGGCCGGTGCCGCGCTGCCAGAAGGCGGTCAGCACCCAGTCGCCCTCGGCCGGGGAGGTCCAGTCCACGGCGCCGTCGACGACCTGAGCGGTGAGGTCCCGAACGCTCGCCCGGTCCAGGCCGGTCTCCTTGCGGGTGGCGTTCCCGGGGGCGATCCGGGTGGCCAGCACGCCCAGCAGCCGCTGCCGGGTCACCCCGGAGGCGGGGGCCGCGGAGGGCGGCGGCACGGGGCCCGAGTAGGCGGCGCCGGCGGCCACGGTCACGGCGCCGAGGGCGAGTTCCTGCACCGCGGCCTCGCTGTCGGGGGTGATCCCGGGAACGGCGGCGGGCCAACTGGGGCCGACGGTGAGGTCGATGGTGATGCCGCGGCGGCGGGCCTGGTCCAGGGCCGCGCGGACGCCGGCGACCCAGGCGGGGCTGCCCCAGCCGTGGTGCTCGGTGTCCAGGACGGAGGTGTCCTTCACGCTGTGGTGGACGGCCGCGATCTCGGCGCCGCCGAACCCGGCGTCGGCGATCTGGTCGACCTCGCGTCTGATCTCGTCGGGGTCCACCAGCCCGTCCGGCCACCACCAGCGGAACTTGGGCCGCACCGCGCCGCCCGGCTCGGCGAAGGAGCCTGGCGCACCGCCCGCGCCCGCGGCCCCGGTTGCGGTCGGCGCCTCGGCGGCGGCGGGCAGCGCGGGGGCCAGGGCCGCCGCGGTGCCCGCGACGGCGGTGGCGATGAGGAGGCTGCGGCGGGAAACCCCGCCGCCCTCGGGGCGGTTGCTGTCGTCGTGCATGGTTCCGTGGCTCCCCGGAGTGAGAGGTGGAGGTGCTTTTTCACCTCGGAGTGATCAGTGCCGAGGTGAACGTGCTGATGTATTGAACCGTTTCAATCCCCGCGGAGGCTACGCGAGTTCCCGGGCGGGGGCAAGGTCCCGGCGGACACGAACCCCGACGGGCGTGGTGGGGGCGGGGCTCGCGGCGTCAGGGGGTGGGGGTCCCGGCGGCCTGCGCCAAGGCGTCGCGGCACGGGTGTGCCATGAGATGAGAACGTTTCACAGAGGGGTCTCCCCGGACGGCGTCCACTGCCGTCCGGAAGGGGCGGCGCGATCCGTCACCCGGCCGGCTCCGCCGGAATCCGGGGCGCTCGGCGGCCGTTTCCCGCGGTTCCACCGTATAGCGCACGGGGGGCCTTGCGGCAAGGCCCCCATAAGGGATGAAAATCGCTCCTCGCGCGCCGACGGAACGGCGCGGGACGGGAGCGAGATGCGTTTTCTGTTGTCCACGATCGGGACACGTGGAGAAGTCCAGCCGCTGATGGCGCTGGCGGTGGAACTGAAGGCCATGGGGCACGGCGCGGTGGTGTGCGCGCCCCCCGATTTCCGCGAATGGGCCGGGTCCCTGGGAATCACGTACGTACCCGTCGGGCCCGAACTCCGCGGGACGGCGAAGCGGAGTGCCGAAGCGATCCCGACACCGGACCAACGCCGTCGGATGATCGAGGGCACGGTCGCCGCGCAGTTCGAGGCCGTGAGCGCGGCCGCCGAGGGCTGCGACGGCGTCGTGGCGGGCGGCGCACTCGCCGTCGCCGCCCGATCGGTGGCCGAACAGCGGGGGATCCGCTACGTCTATGCCGCCTTCGCCCCGGTCACCCTGCCGTCCGCGCACCACGCGCCGCCGGTCTTCGGCATGCTCGGGCAGGAGCCCGCGGAGGGGGACGAAGGCAACCGCGCGCTGTGGGCCGAGGACGCCGCCCGCTGGGACGCCCTGTGGGCCGCGCCCCTCAACGCACGCCGCGCCGCCGCCGGACTTCCGCCGGTGCGGGACGTACGCGCCCACATCTTCACGGCCTCCCCATGGCTGGCAGCGGACCCGGCGCTGGCGCCCTGGCCAGAGCCCTCCGCCTCGTTCGACGTCCTCCAGACGGGCGCCTGGCTGCTGCCGGACGAGCGTCCGCTGTCCCCCGAGGCGGAGGCGTTCCTGGACGCCGGGGAGCCACCCGTCTACTGCGGCTTCGGCAGCATGCGCGCACCGGACGGCGTCGCCAGGACGGTGGTCGGCGCCGCCCGCGCGCTCGGACGGCGCGTCATCCTGTCGCGGGGCTGGGCCGGTCTGGAGGCTTTGGACGACGGATCCGACTGCCTGACGATCGGCGAGGTGAACCAGCGGGCGCTCTTCCCGCGCGTCGCGGCCGTGATGCACCACGGCGGCGCCGGCACGACCACCGCGGCCACCGCCGCGGGGACGCCCCAGGTCGTCCTCCCGCAGATGTTCGACCAGTTCTACTTCGCCGATCGGGTGTCCCGGCTCGGCATCGGCAGCGCCCACCCCGCAGGCACCCCCGACGCGGAATCCCTGCACGCGGCCCTGAACGCCGCCCTTGCCCCCGAAGTGGCGGTCCGGGCCCGGTCCGTCGCCGCTGCGGTCCGCACGGACGGCGCGCGGACCGCCGCCCGGCGCCTGGTCGAGGCGGTGTAGCGGGGCGTCTCGCGGAGCCTCCGCGGCCGGGATGTCGCCGACGGCATGGTCCTCGCCCGCCCTCGCCCGCCCCTCGCGCGGGCGAGGGCGGTGCCCCGTGCCGCCTACTGACCGACGGTGAAGATCACGGCTCGGCCCTCCCGGGCCGCCGCACCGTGGAACTGCTTCAGCCCGGGCAGGAACGCCTGCGTGCAGGCGATGTCCTCCGCGTCTGCCGTGCCCTGACAGGCGTCGAAGGTGAGCGTGGCGTAGTGCTCGCGCAGCCACTCGCCGTCCAATGGCTCCAGGGCGTCGGCGACCGCGGGAACCTGCTCCGCGGTGACGTGGCAGACGATGTAGCCGCCACTCTCGTGGAGCGGTACCCCGCCGAGGACGGCGTGCGACAGGGGGAAGTCGCCGTTGCCGAAGGCCGGCTCGCCTTCGTGAGGCACCGGTGCGGCGCGTCCCAGAACGAGTCGAGTTCGCAGAGGCGGTCCGTGTCCCGGCGCTCCTCGATCTCCGCGGCGACACCGATGAGCGCGTCGCCGTCCTCGCAGGCCAGGATGCGTGCTGAGTCGGTGGCGTCCAAGGCGAAGAGAACGGCGCGAGTCCCCATCGTTCTCTCCCCGCCGAGGTCCGGATGCGGTGCCGCGCGATCCCACCACACGGCGGTGCGGGCTCGCGCTACGTTCGGGGCCATGCGGATCACGAAGTACACCCACGCCTGCGTGCGCATCGAGCACGAGGGGCGCGTGCTCGTCATCGATCCCGGGACGTGGAGCGAACCGGCCGCGCTGACCGGGGCGGACGCCGTGCTGGTCACGCACGAGCACACCGACCACGTCGACGTCCTCCGCCTGGCCGGTCTCGGCGTGCCGGTCCACGCCCCCGCCGGGGCGGACATCCCGCGGCTGGAGACGAGCCGGGTCACCGCCGGCTCGGAGTTCACCGCCGCGGGCTTCCGCGTCCGCGCGGTGGGCGGCCGCCACGCGCCCGTCCACGCCGGCCGGCCGGACTGCGCGAACCTCGGCTACGTCGTCGAGGACGCCGTCTACCACCCCGGTGACGCGCTGCACCTGCCCGGGCTGCCGGTCGAGACGCTGATGGTCCCGCTCCAGGCCTCCTGGCTGAAGACGGCCGAGGCGATCGACTTCGTCAACGCGGTCGCCCCGCGGCGGGCGTTCGGTATCCACGACGGCCAGATGAACGAACGCGGTCTGAGCAGTGTCAACGGCTGGCTCGCTGAAGGGACCGACCACGGCTACCGGTACCTGCGGACCGGCCGATCGCTCTGACCCCGTGTGGGCGGCGACGAGCGGGTCGCCCACGCACGGCCCACGGGTGAACGGCGTTCGCCGGGACGCGGTAGGAGCGGGCCGGGCGCACTACGATCGCGCGATGGCTGATGACACCTTCCTCGCCCACGGTCCCCGGGTGGCCATCCGGCGGATCACCGTACGGGACCACGCGGAGATCGACGCGCTCGCCCGGGCCAGCGCCGCACTGCACGCGCCCTGGGTGCCCCGGTGGGAGCACACCCCCGAGTCCTTCGCCGCCTACGTGGAGCGCTTCGACCATCCGACGCACAAGGGCTTCGTGATCTGCCTCCACGAGACGGGCGCCGTCGTCGGCGGGGTCAACATCAACAACATCGTCAGGGGCACCATTCAGAGTGGCTCCCTGGGCTACGCCGCGTACGCGCCGACCACGGGCCGCGGCTACATGACGGAGGGGCTCCGGCTGGTGATGGCGTACGCCTTCGACGACCTGGGCCTGCACCGGCTGGAGGCGAACATCCAGCCCGCGAACGTCGCGTCGATCAGGCTGGTGGAGCGGCTGGGCTTCGAGCGCGAGGGGTACTCGCCGCGCTTCCAGTACCTGGACGGCGCCTGGCGAGGTCACGAACGGTGGGCCGTGACCGCGGAGATGGCGCTCGGAGACCCCCGCGACGGCGAGTGAGGCGGCACCCCGCGTGCCGGACGGGACGGGCGGGCCGCGGTGTTAGCGTCCCGGCCATGGACGACAGCGTTTACGTGGGCAATGCCGGTGAGGACGCGCCGCTCGACCGGGGCTGGCTGCTGGGGCACTTCAAGGAGGCCGGGGACCCCCGGCACAGTGACGCCGTGGAGATCAAGTGGGGCGTCCACCCGGCGGGGGACGAGCGCGGCGAGTGGGTGCGGGGCGAGGAGCGCACCGCGCTGCAGGTCCTCGTCAGCGGGCGCTTCCGCGTCGAGTTCCCGGGGCGGTCGGTGGTGCTGGCCCGTCAGGGGGACTACGTCGTGTGGGGCAAGGGCGTGGACCACTCGTGGGTGGCGGAGGAGGACTCGACGGTGCTGACCGTCCGCTGGCCGTCCGTGGCCGGGTACGCGGTCCCGGACGCCGGGGAGGCGTAGGGCCTCCTCGCATCCGCGGAATTCGTCTGCGGGCTCGCCCCGGTGCCCCGCACGTGGCTTCGATCCACCGGTGCCGGCGGTCGGCCCGTCGGCTTCTCCCCCGCCCGCCCGGCCCCGCGTTCCCCGTGAGCGCGGGTTCCGTCCTGCCGCGCCGTCGCCAACGGCACCGACCGCGCGACGAGTTGACCTCGGTGACCGGATTCCGGGACCGCCGCTCGGCCTCTTGGGTGTTGGCTCGAAATTTTCGCCTCCGCCGCTGAATTGGACCGCCCGATGCCGGTAGCGGCCTCAGCGGCACCGCACTGATCAGGGAAAACACCCTCAGATCCGCATCATCCGGGCGGTGAGGGGTGTCCGCCACCGTGGCTGAATCCATTCGGTCGTCACTGTCACCTCACTGTTGCCGCACCGTAAATCCGCACGTGGTCGGCACCGCGTGGGACCGCTCCCACGATGCGCAGTCGACCGACTTTCGGACAATGATCTCCGCAGTGATGACAGCGGACGAACATGCTGAAACGATCCACCACGTCGCGCGAGCATCACTCGCACGTCACCTCGCGGAGGCCTCATCGGCCTCCAATGTTCCCGTCCCCAGCGGCCGTTCGCATGGCCGCTCACAAGGAGCTCCACGAGTGACGAACCATCCCGCTGTCACGGGTGCCAGTTCACCGCCGAATCCCTCTCCCAGCCGACGTGCGCACGGCGCACGCGGCCGTGTCGCGGCGACCGCCGCTGTCACGCTCGCCGCACTGCTGACCCCCCTCCTCCCCGCCACCGGCGCCGTCGCCGCGTCCGACGGGGACGGCACGGCGCCGCGCAGGATCGTGGCGGAATCCCGTCCCGAAGCGCGCGCCGTCGCCCTGTCCGCCGCGCAGCGCAAGCAGTTGCTCAAGGCAGCGTCCGACGGACGCGCCACCACCGCCCGCGCTCTTCGGCTGGGCGGCAAGGAGGCGCTGATACCCAAGGACGTCATCAAGGACGCCGACGGCACGGTGCACACGCGCTACGAGCGCACCTACGCCGGACTCCCCGTCATCGGCGGCGACCTGGTGGTCCACGAGCGGGCGGGTGGTCGCACCGTCAGCAAGGCGTCCTCCGCGCCGGTCGAGGTGCCGAGCACCAAGGCCGCGATCAGCGCCGCGAAGGCCGAGAAGTCCGCCCTCGCCGCGGCCAGGGGCGAGCGGACCAAGGCCCCGGCCGCCGACGGCGCCCCCCGCCTGGTCGTCTTCCTCGCGGACGGCAAGCCGACCCTCGCCTGGCAGTCCTTCGTCAGCGGGACCCAGAAGGACGGGACCCCGAGCCGGCTGAACGTCGTCACCGACGCCACGACCGGCAGGGAACTGCAGAGCGTCGAGGAGATCCGCGCCGGCACCGGCAACAGCCAGTACAGCGGGCAGATTCAGCTCGGCACCGTGAACAACGGCGGCGTCTTCGAGATGACCGACCCGGAGCGCGGCGGGCACAAGACGTACGACCTGACCGGTGTCGGCGGCATCGGCAACCTGCTGACCGACGACGACGACGTCTGGGGCGACGGCACGATCGCCGACCGCCAGACCGCGGCCGTGGACGCCGCCTACGGCCAGCGCGAGACCTGGGACTTCTACAAGGAGCGCTTCGGCCGCAACGGCATCGCCGACAACGGCGCCGGAGCCTTCTCCCGCGTCCACTACGGCGACAACTACGCCAACGCCTTCTGGGACGACGGCTGCTTCTGCATGACGTACGGCGACGGCCGCGGCAACGCGCACCCGCTCACCGAACTCGACATCGCCGCCCACGAGATGACGCACGGCGTGACCTACGCCACCGCCAACCTCACGTACGAGAAGGAGTCCGGCGGCCTCAACGAGGCGACCAGCGACATCATGGCCACGGCCGTGGAGTTCTTCGCCGACAACCCCGCCGACGTCCCCGACTACATGCTGGGCGAGCTCGCCGACGTCCGGGGCACCGGCAAGCCGCTGCGCTACATGGACCAGCCGTCCAAGGACGCCGACCCCGTCAAGGGCACGTCACTTGACTACTGGACGCCGGACCTGAAGAAGGAGGACGTCCACCACAGCTCGGGTCCGGCGAACCACTTCTTCTACCTGCTCTCCGAGGGCAGCGGCAAGAAGACGATCAACGGCATCGCCTACGACAGCCCCACCTACGACGGCCTGCCGGTCGCCGGCATCGGGCAGCACAACGCGATCGACATCTGGTACCGGGCGCTGACCACGTACATGACCAGCAGCACCGACTACGCCGGCGCCCGCACCGCCACCCTCCAGGCGGCCGCCGACCTGTTCGGGCAGGGCAGCGACACCTACGAGGCCGTGGGCAACGCCTGGGCGGCGGTCAACGTCGGCGCCCGCTACGTCAACCACATCGCCATCGTGACGCCCTCCACCCGCCCCGTGGCCGTCGGACAGCCGATGACCCGTCAGATCGAGGCGGTGGGCTCCAGCCCCGGTCGGCTGGCCTACTCCGCGCAGCAGCTGCCCAAGGGCCTGTCGATCGACGCGCGCACCGGCCTGATCAGCGGCACGCCGAAGAAGGCCGGCACCTACAAGACGGCCATCACCGTCGAGAACACCGAGCAGCGCAAGGCCAAGCGCACGGTGCGCTTCGACTGGCCCGTCCTCGCCTCCGGCGGGCGCTTCTTCGTCAACCCCGACCGCTACGACATCCCCAACTGGAAGACGATCGAGTCGCCGCTGATCGTGACCGGCCGCAAGGGCAACGCACCCAGCGACCTCAAGGTGACGATCGACCTCGTCCACCCGTGGGTCGGCGGCCAGATCGTCACCCTGGTGAGCGAGAACGGCACGGAGATCCCGGTGAAGCCCTGGTACTGGGACACCGGTGAGGGCGCGGTGCACGCCACGTACACCGTGGACGCCTCGGCGGTCCCCGCCAACGGCACCTGGAAGCTGCGGGTCACCGACAACACCCCCGGCATCTTCACCGTCGACCCCGGCTACCTGGACCGCTGGAGCCTGACCTTCTGACCCTCCACCCCCGGCGCGGCCGGTGCCGATCCGGCACCGGCCGCGCCGCCGTCTTGCCCTCGTGCCCCGCCGCCACGCGGGGGCGAGGGCCGTGCGCCGGAGCTGACGGGTGATCAGGAAAGATTCCGCCCGGGTGTGCCGGGCAGCGGGTGGGCGGGCGCGTCGACCGCGGTGATCACCACCCGCAGCCCGTCGGTGCGCAGCGTGTCGACGGTCCGTTCGGCGGCGCCCGCTCCGCCGTGCGAGCACGTCGCCGGACCGCGGCCCCACCGATCCCGCCGGAGCCTTCCGCGGGCCCGGCGCGGCCGGCCGACCCTGCCCGCGCCGGGTGTGGGCACCCTCGCCGGGCGTGCGGACGCGGCGCGGGCGGACCGGGCGGGAGAGGCTGCCGCAGCGCCCCCGGCGCCCAGGGGCCCCGGTACCGTCCCGGAGCGTCGATAATCGATGTATGAGTCAGCGGAACGCTTCGAACACCACGCTGGGTGACTTCCTGCGGGCGTGCCGTGCCCGGGTGAACCCCGGGGACGTGGGCCTGCCGGACGACGGGCGGCACCGCCGGGTCCCGGGCCTCCGGCGGGAGGAGCTGGCGCAGCTGGCGAACGTGAGCGTGGACTATGTGGTGCGCCTGGAGCAGGGCCGCACGGTGCACGTCTCGACGGCGGTGCTGGAGTCGCTCGCGCGGGCGCTGCGGCTGCGCCCCGACGAGCGCGCCTACCTGCTGCGGGTCGCCGCGGCCGGCGCCGCACCGCTCGCCTCCGCGCCCGGCCGCATCCGGCCGCAGACGCAGACCCTGCTCGACGGTCTGCAGGAGTACCCGGCCCTGGTGCTGAGCCACCGGCTGGACGTCCTGGGCTGGAACGCCCTGGGAGCGGCGCTGCTCACCGACTTCTCGGCCGTCCCCGAACCGCAGCGCAACCTGGTGCGCATGGCGTTCCTGGACCCCGCCTTCCGCGAGCTGTACGTCGACTGGCGAACCGTCGCCCGCGAGTGCGTCGCGTACCTGCGCATGGGCACGGCGCGCGACCCGCAGGACCCGCGGCTGGGGGCGCTGGTGAAGGAACTCGCGGACGCCGACGCCGACTTCCGCCGCTGGTGGTCCGACCACCGGGTGCGGACCCGGGCGGCCGGCGAGAAGACCTTCCGGCACCCGGTGGCCGGCACGATGACGCTGGACTTCCAGAGCCTCGTCGTGGGCGACGACCCGGACCAGACGGTGTTCGTCTACACCGCGCAGCCCGGAACCCCGGCCCACGAGGCGCTGCGCTTCCTGGCCACGTGGTCGGCGAGCCCCGCTGCCGTGCGACCGTGACCGGATCCGGCTGGTACTGCCGGTCCCAGGCAGGCGTCTCCTACGGTTGATCCTTCTCTGGTCCGTCCCCCACCGGATGCGGACGCTGGGACACGTCGACAGAACGACCCCCAGTGATCATGAGGAGCACATCACATGACGACGTGGTTCATCACCGGCGCATCCCGCGGGTTCGGCCTGGAAATCGCCCGGCAGGCCCTCGAGCGGGGCGACAACGTCGTGGCGGGCGCCCGCACTCCCCGCGCGGTGGAGGACGCCCTCGCGGCCCACGCCGAGCGGCTGCTGGCCGTACCGCTCGACGTGAACGACGAGGAGCAGGCCCGGGCCGCCGTCGAGGCGGCGGTCGAGCGCTTCGGCACCATCGACGTCCTCGTCAACAACGCCGGCCGGGGCCTGCTCGGCGCGGTGGAGGAGACCAGCGACGCCGAGGCGCGCGCGGTGTTCGACACGAACGTCTTCGGACTGCTGACGGTGACCCGGGCCGTCCTGCCCGTCATGCGTGCCCGGCGCTCGGGCCGGATCGTCAACCTCAGCTCCGTCGGCGGCTTCGTCGGGTGGGCGGGCTGGGGCCTGTACTGCGCGACCAAGTTCTCCGTCGAGGCGGTGACCGAGTCGCTGCGGCTGGAGCTCGCGCCGCTCGGCATCCAGGCGACCGCCGTCGAGCCGGGCCCGTTCCGCACGGACTTCCTGGACTCCTCCTCCCTGCACCGCACCGAGCGGGTCATCGAGGACTACCGGGAGAGCGCGGGCGGGATGCGCGCCTGGGCCGACGACAGCAACCACGCCCAGGACGGCGACCCGGTGAAGGCGGCGGCCGCCATCATCACCGTCGCCGGCGCGCAGGAGATGCCTGCCCGGATCCCGCTCGGCAAGGCGAGCGTCGCCGACGTGGAGGGCAAGCTCGCCGGTGTCGCCCGTGACGTGGAGACCTGGCGGGACCTCGCGCTGTCCACCGACTTCACGTCGTGATCCAGACCGCTCCCGCGGTTGCGCGAAAGGCCCCGGGTCCCCCGCCGTCGCGGCGGGGGACCCGGGGCCCCGGTCCGTCCGGCCGGCCTCAGCGCACCGCCTCGGGGCCGCCGCCCAGCGCGGTGAGCAGTGCCAGCGGCGTGGCCGCGGCCCAGGCCTGGGGCGAGCAGGAGTGCGGGTACGGCACGGGGACGGGGTGCTCGTCCCGTCCGTACCCGGCCATCACCTCGGGCAGGCGCCAGTCGTGCGCGGCGGCCGCCTGGACCAGCCCGTGGGCGATCCGCGAGGCCTCCTCCGCCAGACCGCTGCGCGCCAGGCCCAGGACGACGATCGCGTTGTCGTGCGGCCAGATGCTGCCGCGGTGGTACGACAGCGGGTGGTACGGGACCTGGCCCGCCGCGAGCGTGCGCACCCCCCAGCCGGAGAAGAAGTCGGGCTGCAGCAGCCTGCGGCCCACCGTCCGCGCGTCGGCCGGGTCGAGGATGCCGGACCACAGCAGGTGCCCGGCGTCCGAGGCGAGGGCGTCCACCTGCCGGTTCCCGCCGTCCAGAGCGAGCGCGGGGAAGTCCCGGCCGCTCATCCAGAAGTCCCGGCGGAACCGCTCCCGCAGGTCCGCCGCGGCCTTCTCCAGCCGGTCCGCCTCCCCGGCGTCGCCCCAGACCCCACGGGCCAGGCGCGCGGTGCGGACCAGGGCGTCGTACGCGTAGCCCTGGACCTCGGCGACGGCGAGCGCGCCCTCGGGCCGGCGCCCGTCGGCGAAGCAGATCGCGCCCTCGGAGTCCTTCCAGTTCTGGTGCGCCAGCCCGCCGCGTGCGGCGTCGGAGGTGTAGCGGAGGTAGCCGCCCTCGCCCAGCCCGCCGTCGCGGAACATCCACTCCACCGCGGCACGCGCGTGCGGCTCCAGGCGCCGCGCGAGCCCCGGGTCGCCGGTCGCGGCGCTGTGGGCCTCCAGCAGCACCAGGAACAGCGGCGTGGCGTCGGCACTGCCGTAGTAGCGGCCGTACGGCACCTGCCGGAAGTGGGCGAGTTCGCCGTGCCGGACCTCGTGCACGATCCTGCCCGGCTGCTCGAGCCGGGCCGCGTCGTGCCGGGTGCCCTGGGTCGCGGCGAGGGCGAGGAGCGTGTCCGCGGCCAGCTCCGGACGGTACGGCAGCGCGAACAGCGAGGTCAGCAGGGAGTCGCGGCCGAACAGGGTGAGGAACCAGGGGATGCCGGCCGCGGGCACCAGCAGCGCCTCGCCCGCCGGGCCCGTCGCCGGCACGCGCAGCCGAGCCAGGTCGGCCAGGCCCGCCGCGCAGGCGCGCGCGAGCTCGTCCCAGTGGGTGAGCGAACGCGGCCGCGGGCGCGCCTGGACGAAGGCGTCCTCCTCGGCGGCGTGCCGGTTGCGCACCGACATCGGGTCCGCGGGCGCGGCCGGTTCCGCGGCGCCGGGGGGCACCGCCCGGACGCGCAGGGCGAGTTCGGCCGCACCGTGGCCGGGCAGCGGCAGGCGCCAGGTCAGCAGGCGCGCGATGCCGGCCGGCTCCAGCGGACGGACGGCGGCGGGGGCGGGGGAGGCGGTGACGGTGGTGCGGGCGTCCCAGTCCTCGCCGCGCCGGTAGCGGAAGGCGACACCGTCCGCGCGGTCCTCGGCGGTGCGCCGGCC
Organism: Streptomyces sp. BoleA5; assembly: GCF_000373665.1. Lineage (NCBI taxonomy): Bacteria > Bacillati > Actinomycetota > Actinomycetes > Kitasatosporales > Streptomycetaceae > Streptomyces > Streptomyces sp. BoleA5. Next base: position 89,313 of record NZ_KB892154.1, read on the forward strand.
GTCTGCCTTGTCGTAGCGCCGGTGGTCGCCCCGCAGTTCGAACTGGTCCGCGAAGTCCGCGTCGACCTCCAGCGCGATCTCCACCGTGGCCGGTTCCGCGCGGTTGCTGACCACGCGGACGCGCTCGGTGAGCGTTCCCGCCTCGACGGCCTGCGTGCGGAAGAGCGAGTACGCCGGCGGTTCGTCCCGGCCGCCCTCCGGGGTGAGCACGAAACCGTCGTCGGAGGAGGTCAGCAGGGACGGTTCGACGCCGTCGGCGGTGAGCCGCCAGCGGCTCAGGTGGCGGGCGTCGCGCAGGAAGAGGCCGTCCGGGGTGTCGCCTCGGCGCCCCGTGATGTCGCCGGAGCGGCTGGTGGAGGCGAAGGTGCCGCGGTGGACCAGCAGACGTTCGACGCTCATCGGGCGGGCTCTCCTTGCGGTGTCCTGTGCAGCAGGTCCAGGGCCAGGGCTGCCGTCCAGCTGAAGCGGCGGATCCCGCGGCCCTGGCCGCTGTGCGGTTCGACGTACTCGGCGAAGCCGGTGCGGCGGGCGTCGTCGAGGGCCTGCTCGCGCAGGGCGCCGGCCGCCCGGTCGGCGCCGTGCTGCCGCAGTCCGCGGTGGACGAGCCACGCGGTGTTGAACCAACTGGGGCCCCGCCAGTAGCGGTTGCCGTCGTACTCCGGGGCGGTGAGATCGTAGCTCGGCACCAGGTGCACCCGGCCGAGCCCGAAGCGCTCGCCCTGCGCCGTCGCGATCAGCGACCGTGCGACGGCCTCCGGGAGGCCGGGCACGATCAACGGCACCAGCCCCGCGACGCTGTGGCCGCCGACGGCCTCGCCGGTCGTCAGGTCCCGGGCGAGGAAGACGCCCGCTGCGGGGTCCCACAGCCGCTCGACCAGGGCGGCCGTGGCCTCGGCGGCCTTGCGGCGGTGCGGGGCGGGGTCCGCGCCCGTCGCCGCGGCGATCTCGGCGAGGGCGTGCTCGGAGGCGACGAACAGGGCGTTGAAGCAGGGGTCCTCGAGGGCGAAGGCGTGCGGGGTGCGCGCGTCGTCGTAGCCGTGGTCGCGGTAGTCGGCGGCGAGCCGGACGTAGCGCCCGTAGTCGAGGTCGGTGGGGCGGTCGGCGGCCTCGCTGTGGTCGAGGTCCGCCCTGCGGAAGGACTCGGGCGGCGCCGGCTCCACCCGGGCGAGCGCCGCGTCCCACACCGGGCTGTTGTCGAGCCCCGGCTCCCAGGGGTGCACCACGGCCGCCAGTCCGCCGCCGCCCAGGTCGCGCGAGGCGGCGAGGTAGCGGTGCCAGGCGGCCAGGCGGGGGTACATCCGCCGCAGGAAGCCGCGGCGCCGGGACTCGGCCGGGTCCGCGAGGTGGACCTGCCAGGCGGCGAGGGCGTGCACCGGCGGCTGGACGATGCCGGAGGTCTCGATGTCCGCGGGAGCGCCCGAGGCGGCGCCCGCGCCCGAGCTGCGCCAGAAGTCGGGGCTCGGGAAGTACGCGTCCAGGGGCACTGAGGGGTTGAAGACGATGTGAGGCACACGGCCGTCGCGCCACTGCGCCCCCAGCAGGGTCTCCAGTTCCCGCTGGGCGCGGCGGGGGGCGAGCCGGGCCAGGCCGATGGCGATGAAGGCGGAGTCCCAGCTCCACTGGTGCGGGTACAGGGTGCGGGAGGGGACGGTCGCCGCGCCCGTCCAGTTGGACAGCAGGACACGGGCGGCGGCCCGGCGCAGCGCGGTGTCCCGGTCCTCCTCGCGGTCCGGGGACCGCAGGGCCGGTTCGAGGACCGCCGTCATCCGGCGGCCCGGTGCAGGAAGGCGGGGACGGAGCGCACGGCGTCGACGGGGTCTCCCGTGAGGCGGCACTCCGCGGCGAGGTAGCCGTCGTAGCCGGCGGCGTCCAGCGCCCCGAGCCAGGCGGGCCAGTCCAGGTGGCCGGCGCCGGGCTGGAAGCGGTTGGAGTCGCTGACCTGGGCGTGGCCGATCAGCGGTGCCACGGCCAGAATGGCCGCCGCCGGATCGGTCTCCTCGATGTTCATGTGGTAGCTGTCGATCCCGATGCGCACCGAGTCCAGACCCACGGCGCGGATCAGCTCGGCGGCCTGCTCCAGCCGGTTGACCATGTGGTCCTCGTAGCGGTTGAGGGGTTCCAGGAAGAGTGTGACCCCCTCGGCGCGGGCGTGCTCGCCGAGTTCCGTCAGCCCCTTCAGGAGCACCTCGCGGTCCTCCTCCTCGCTGCGCGGCGGCTCGAAGGGCGGCAGCCGGCGGGAGAACATGCCGTACGAGGCGGGTGTTTGCGCGCCGCGACCGCCGAGTTCGGCGATGACGCTGAGCTGCGACTTCATCTGCGCCACGGCGTCGCGGCGCAGGTCGGGGTCGAAGGCGCCGAAGAAGTGCAGCATGTCGACGCAGACGGTCGGCATGACGACACCGTCGGCCTGGGCCCTGCGCAGCTCGGGGAGCCGGTCGCGGAAGTGGAAGCCGCCCTTCCCGCGCAGTTCGATGGCGTCGTAGCCGGCCTCCTGGGCGAACTCCCACTTCTGCTGGAGGGTGTCACCGGGCAGCAGCTGTTCCTGGCAAGCGGTCTTGAACATGATCGAGGGGCCTCTCAGAACTCCAGGACGACCTGGAGCGCGTCGGCGGGACGCTCATCCAGCAGGACGTAGGCTTCGGCCGCGTCGGCGACCGGGACGACATGGCTGACGAGGGACCGCACGTCGACGTGGCCCTCGGCGATCAGCCGCAGGAAGGTCTGCTGCAGGCGCTCGACGGTCCAGCGCCCGCTGAGCTGCGGCGGGACCCCGCCGATCTGGGAGCAGATCAGCTGGACGCGGTTGTGGTGGAACTCGTCGCCGAGTCGCAGGCCCACGCCGTCGCCCTGGTAGAAGCCGGAGGCCACGACCCGGCCGCCGACCGCGACCGAGCGCAGGGCGTCGTGCAGGGCCGGGTAGGCGCCGCTGATCTCGATGGCGACGTCGGCGCCGCGGCCGTCGGTGGCGGCGCGGATCCGTTCGGCGACCGCGTCGGTGCGGGCGTTGAGCGTGGTCGTCGCGCCGTACTCCCCGGCCTTGGCCAGGCGGACGTCGAGCGCGTCGACGGCGGTGACGCGGGCGCCGTTCAGCTGGGCGAGGCGTGTGGTGAGCAGCCCGATGACGCCCTGGCCGAAGACGGCGACGTCCTCGCCGAGATGGATGTCGGCGCCGAGGACGGCGTTGTACGCGATCGCGCCGACGCGGGCGAAGGCACCGGCCAGCGGCTCAAGACCGGCCGGTAGCACGTGCCCGACCATGCGCTCGGCGGGCACGACGCCCTCGCTGCGGTGGCCCCAGATACCCCAGACGAGGTCGCCGACGGCGGGCATGCCGGAGACGTCCGTGAGTTCGGGTGAGACTTCCGTCACCTCGCCGACCTCGGAGTACCCCCAGCCGGCCACGGGGTACTCGATGCCCGCCGCGCCGTCGCGGAACAGGCGCGCCTCGGGGTCCCAGGTGCGGGTCAGGTACGGGTTGGTGCCGCGGTAGGCGGTGAGTTCGGTGCCCGCCGAGATGCCGGAGTAGCGGGTTCGTACGCGCAGATGGCCAGGGGGCAGGGGGACTGACTCGCTCGGGGCGACCTCCACCTGACGGGGGCCGGTGAACTGGACTACGCGTTCCACAGGGGACTCCGGAAAGATCGGTTATGCGGTCCGTTCAGCCATCGAAGGCTGACTTACGTCGAAGATATCCGAGACTTAAGTCTTGTCAACAAGCAAAAGTGGTGCTCTGATGCAACGCGTACGTAACGCAAGGCTGACGATGAGGACGGTTGATGCGCATGTGGTCCCGACGGTCGAGGGCGCTGGCGAGCGGCTTGGCCGCCGTAGTGGGAATCGGGGTGATGTCCGGCTGCGCGGCGCAGGACAACGGGAAACCCGACAACAAGATCACCGTCTGGAGCCTGGAGAACCTCACCGACCGCGTGGAGGCGACGAAGAAGACCATCGCCGCCTTCGAGAAGGAGTCCGGGGTCGAGGTGAACCTGGTCGGGGTCGACGAGGGCCAGTTGCCGCAGCTGATCATGTCGGCCGCCGCCGCGGGCACCCTCCCCGACGTCATCGGGGGCATCCCCCTCGCGCCGGTCTGGCAGATGTACAGCAACGGCCTGCTGAACACCGCCGCCACGAAGAAGATCGTCGACGATCTGGGGCCGGGCACCTTCAACGGCAACGCCCTCAAGCTGACGGGCGACGGCGCCACCCGCCTCGGCGTGCCCAGCGACGCGTGGATGCAGATCCTCGTCTACCGCAAGGACCTCTTCGCCAAGGCGGGACTCGCCGCCCCCGACAGCTACGACGCGATGCTCAAGGCCGCGCGGAAGCTCAACAGCGGCGGTACCAGCGGCATCTCGCTCTCCACCGACCCCAGTGACGTCTTCACCCAGCAGAGCTTCGAGGACATCGCACTGGCCAACGGCTGCGAACTCGCCGACGCCAAGGGCGACGTCACCCTCGACAGCCCGCAGTGCGACCGCGCCTTCGACGCCTACGACAAGCTCGCCGGCGACTACGGCGCCCCCGGCACCCAGACCGTGGACACCACCCGGGCCGTCTACTTCGCGGGCCGCTCCTCCATGATCGTGTGGTCCACCTTCCTCCTCGACGAGCTGGCCGGCCTGCGCGGCGACGCACTGCCCAGCTGCGCCCAGTGCAAGAAGGACCCGCAGTACCTCTCCGACAACAGCGGCATCGTCACGGCGCTGAGCGGTCCCGACGCCGCCAAGCCCGCCCAGTTCGGCGAGGTCTCCTCCTGGGTGGTGACCAAGACCGCCGAGACCGCGGCCTCGGAGAAGTTCATCGAGTACATGATGGGCGACGGCTACCAGGGCTGGTTCGGCATGGCCCCCGAGGGCAAGATCCCCGTCCGGGCCGGAACCGCCGACGACCCGCAGAAGTACCTCAAGGCCTGGCGGGCCAGCGACATGGGCGTGGACACCAAGAAGTCCATGCAAGAGGTCTTCTCCCCGCAGCTGCTCGACGAACTCGCGGCCGGCGTCAGCAACATGAAGCGCTGGGGCATCACCCAGGGCCAGGGCGCGCTCGTGGGCGCCACCATCGGCGAACTGCCCATCCCCAAGGCGGTGGGCGACATGACCACCGGCCAGACCTCCCCCCGGGAGGCGGCCGAGGAGGCCGACGAGGAAGTCGCGTCCCTGCAGAAGTCCCTCCAGTGAGCCGCCCCCGGCCTCGTCCTTCAAGGAAGCAGTGATGAGCACCGCACAGAGCACACAGCAGCGGAGAACGCCGGAGGCGGACACCGCGAACACCAAGCCCCGGCGCCCTCTGACCCTGGCCCAGCGGGAGAACCGCGCCGGACTGGCCTTCGTCTCGCCCACCCTCCTGGTGGTCCTGGTCGTCGTGGTCCTGCCGATCGCCTGGACCGTCCTGCTGGCCTTCCAGCACGCCCGGCTGGTCGACATCCAGGGCATGGGCTTCCTGTCCAACTGGACGTGGAGCAACTTCAGCGAGGTCTTCACCTCGCCCGGCTTCTGGACCTCGCTGTGGACCACCCTGGTCTACACCGTCGGCGCCACCGCCGGCTCCATCGTCCTCGGCCTGATCGCGGCGCTCGCGCTGCGCCGCCCCTTCCGCGGCCGGGCCCTGCTGCGCGGCACGATGCTGCTGCCCTACGTCGCGCCCGTCGTCGCCGTGACCTTCGTCTGGGAGATCGCGCTCAGCCCGCAGTTCGGCGTCGTCAACGAGGTGGGCACCAAGCTGTTCGGCTGGGACGAGCCGGTCGCCTTCCTGTCCACCAGGTCCCAGGAGATATCCCTGCTCGGCTGGCACGTCCACGTGCCGCTGGCCCTGCTGACCGTGATCGCCTTCGAGACCTGGCGCTACTTCCCCTTCGCCTTCCTCTTCCTGATGGCCAGACTGCAGGCCGTCCCGGAGGGCCTGGAGGAGGCCGCCGTCGTCGACGGCGCCACCCTCACCCAGCGGTTCCGGCACATCCTGCTGCCCCAGCTGATGCCGGTCATCGCCCTGCTGTCGGTGCTGCGCTTCATCCTCACCTTCAACAAGTTCGACGACATCTACCTGCTCACGGGCGGCGGCTCGGGCACCGACGTGGTCGCGGTGCGCGTCTACGACTTCCTCACGGCCCGCTACGACGTGGGCGCGGCCGCGGCACAGGCCCTCGTCCTCGCCGCGATCCTCGCCGTGCTGCTCGGCATCTACTTCAAGTTCTTCGCCAAGAAGGTTCAGGAGGAGGCGTGATGGCCAGTCGCGCACAGATCGAGGACCGCACCTTCGGGGTCCTTCGGTGGGTGGTGATCGCCGGACTCGCGGTCATCACGATCTTCCCCTTCTACTACATGCTGCTGCTCTCGGTGAAGCCGATCGACCAGCTGCTGCTCGACCCCGGCAAACTGTGGGTCGGCACCTCCGAGTTCACCCTCGACACCTACCGCACCGTCCTCAAGTCCGTGGACGACGGCGGCCAGGGCTTCCTGCGGATGCTCGGCAACTCCGCCCTCGTTGCGCTCGGTTCCATGCTGCTGACCCTGCTGGTGTCCGTCCCCGGCGCCTACGCCATCACCCGGCTCAGGTTCCTCGGCGGGCGGCAGGTCAGCGCGCTGTTCCTGGCCGTCTACCTCTTCCCGGCGACGCTGCTCGCGGTGCCGCTGTTCGTCATCTTCGCCCGGATCGGCCTGCAGGGCAGCCTGTTCGGCCTCGCGATCGTCTACATCGCGCAGACCGTGCCGGTGTCCATCTACATGCTCAAGAACTACTTCATCACCATCCCGGAGAGCATCGAGGAGGCCGCCGCCCTCGACGGCGCCTCGCGGCTGCAGACCGTGCGCAGGGTCGTACTGCCCCTCGCCGCACCCTCGCTGATGGCCACCGGGCTGTACGTCTTCATGATCGCCTGGAACGAGTTCCTCTTCGCGCTGCTCTTCCTCGCCGCCGACCCGGACAAGTGGACGGTGTCCCTGGGACTGCAGCAGCTCGCCAACGGCATCGAGGTGCCGAAGACCGTCCTCATGGCAGGCTCCGTCGTGCTGACGATTCCCGTGGTACTCCTTTTCTACGCGGCCGAACGGCTCCTCACCGAGGGCCTGACCAGCGGCGCGGACAAGAGCTGAGCACCATGGCCCGACACGAGGGGGAGCGAGGACGGATGGCTACGCCCTGGAGCACCGCCGGACACCTGCTGGAACTGATCAGGACCGGGCAGGCGACCACCCGTGGGGAGCTCCAGCGCGTGACGGGCCTGTCCCGCTCCACCGTCGGCCAGCGGCTGGACCAGCTCTTCGCCGCGGGCTGGCTGCGCACCGTACCCGGCGGGCAGTCCACCGGCGGACGGCCCTCCACCCACCTGCAGTTCGACTCCGGGCACGCCGCCGTACTCGCCGCCGACCTGGACACCACCAGCGCCCGCGCCGCGGTGCTGGACCTGTCCGGGCGGGTACTCGCCGAGCACACCGGGGAGTTGCTGCTCGACCAGGGCCCGGAGCGGGTGCTGGACGAACTCGGCCGCTGGTTCGCCAAGCTCCTCGTCGCCGCCGGTGTCCCGGCGGCCGCGGTGTGCGGTGTCGGCCTGTCGGTGCCCGGTCCCGTCGACTGGACCACCGGCGTGGTGGTCCGGCCGCCGATCATGCCCGGCTGGGACGGGTACCCCGTGCCGGCCCGGACGCAGGAGGCGCTCGCCCGCCACGCCGGACTGCCCGCCTCGGTGCCGGTCCTGGTCGACAACGACGCGAACCTGATGGCCCTGGGCGAACAGCGCGACTCCTGGCGCGACTGCTCGGCCTTCGTCCTGGTCAAGGTGTCCACCGGCATCGGTGCGGGCGTCGTCATCGACGGCACCGCATTCCGCGGCATCGACGGCGGCGCCGGCGACCTCGGGCACATCCGCCTGCACGACGCGTCCGACGCCCTGTGCATGTGCGGGTCCCACGGCTGCCTCGCCGCCGTCGCCAGCGGTCGCGCCCTGGCCGGGCAGCTCAGCGCCCTCGGCGTGCCGGCCGGCTCCGCCGCGCAGGTGCGCGAGCACCTCGACGCAGGCCACCCGGACGCGGTGCGCCTGGCCCGCGAGGCCGGCAGGCGCTGCGGCGAGGTGCTGGTCACGGTCGTGACCCTGCTCAACCCCGGTGTCCTGATGATCGCCGGGGACCTCGCCGAGACCCACTTCGTCACCGGGGTGCGCGAACTGCTCTACCAGCGCGCGCTGCCCCGGGCCACCCGCAACCTGCAGGTCGTGACCTCACAGCTCGGCGACCGCGCCGCCCTCGCCGGCGCCACCGCCATGGTGGTCGAGCACCTCTACGCCCCGGACCAGGCCAACGAACGGCTGGCCGCCGCGGCCCCGACCGACCCTGGAGCACAACTGTGAACACCCCCGCCCCCGTCGAGGTCGGACTGATCGGCGCAGGCCCCTGGGCCCGCGCCATGCACGCGCGGATCCTGGCCGCAGGACCCGAGACACGGCTCACCGCCGTCTGGGCCCGCCGGACCGAGGCCGCCCGCGAGATCGCCGACACCTACGGCGCGGTGACGGCCGGCAGCCCGGAGGAACTCTTCGACCGCTGCGAGGCCGTGGCCTTCGCCGTGCCCCCCGCCGTCCAGGCCGAACTCGCCGTACGGGCAGCCAAGGCCGGCAAGGCCCTGCTGCTGGAGAAGCCGCTCGGCCCCGACCTGGCCTCGGCACGCGCGGTAGCCGACGCCGTCGCGGAGGCCGGTGTCGTCTCCCAGATGGTGCTGACCAAGCGATACCAGGCCGAGACCCGCGACTTCCTGCGGCGGGCACGGGAGGCCGAGGTCACCGGCGCGCGGTCCTGCTATCTGCACGGGGCCTTCCTCGGTGGGGAGTTCGCCACCGGCTGGCGCCTGGAGCAGGGCGCCCTGCTCGACCTCGGCCCGCACCTGATCGACCTGCTCGACGCGGCCGTCGGCCCCATCACCTCGATCCGCGCCACCGGCGACCCCCGGCGATGGGTGGAGGTCACCTGCGAGCACGAGAACGGGGCGGTGAGCCAGGCCTCCCTCTCCGGAAGCGTCCGGCTGCCGAAGCCCCGTACCCGGATCGAACTCCTCGGCCCCGGCGGGGAACTCGTCTACGACACCTCCGTCATCGACCACGAGGAGGGCTGGCCCGTCCTGCGCGCCGAATTCGCCGCCGCCGTCCGGTCCGGCCGCGCGGGCGAGCTCGACGCGCGACGCGGACTGCGCCTGCAGGAACTCATCGACGCGGCCCTGCGCTGATACCCGGCGGGTATCACAGAGCGCGGAACAGGTCTTGGACGCGGCGCCCGCCCGGCCCGAAGACTCGGAGGTGTCACAGGACACCACGAGAGGGGCGAGCGTCATGAAGGTCTTCCTCACCGGAGGCTCCGGCTACATCGGGCGGGCCACCATCGAGGCATTGGTACGCCGGGGGATCCAGGTCGTGGCCCTCGCGCGCAGCGAGGAATCGGCCCGGGTCGTCCGCGACCTCGGGGCCGCACCCGTGCAGGGGGGCCTGACCGACACCGACGTGCTGCGGGCCGCCGCGCGCGCCGCCGACGGGGTCATCCACATGGGCCAGCACTACGGCCCCGACACCGCCGAGGTCGACCGGGCGGCGTCCGAGGCGCTGCAGGACGGCGCCGGAGCGCGCCCGTACGTGCACACCGGCGGGGTGTGGGTCTACGGCGACACCGACGGCGTGGCCGACGAGGACGCCCCGCTGTCGCCGCCCCGCATCACCGCCTGGCGGCTGGAGAACGAGAAGCGCGTCCTGGCCCGGGCCGGGACGGGCGAACGGCCCGTCGTGATCATGCCAGGCCTGGTCCACGGCCGCTCCGGCGGGCTCGTCGAGACGTTCTACGCGGCCCCGGGCCGCGAGACCGGCTCCGTGCCCTGCGTCGGCGACGGCGCCAACCACTGGTCGACCGTGCACGTCGACGACGTCGCCGAGCTGTACGTACTCGCCCTGAACGCCGCGCCCGGCTCGGTGTACGCCGGGGTCGGCGATCTCTACCCGACCCAGGCGGAGATCGCCCACGCGGTGAGCCGGGCGATCGGCCGCCCCGGAGCGGTCCGGCATCTGACGAAGGCGGAGGCCGAGGAGCGGATGGGCCCCATCGCCGAGGCCTTCGCCCTCGACCAGCGGCTCACCGGTGCCCGGGCCCGCCGGGAGCTGGGCTGGCGGCCCACCCGGTCCGACCTGCCGGCGGACCTCGCCCGCCCGTGAGCCCGCGCGCGAGCGTGCCCACGAGCCGGCGCGTGAGCCTGCCCCGCTGAGAAGGGCGGGCCGGGCGGATACGCTCGGATGTGTCCGTCCCGGCGTGAATGCGAGGAGGGACCCGTGGACCTGGATCTCCGCAAGTTGCGGTACTTCGTCGCGGTGGCCGAGGAACTGCACTTCGGCAGGGCGGCCGAGCGCCTGCACATCGCGCAGCCCGTGCTGTCACGGCAGATCAGGGCGCTGGAGGACGAGCTCGCGGTGCGGCTGTTCTCCCGCGACCGCCGCAGCACCGAGCTGACCCGGGCAGGCGCGCAACTGCTCACCGACGCGGGACCGCTTCTGGCGGCCGCCGACGCGACCCGGCGGCGCGTCGCCCGCGCGGCCCGGGGCGTGGCCTCCTTCACCGTGGGCTTCATGCCGGGACTGATCGTCACGGGTGCCGTGCGGGAGCTCTCCCGCCGGCACCCGGAGCTGTCGGTCGAGGTCGTCAGGACGAACTGGGACGACCAGGCGGAGGTGATCCTCGACGGACGTGTCGACGTCGGCTACGTCAGGATGCCCGTCGACACCCGGGGCCTGGCGACCCGCAGCCTCCTCGCCGAACCCCGCGTCGCGGTCCTGCCCGCGGACCACCCCTACGCCGGCAAGCCCGCCCTGCGCATCGCGGACCTGGCGGGCGAACACCTCCTGCAGGACCCCGCCGCCGTGCCCGAGTGGCGGGACGTCGCCCGGGAGCTCTCCGACCCGCGGCAGCGGCCGGCCGTCCCGGGCTTTCGTTCCGTCGAGGAGAAACTCGAGAGTGTGGCGGCCGGTCGCGGCGTCGTCGTGCTGCCGCTGTCCACCGCGACCTACTACACCAGGGCCGACATCGCCCACGTCGAGATCGAGGACATCGGCCCCAACCGGGTGTTCCTTGCCTGGGACGGCAGCCGGCACGACCCGCTCCTGGAGGAGTTCGCCGACATCGCGGTCGACTGCGCCGACTCGTCCGCCTGACCGCCGCCTGACCGCTGAACGGATTCCGCACCCGGTCCGTACTGAGGGCACGGGGACGAGAGGAGAAGCCCCGCGCGAAGGCGCGACGGGGCGGCGGAGCGGGAGAGAGACGCCGATGAATCTTGACGTGGTGGGGGAGCCGGGGCCGACGGGCGTCACCGGCGGGGCCGACGTCTGGGTGGAGAACTGGGGAGCGCAGGCCATGTGCCGGATGGAGGACCCGGACGTGCTGTTCGTCCAGGGTGCCGCCCAGAAGCGCGTCAAGGCCGTGTGCGGCGGTTGCCCCGTGCGCACCGAGTGCCTGGCCGACGCCCTCGACAACCGTACCGAGTTCGGGATCTGGGGCGGTATGACGGAGCGTGAGCGCCGCGCGCTGCTGCGCCGCCGCCCCACCGTCACGTCCTGGCGCACTCTGCTGCGGACGGCACGTCAGGCCTACGAGCGGGGGCCGCGGCGGGCCTCGGCCTGAACGTGCCGCACACCGGAGGCGGCGGGGACCCGACGCCGTTGTCGGACCCCGCTGTTACGGTCAGCGGCCATGGCGGCAGACGATGGAATCGCATGGATCGGCGAGCGCTGGCCGAATTCCGAGGACCCCCTCCTGGGGGTGCAGGCCGGCCTCGTGTTCGCCGAGCACGTCGCGCCGCAGGACCTGGCGGTGGTCTTCGGCGCCGTTCCCTGGGAGATCCCCGAGCCCGTCGGCGCCGAGGCCAAGGCCGTCCACGACCGGACCCACCCCCGTATCCGGGTTCCCGACGAACCCCGCCTCACCGCCTACGGGAAGGAGGGGGACTGGTCCTTCCTCGCGGGGAACTTCGACTACCTGATCCACTTCCGGGAAGGCTTCGCGCTGCCGCGGGGAACGGGCCGGGCCGTCCTCCTCTACAACATCGCCGCGAGGGGCATGTACTGCATGGCCTACTTCGAGGGCGGCCGCCGGGTGTGGAGCGGCGAGATCCACGGCCGCTTCGGCGGCGCGGCCGAACCGGACGGCGGGGACTGCTTCGACCACGTGCCGGAGATGTCCTTCCTCAACCGGGCCATGCACGACGCAGGATGCCGTCCCGAGGTCCACCATGCCGACGGGCGCCGGGTCTTCGAGAACGACGGCTGGATCACCGACTGGCGGGAGCGGTTCCTGAAGGGCCTGGAGATCGCCTTCGGGATCTCCGTGTGCCAGGAGGCCTTCGACGCCGGCCGGTACCCGCTGGCCTCCGTGTACGTGTCCTGATCACCATCGGTGAGCTCCGACGGGCCGGATGGAACCGGGCCGGGCGATCGGGCACCATGGCCCGGTGAGCACCATCGTCAAGTTCTTCGTGGCGCCGGGTCACGAGACCGCGGCCGCGGTCGTGGCCGGCGGCCCCGGCAGGGCTGCCGAGTCGCTGGAGTACGGCAACTTCGACGCCGAGGAAGCGCTGATCGAATGGGAGGGCATCGTCACCGGCCGCAGCTTCGGTGAACTCGTCGACGCCGGTGTGCCCGAGGCCGTTGCCGACGCCGGCGCCTGGGAAGGTCCCGTCGTCCTCGCCGTTTCGCGCGCCCTTCAGGACGCACTCGCCGCCGCCGACGCGTCCCGGCTCGCCGGGATCGGCGAGGCGTGGATCCGGGTGCGGGCGGAGGAGGGGGAGGTGTTCGACCAGGAGATCGTGACCGGGATCCTGGGCGGTCTCGCCCGGCTGGCCCGCGGCAGCGGCGCCCGGGACGGCCACCGCCTGTACTGCTGGATGGCGTAGGGGCGCAGACGTCACCGCCGATCGACTCCCGCTCGATCAAGGGCCCGTGTCAGTCCGGCGCGCCGGTGCCGTCGATCGCCGTGGTGATGGGCCCGTCGCCGTACGCGTCGAACCCGACGATCCTGCCCTCCTCGACCGTGAAGACGTGCACGACCGCGGAGTCGAACGGCCGGCCGGTCCCGTGGCCCGCGCCCTGCGTCCGTCCCACGGCGACGACCTGGCCGCCCTCCTCGAAGAGCCGATCGGTCTCGATACGGCTCTCGATCATGTGGAACGTCTTCTTGAAGAACGCCGCGAAACCGGCGAGTCCGGGGTCGGCGCCCCCGCCGGGCAGCGCGTCCGTCACCCGGATCCGGATCCCGGGGGAGGCGATGGCCGCCAGCGTGTCCCGGTCGGACCGCAGCATGGCGTCGTACATCGCCTCGGCGACCTCCTGTGGGGCCGCGCTCCCGGATCCGGGTGTCTCGGGCATGGCGATCTCCTGAGGTGATTCAAGGATCAACTGTTGGGAAGGTTGTCGGATCGTAGGTGAGCATAGGGGAGTCGGGGGTTCCTCCGCCGGGCGGTCCGAACGGCGGAACCCGGCGGCGTTCCACGGCGAGTCCGGGGCGTGCCACCCCGGTCCCCGCCGGCCTGGGCCGTGGCGCTCGGATGAGGGCGGCGGGGCCGCACCGATGGGCGCTCGCAAACGGCGCCCCGGCGGACGCCCGGTGAGGCGGTGTCCGGGTGCCTCTCGGCGGTTCCCGGCCGCCCACCCCGGTGGTACGGTCCGGTCCAGTCGTGGCCCCGTCCGGAGGGTGACGAGACGCACCCGAGGGTGACCGGCGAGGGAGAAGCGCGACGTGAGACGGATGACGGCCCGTCCGGCGAACGGGCACCAGGCGCGGGTGCTGCGCCTGCTGCGCGACGCGGGTCCGCAGTCGCGGGCCGTGCTCGGCGACCAGGTGGAGCTCTCCCGCTCCAAGCTGGCGGTCGAGCTCGACCGCCTGCTGGATACGGGTCTGGTCGTCCCCGACGGACTCGCCGCCTCCCGCGGCGGACGGCCCTCCCATAATGTGCGCCTCGCCCCCTCGCTGCGCTTCCTGGGCGTGGACATCGGTGCCACGTCGGTCGACGTGGCGGTCACCAACGCGGAGTTGGAGGTGCTCGGCCACCGTGCCGCGCCGTACGACGTCCGCGAGGGACCGGTCGCGGTGTTCGAGCAGGTACTGGCGATGGCGGCCGAACTGCGCGACACCGGCGCCGCGGAGAGCTTCGACGGCGCGGGGATCGGGGTGCCCGGCCCGGTGCGCTTTCCCGATGGCGTTCCGGTCGCCCCACCGATCATGCCCGGCTGGGACGGCTTCCCCGTCCGGGAGGCGATGAGCCAGGAACTCGGCTGTCCCGTCCTCGTCGACAACGACGTGAACCTGATGGCGCTGGGGGAGCAGCATGCCGGGGTCGCCCGTTCCGTGCGCGACTTCCTCTTCGTCAAGATCGGGACCGGGATCGGCTGCGGCATCGTCGTGGGCGGACAGGTCCACCGCGGGGTCACCGGCAGTGCCGGGGACATCGGGCACATCCAGGTGGTGCCGGGCGGGCTCTCCTGCGCCTGCGGCAACCACGGGTGCCTGGAGGCCTACTTCGGCGGCAGCGCCCTGTCCCGGGACGCGGCCGCCACGGCGACGGCGGGCCAATCGGCCGCGCTCGCCGACCGGTTGGCCTCGGCGGGGACGCTGACCTCCGCCGACGTGGCGGCCGCCGCGGCTGCCGGGGACGGCGCGTCCCTCGATCTCATCCGGCAGGGCGGCAACCGCACGGGGCAGGTCATCGCGGGCCTGGTGAGCTTCTTCAACCCCGGACTCGTCGTGATCGGCGGCGGGCTCACCGGCCTGGGGCACACCCTCCTGGCGAGCATCCGCAGCCAGGTGTACGGCCAGTCGCTGCCGCTGGCGACCGGCAACCTGCCGATCGTCCTCAGCGAACTCGGTCCGACCGCGGGAGTGGTCGGCGCCACCCGTCTGATCAGCGACCACGTCTTCTCGCCGGTGTGACCCGACCGGCGGGCACGGCCCGCGAGTGCGCGGCCGTTCCCCTCCGTTCGCCGTTCCTTCGTGGTTCCCTCGCCGTTCCGCTGCCGTGAGTTCGGCGTCGGCGGCCACCACGGGCGCTGTACGCCAGGTGAGTCGGCCTGCGTTCAGACTTTGTCCTGGAACCGGGAAAAGGCCTTGCCGATTCGTGCGCAACTTCTTCCCCCACCGGGCGGGCGCTGCTACTTTCCCATCGAAAGCCTGACGGAGCGGGACCGGCCGATGGCGGTCCGGTATCCCCATGCCGAGGGCCGGGGGAGGTGAGGGGCACGTGAGACGCATGACAGCTCGACCCGCCAACGCGCACCAGGCGCGGCTCCTGCGGCTGCTCCGGGACGGCGGACCCAACTCCCGTGCCCAGATGGGGGACCAGATCGACCTGTCCCGTTCCAAGCTCGCGGTCGAGGTGGACCGGCTGCTGGAGACGGGCCTTGTCGTCGCGGACGGCCTGGCCGCCTCGCGCGGCGGCCGGCGTTCTCACAACATCAGGCTCGCGCCGGGCCTGCGCTTCCTCGGCGTCGACATCGGCGCCACCTCGATCGACGTCGCGGTCACCAACGCCGAGCTGGAGGTGCTCGGCCACCTCAACCATCCGATGGACGTCCGTGAGGGACCGGTCGCCGTCTTCGAGCGGATCCTGGAGATGGCCGCCAAGCTCCGGGCCGCCGGCCTCGCCGAGGGCTTCGACGGGGCGGGGATCGGGGTGCCGGGGCCGGTGCGCTTTCCCGAGGGCGTGCCCGTCGCCCCGCCGATCATGCCCGGCTGGGACGGCTTCCCGGTCCGCGAGGCGCTCAGCCAGGAACTGGGCTGCCCCGTCATGGTCGACAACGACGTGAACCTGATGGCGCTGGGGGAGCAGCACGCCGGAGTCGCCCGCTCGGTCGGCGACTTCCTCTGCGTCAAGATCGGCACCGGCGTCGGCTGCGGCATCGTCGTCGGCGGTGAGGTTCACCGCGGTGTGACGGGCAGCGCCGGCGACATCGGCCACATCCGGGTCGAGGCCGACGGACGCGCCTGCGCCTGCGGCAACAAGGGCTGCCTGGAGGCCCACTTCAGCGGCGCGGCGCTCGCCCAGGACGCCGTGGAGGCGGCCAGGTCGGGCCGGTCCCCGGCCCTCGCGGCGCGGCTCGAGGCGTCCGGGCAGCTCTCCGCCGTCGACGTCGCCGCGGCGGCCGCGGTGGGCGACGCGGCGGCACTGGAACTCATCCGCGAGGGGGGCAACCGCGTCGGGCAGGTCATCGCCGGGCTCGTCAGCTTCTTCAACCCCGCACTGGTCGTGATCGGCGGCGGCGTCACCGGTCTCGGCCACACGCTGCTCGCCAGCATCCGCAGCCAGGTCTACCGCCAGTCGCTGCCGCTCGCGACCGGCAACCTTCCCATCGTCCTGGGTGAACTGGGCCCCACCGCCGGAGTGATCGGCGCGGCCCGGCTCATCAGCGACCACGTGTTCTCCCCGGCCTGATCCCCCCACCGGCCAAGGCTCCACCGGCACCACGGCACCACCGGCTCCACCTGCACGCTCCGCACGCGCACGTGTCACCCGCACCCGCCGAGGGGATCGTCATGGCACCTGAACCACCGGCACCGCCGCCCCCGACAGCACCTTCGCTGCTCACCATGTCCGGCATCACCAAGTCGTTCCCGGGCGTCCGCGCCCTGGACGGCGTCGACCTGGACGTCCAGGCCGGCGAGGTGCACTGCCTCCTCGGCCAGAACGGCGCGGGGAAGTCCACCCTCATCAAGGTCCTCGCCGGGGCTCACCAGCCCGACGGCGGGGAGATCACCTGGCGCGGGGAGCCGGTGTCGCTGAGGTCGCCGATCGCCGCCATGCGGCTCGGCATCGCCACCATCTACCAGGAACTCGACCTGGTCGAGGGGCTGTCCGTCGCCGAGAACGTCTTCCTGGGCCACGAACCGACCACCGCCGGCTTCGTCGTGCGCGGACGTGACGCCCGCCGCGAGGCCGCCGTGCTGCTGCGCCGGCTCGGCCATGCCGAGATCGACCCCGCCCGCCGCGTCGGCGACCTCTCGGCCGCCCAGCAGCAGATCGTCTCGATGGCCCGGGCGCTCTCCCACGACGTGCGCCTCATCGTCATGGACGAGCCGTCCGCCGCGCTGGACCCCGAGGAGACGGACAACCTGCTGCGCATCGTCGGGCAGTTGACCGCCGACGGCGTCGCGGTCGTCTACATCTCCCACCGGCTGGAGGAGATCCGCCGCGTGGGCGACCGGGTGACCGTACTGAAGGACGGCCGCGCGGTCGCCAACGGGCTCCCGGCCAAGTCCATGCCCACCCGGGACATCGTCGCGCTCATGACGGGCCGTGACGTCGAGTACGTCTTCCCCCCGCGCCCCTCGGGGCCACGCTCCGGCGACCCCGTCCTGCGGGTCGAGGGACTCGCCCGCGACGGCGAGTTCGCCGCGGTCGACCTGGAGGTGCGTCCGGGCGAGATCGTCGGGCTCGCCGGACTCGTGGGCTCCGGACGGTCGGAGATCCTCGAGACGCTCTACGGCGCCAGGAAGGCCACCGCCGGCCGGGTCACCGTCGACGGCCGGCCCCTCAAGCCCGGCAGCGTCCGTTCGGCCGTCCGCGCCGGGCTGGGGCTGGCGCCGGAGGAGCGCAAGGCGCAGGCACTCCTGATGCTGGAGTCCGTCACCCGCAACGTGTCGGTCTCCACGCTCACCCGCTTCTCACGGGCCGGGTGGCTCGACCGCAGGGAGGAACGGCGCGCCGCCCGGGAGGCCACGCGCTCGCTGTCACTGCGGCCCGACAACCCCGACGCCCGGGTGCGAACCCTGTCCGGCGGCAACCAGCAGAAGGCCGTCCTGGCCCGCTGGCTGCTGCGCGGCTGCCGTGTCCTGCTGCTCGACGAGCCCACCCGGGGCGTCGACGTGGGCGCCCGCGCCGAGCTGTACGCGGTGATCCGCCGGCTCGCCGACGACGGGCTCGCCGTACTCCTCGTCTCCAGCGAGGTCCCCGAGGTCCTGGGGCTCGCGGACCGGGTGCTGGTGCTCCGCGAAGGACGCGTCGTGCACGCGGCGCCCGCGACGGAGCTCGACGAACACCGTGTACTCGACCTTGTCATGGAAGGGAGCCCGAGCCGATGACGCAGCCCGCATCCGAGGCCCCGCAGGCACCGACGCCGCCCGCGGAAGCGCCTCCCGTCACGAAGGGCGGCGGCCGGCGTCCCGCGCTGGGGTTCCACGCCGACGTCCGGAACCTGTCCCTGCTCGGCGTCCTCGCCGCCCTCGTCCTCGTCGGCGGCATCACGCAGCCCGACTCCTTCCTGGACGTCTCCAACCTCCAACTGGTGCTCACCCAGGCCTCCGTCATCGGTGTCGTCACCGTCGGCATGACCTTCGTGATCACCAGCGGGGGCATCGACCTGTCCGTCGGCGCGATCGTCGCGCTCGCCTCCGTGTGGGCGACGACCCTCGCCACCCAGGAGTACGGCTTCACGGGCATCCTCTTCACCGCGGTCGTCGTCGGCGTCGGCTGCGGACTGGTCAACGGGGTGCTCATCGCCTACGGCGGCATGGTGCCGTTCATCGCGACCCTCGCCATGCTCGCCTCGGCGCGCGGCCTCGCCCTGTACCTGACCGACGGCAAGACGCAGATCGTCACCGTGAACTCGGTGCTCGACCTCGGTCTTCCCGCCAGCTACGTCCTCGGCATCCCGCCGCTGGTGCTGGTCTTCGCCGGGGTCACCGTCATCGGCTGGCTGGTGCTGAACCGGACGACCTTCGGGCGCAGGACCGTGGCCGTCGGCGGCAACGCCGAGGCGGCCCGCCTCGCCGGCATCGACGTCCGCCGGCAGCGGCTCTACCTCTACCTGCTGTCCGGGCTGTGCTGCGGCATCGCGGCCTTCATGCTGATCATCCTGTCCGGCTCGGGCCAGAACACCAACGGCAACCTCTACGAACTCGACGCCATCGCCGCGGCGATCATCGGCGGCACGCTGCTCAGCGGCGGCCGCGGCACGATCGTCGGCTCCGTCCTGGGCGTCCTGGTGTTCATCACCATCCAGAACATCTTCGCCCTCAACAACCTGGAGAGCGCCGTCCAGCAGATCGCCAAGGGAGCGATCATCGTGGCCGCCGTCCTGGTCCAGCGCAGCACCGTGCGCAACGGCGACGGCTGACCCAGCCCGTCGCGCCCGGCTCCACCCGACAACCCGCACGCGCCCCGCACCGCCCTAGCCCGAAGGGTTTCACCGTCATGCCAAGAATCCCGGTCACCAGCCGCAGAGGACTGCTCTTCGGCGCCGCCGCCGTCTCCGCCGGAGCGGCCCTCACCGCCTGCACCAGCAACGAGCCGAAGAAGGCCGGCACGGCCGCCACCACGGCGGCGGCCGCCGACGACAAGCCCGGCACGCCGGTCACGATCGGCTTCGCCGGCCCGCAGGCCGACCACGGCTGGCTCAACGCCATCAACCAGAACGCCAAGGACCGCGCGGCGAAGTACTCCGAGGTGACGCTGGAGATCACCGAGGGCTCCAACGACACCGCCGCCCAGATCGGGCAGATCCAGACGCTGATCAACAAGAAGGTCGACGTCCTGGTCATCCTGCCCGCCGACGGCAAGGCCCTCACCCAGGTGGGCCTGCAGGCCATGAAGGCCGGCATCCCGGTGATCAACCTGGACCGGATCTTCGCCTCCCCGCAGGCGTACCGCTGCTGGATCGGCGGCGACAACTACGGCATGGGGCTCAACGCCGGCCGCTACATCGGCGAACAGCTCAAGGACAAGCCCGACGCCAAGGTCGTCGAGCTCGCCGGCATCGACAACCTGGAGCTGACCCGGCAGCGCACCCAGGGCTTCGACGACGCCCTGAAGAACTACCCCAACATCAAGAAGGTCGCCCGGCAGGCCGCCGAGTTCACCGTCGAGACCGGCCAGGCCAAGATGGCCCAGCTGCTGCAGGCGCAGAAGCAGTTCGACGCGCTGTGGAACCACGACGACGACCAGGGCGTCGGCGCCCTGCGCGCCATCGCGCAGGCGGGCCGCGACGACTTCTTCATGGTCGGCGGCGCCGGGTCCAAGGCGGCGATGGACGCCATCAAGGCCGACAACGGCGTGCTGAAGGCCACCGTCCTCTACCCGCCCACCATGGCCGCCTCCGCCATCGACCTGGCCCGAGCGCTCGGCCAGAAGAAGGGCGTCAGCGGGATGTCGGAGCTGGAGATCCCCGCGTCGATCACCCTGTACTCCGCCGTCGTCACCAAGGAGAACGTCGACGAGTACCTGCCGACCGGCTTCATCTGACAGATCCGACCCGCCCGTCCGATCCGAGCAACCGACGAGGAGCAACGGCATGGCTGACATGGCCGGCAAGGAAGACAGTGAGGCAGGGGCCGCTTCGCCGGCGCTCGGCATCGGCATGGTCGGATACGCCTTCATGGGCGCCACCCACTCCCACGCGTGGCGCACCGTGGGCCACGTGTTCGACCTGCCGATGAGGCCCGTCATGGCCGCGATCGGCGGCCGGGACGCGGGCGCCGTCCGGGCCGCGGCCGCCAGGCACGGCTGGGCGGCCGCGGAGACGGACTGGCGGGCGCTGGTGGACCGGGACGACGTCCAGCTGGTGGACGTGTGCACCCCCGGCGACAGCCACGCCGAGATCGCCGTCGCGGCGCTCGAGGCGGGCAAGCACGTGCTGTGCGAGAAGCCGCTGGCCAATTCGGTCGCCGAGGCCGAGGCCATGGTCGCGGCGGCCGAGCGGGCGGCCGCCCGCGGCCAGGTGGCCATGGTCGGTTTCAACTACCGGCGGGTGCCCGCGGTCGCGTTCGCCCGGCGGCTCATCGCGGACGGGAGGGTCGGCACGATCCGCCACGTGCGGGTGACCTACCTCCAGGACTGGCTCGTCGACCCGGACTTCCCGCTGACCTGGCGGCTCAAGCGCGAGTACGCGGGCTCCGGGGCGCTGGGGGACCTCGGCGCGCACGCGGTCGACCTCGCCCAGTACCTGGCGGGGGAGCTCCTGGTGGGCGTCTCGGCACTCACCGAGACCTTCGTACGGGACCGGCCCGAGCTGGACGGCGCCTCGTCGGGGCTGTCGGGCTCCGGGAGCGCGCGGCGGGGGCCGGTGACGGTCGACGACGCGGCGCTGTTCACCGGGCGGCTCACCTCGGGGGCGCTCGCCTCGTTCGAGGCCACCCGGATGGCGTCGGGGCGCAAGAACGCCCTGCGGCTGGAGATCAACGGCGAGCGCGGTTCGCTCGCCTTCGACCTGGAACGGCTGAACGAGCTGTCGTTCCACGACCACACGGAGCCCGCCGAAACGGCCGGCTTCCGGCGGATCCTGGTGACCGAGCCGGGCCATCCGTACCTGGAGGCGTGGTGGCCGCCCGGCCACGCGCTCGGCTACGAGCACACCTTCACCCACCAGGCGCGCGACCTCGTCGTCGGCATCGCCGAGGGGACCGCCCCGGCGCCGTCGTTCGCCGACGGCCTGCAGGTGCAGCGCGTCCTGGCCGCGGTGGAGGAGAGCGCCGAGAAGAACGCCGTGTACACCCCCGTCCCCTCCTGACCACACCCGCATCGAGGAGGCCCTCGCCGTGCCACGACCCTTCACACTCTTCACCGGCCAGTGGGCCGACCTGCCTCTGGAGGAGGTCTGCCGACTCGCCCGCGACTTCGGATACGACGGGCTCGAACTCGCCTGCTGGGGCGATCACTTCGAGGTCGACAAGGCTCTCGCCGATCCCGCGTACCTGGACGGGCGGCGGGCGCTGCTCGACAAGTACGGACTGAAGTGCTGGGCGGTCTCCAACCACCTGGTCGGACAGGCCGTCTGCGACAACCCCATCGACGAGCGCCACCAGGGGATCCTGCCCGCCCGCATCTGGGGCGACGGTGAGCCGGAGGGCGTGCGGCAGCGCGCCGCGCGCGAGCTGGCCGACACCGCGCGCGCCGCGGCGGCCTTCGGTGTGCGCACCGTCATCGGCTTCACCGGCTCGTCGATCTGGCATCTGGTGGCCATGTTCCCGCCGGTCCCGGAGCGGATGATCGAGCGCGGCTTCGAGGACTTCGCCGAACGGTGGAACCCGATCCTGGACGTCTTCGACGCCGAAGGGGTCCGCTTCGCCCACGAGGTCCACCCCGCCGAGATCGCCTACGACTACTGGACCACGCACCGCGCGCTGGAGGCCGTCGGCCACCGGCCGGCGTTCGGGCTGAACTTCGACCCGAGCCACTTCGTGTGGCAGGACCTCGACCCCGTCGGGTTCCTGTGGGACTTCAAGGACCGCATCTACCACGTCGACTGCAAGGAGGCCCGCAAGCGCCTCGACGGCCGCAACGGGCGCCTGGGCTCCCACCTGCCCTGGGGCGACCCGCGGCGCGGCTGGGACTTCGTCTCGGCCGGGCACGGCGACGTGCCGTGGGAGGACGTCTTCCGGATGCTGCGGTCGATCGGATACGACGGCCCGATCTCGGTCGAGTGGGAGGACGCGGGGATGGACCGCCTCGCCGGCGCCCCTGAAGCGCTCTCCCTCCTGAAGCGCTTCGACTTCGACCCGCCGACGGCGTCCTTCGACGCCGCGTTCGGAGGCAACGACTAGGGCGTCGTCGCAGGTCACAGCCAGAAGTCCGCAGCCCGGCGGCCATCGCCGCCGGGCCTGTCGGGCTGCCCGGGCGCTCCTTTGTCCTGACCCTGGAGAAAGTTCAACTTATCTGCCGCACAAGGGCTTTCGGTCCCGGACGAACCCGGCTACCGTCCCTGAGGTGTACAGGACACAGGCCTGAAACACGAGGCCGGTCCTGACGTGGCATCCCCGACCAGCGTGACGGCGCACGCCGGTCCCCGGATCTTCCGCACGGCAGCTGCATCCGCCCGTACGACCTTCCCGGAGGACACACGTGCACAGAAAACGGCCCGGAGCACCCGGAACCCGATTCCGGCAGGGACTCGCGCTCCTCACCGGCGGCCTCCTCGCCGCCACGTCCCTCGTCGTCTCCGCCCCCTTAGCCGCCTCGGCCCGGCCTCTGGATACGGAGCCCGCGGCCGCGGCGGCGGAGGAGTTCCAGCAGGTCACCCTCGCCAAGGGCGAGCCCGAGACCGGCGAGCCCATGTCGCTCGCGGTCCTGCCCGACCGCAGCGTGCTGCACACCTCGCGCGACGGCGAGCTGCGCAGGACCGACGCCGCCGGCGACACCACCGTCATCGGCACCGTCCCCGTCTACACCCACGACGAGGAGGGCCTGCAGGGCGTCGGCATCGACCCTGACTTCAGCGAGAACCGGGCGATCTTCCTCTACTACGCGCCCCCGCTCGACACCCCCGCGGGCGACGCCCCCGACCAGGGCACCGAGGCCGACTTCGCCAAGTTCGACGGCGTCAACCGGCTCTCCCGCTTCACGCTGAACGCCGACTGGACCCTCGACCTCGGCAGCGAGAAGAAGGTCCTCGACGTCTCCACCACCCGCGGTATCTGCTGCCACGTCGGCGGTGACATCGACTTCGACGCCCAGGGCAACCTGTACCTGTCGACCGGCGACGACTCCAACCCCTTCGCCTCCGACGGCTTCTCGCCCATCGACGACCGCCCGGGCCGCAACCCCGCCTACGACGCGCGCCGCACCTCGGGCAACACCAACGACCTGCGCGGCAAGCTGCTGCGGATCAAGGTCGCCGACGACGGTTCGTACACGATCCCCGAGGGCAACCTCTTCGCCCCGGGCACCGAGAAGACCCGGCCCGAGATCTACGCCATGGGCTTCCGCAACCCGTTCCGCTTCAGCGTCGACAAGAAGACCGGCGTCGCCTACGTCGGCGACTACGGTCCCGACGCCGGTGCGGCCGACCCCCAGCGCGGCCCCGGCGGCCAGGTCGAGTTCGCCCGTGTGACGGAGGCCGGGAACTTCGGCTGGCCCTTCTGCACCGGTGACAACGACCCGTACGTCGACTACGACTTCGCCACCGGGCAGTCCGGCCAGACCTTCGACTGCGCCGCGCCGAAGAACGACTCCCCGTACAACACGGGCCTGACCGACCTGCCGCCCGCGCACGCCGCCTGGCTCCCCTACGACGGCGGTTCGGTGCCCGAGTTCGGCTCCGGCTCCGAGTCCCCGATGGGCGGACCGGTCTACCGGTACGACCCCGAGCTGGACTCCCCGGTGAAGTTCCCCGAGGCCTACGACGGCGACTTCTTCGCCGGCGAGTTCGGGCGCCGCTGGATCAAGCGCATCGAGCAGGGCGAGGACGGCACCGTCCAGTCCATCAACGACGTCCCCTGGACCGGGACGCAGATCATGGACATGGCCTTCGGCCCGGACGGCGCGCTGTACGTCCTCGACTACGGCACCGCCTGGTTCGGCGGTGACGAGCACTCCGCGCTCTACCGGATCGAGAACGCCACCGACGGCCGCTCGCCGAGCGCCGAGGCGTCCGCAAACAAGACCTCGGGCACCGCGCCCCTGAAGGTCACCTTCTCCTCGGCCGGCACCACCGACCCCGACGGCGACACGCTCGCCTACAGCTGGGACTTCGGCGACGGCGGCACCTCCACCGCGGCCGACCCCGCCCACACCTACCGCACGAACGGCACCTACACCGCGACCCTCACGGTGAAGGACCCGACCGGGCGCACCGCGACCGCGAGCGTCCAGGTCGTCGTCGGCAACACCGCGCCCAAGGTCACGCTGGACCTGCCCGCCGAGGGCGCCCTGTTCAGCTTCGGTGACGAGATCCCGTTCAAGGTCACCGTCACCGACCCCGAGGACGGGACCGTCGACTGCTCCAAGGTCAAGGTCACCTACATCCTCGGCCACGACAGCCACGGCCACCCCGTGACCTCCGCCAACGGCTGCTCCGGCACCATCAAGACCTCCGCCGACGGCGGCCACGACCCCAACGCGAACATCTTCGGCGTCTTCGACGCCGAGTACACCGACGGCGGGGGCGGCGGCCAGGAGGCGCTCACCGGCCACGACCAGGCCCAGCTGCAGCCGCGCCACCGGCAGGCCGAGCACTTCACCTCCTCGTCCGGAGTCGACCTCTTCGACAAGGCCGAGGCCCACGGCGGCCGTACCGTCGGCAACATCGACAACGGCGACTGGATCTCCTTCAAGCCTTACAACCTCACCGGCTCCGTCCGGCTGACCGCCCGGGTCTCCTCCGGCGGCGCCGGCGGCTTCCTCGAGGTGCGCACCGGCTCGGCGACCGGCCCGATCCTGGGCTCCGCCCCCGTACCGGTCACCGGCGGCTGGGAGACCTTCCAGGAGATCGACGTACCGCTGCGCGCCGTGCCGAAGAAGACCACCGAACTCTTCCTGGTCTTCAAGGGCGGCTCCGGGGCGCTCTACGACCTGGACGACTTCGAGCTCTCCGACGTTCCGGCCGACCGCGCCGCCAAGCGCGTCCTGGTCTTCTCCAGGACCGCCGGCTTCCGCCACGACGCCATCCCCACCGGGATCGCCGCGCTGAAGGAGCTCGGCGCCACCGCCAACATCACCGTCGACGCGACAGAGGAGCCCAAGCAGTTCACCAGCAACAACCTGGCGCGCTACGACGCCGTGGTGTTCCTGTCGACCACCGGTGACGTCCTCAACGCCGAGCAGCAGCAGGCGTTCGAGAACTACGTCAAGGGCGGGGGCGCCTACATGGGTGTCCACGCCGCGGCCGACACCGAGTACGACTGGCCCTTCTACGGTGGTCTCGTCGGCGCCTACTTCCAAGGCCACCCGCAGATCCAGAAGGCCACCGTCCGCGCCGAGGACCACGACCACCCGGCCACCGCGCACCTCGACGAGGCCGGCTGGGAGCGGACCGACGAGTGGTACAACTACCGCACAAATCCCCGCGGTCAGGCCCGCGTCCTCGCCACCCTGGACGAGACCACCTACCAGGGCGGCACGATGAAGGGCGACCACCCCATCGCGTGGTGCCAGACCTACCAGTCCGGCCGCTCCTTCTACACCGGTCTCGGGCACACCAAGGAGTCCTACGCCGAGCCGGCCTTCCGCCAGCACCTCCTCGGCGGACTGCGCTACGCCGCCGGACAGGTCAAGGCCGACTGCAAGCCGCAGACGGGCTACCGCGACCTGTTCAACGGGCACACCCTGGAGGGCTGGAAGCAGGCGGGCCCGGGCAAGTTCAACGTCGTCGACGGTGAACTGCGCACCGAGGGCGGCATGGGCCTGCTCTGGTACCAGGCCAAGCAGTACGGTTCGTACTCGCTGAAGCTCGACTGGAAGATGGACGGCGACGACAACTCCGGTGTCTTCGTGGGCTTCCCGGCCTCCGACGACCCCTGGTCCGCCGTGGACAAGGGCTACGAGATCCAGATCGACGCCTCGGACGCCTCCGACCGGACCACCGGCTCCGTCTACAGCTTCAAGTCGGCCAACCTCAAGGCCCGCGACCAGGTACTGCGTCCCCCGGGCCAGTGGAACAGCTACGAGATCAAGGTCCAGGGTGAACGACTTCAGATCTTCCTCAACGGAGTGAAGATCAACGACTTCACCAACACCGACCCGGTCCGCAGTCTGAAGGACGGCTACATCGGCCTGCAGAACCACGGGGCCGACGACAAGGTGTCCTTCCGGAACGTCCAGATCAAGGAACTGCCCTCCTCGTAGGGCGGGTCCTGCCGGCACCCACGAGCCGGCGGCGGGCGGGGAGACGCCGTGCCCCCGCCCGCCGCCCCCACCACTCGCACCAGGGAGGCAGCCGTGACGAACCCGTCCGCCCCGGCACCGGCATCGGACAATCAGTCGCCCCCGCGCACCGGAGTGTGGCTCATCGGAGCCCGCGGCTCCGTCGCCACCACCGCCGTCGCGGGATGCGCGGCGGTCACCGCCGGGCTCCATCCCGCGACGGGCATGGTGAGCGAGACCGCACCCTTCGCGGCGGCCGCACTCCCGCCGCTGCCGTCCCTGGTCTTCGGCGGCCACGACACGGCCGCCTGCCCACTGGGCAAGCGGGCCGAACAGCTCGCGGAGGGCGGCGTGCTCCCGCACGGCCTGCCGACCGCGCTCCGCGCCGAACTGGCCGCCGCGGACCGGGAGATCCGCACCGGCGGCCCGCTCCCCGGCGACACGCGCGGCGACGAGGAACTGATCGCGGCCTTCGCCGCGGACATCACCGCCTTCACCCGGCGCCACCACCTGGCCCGGACCGTCGTCGTCAACGTCGCCTCCACCGAGCCCGTGCCCGAACCCGGGAGCGACCGCCTGCCGGTGAGCTCCCTCTACGCGGCGGCGGCGGTCGAGGCCGGCTGCGCCTATGTGAACTTCACCCCCTCCACGGGGATACGGACCCGGGCCCTCGCCGAGGCGGCCTCCGCCCGCGGCCTTCCCCACGCGGGACGGGACGGCAAGACCGGACAGACCCTGCTCCGCTCCGTCCTCGCCCCGATGTTCGTGCAACGCGCCCTGTCGGTACGGGCCTGGTCCGGCACCAACCTGCTCGGCGGCGGCGACGGGGCGGTCCTCGCGGACCCCGCCGCGGCCGCGGCGAAGAACGCCGGCAAGGAGCGCGTCCTCGCCGACGCCCTCGGCGCCGCCCCCGAGGGCGAGGTGCACATCGACGACGTGCCGGCCCTCGGCGACTGGAAGACGGCCTGGGACCACATCGCCTTCGACGGCTTCCTCGGCACCCGCATGGTGCTCCAGACCACCTGGCAGGGCTGCGACTCCGCCCTCGCCGCCCCGCTCGTCATCGACCTCGCCCGTTTCGCGGCCCGCGCCCACGAGGCCGGTCTGAGCGGCCCCCTCCCCGAACTGGGCTTCTACTTCAAGGACCCCGACCCGGGGGCGCCCGCATCGCTCTCCGAGCAGTACGGCGAGCTGCTGGCCTTCGCCGCCCGGCTGGGGGAGTCCCGGTGAGGGCTCCGGGAGCGCGGCGGCTGCGGGCCCTGGCCTTCGTGGCGGCCCTCGGCGCCGTGACGGCGTTCACCGCCCGCCGCCCGCCGGGCGGCGCGGCGCGGGACGCCGTCCCGCGGAACGGGGCGCGCGGCACCCACCCGCCCGGGGCGGCGGAGGGGGCCGCCCCGGGAGGGGGCAGAAGCGGCGGTCAGGCCGACGTCGCCGAGGACGCGGAGGGCTGCGATGCGCGCCGGACCGCTCCGGGCACGCGGCTGTGGGACTGGGCGGAACTCTTCCGCGTCTCCGCCCTGTTCACCGTCCCGGGCGACGCCCTCGCGGGCGCCGCCGCGACCGGTCGGGGCCCCGGTCGCGGCACCTTCCTCGCCATCGGCAGCTCGCTGTGCCTCTACCACGCGGGCATGGCGCTCAACGACTGGGCCGACCGCGACGAGGACGCAGTCGACCGCCCCCACCGACCCCTCCCGTCCGGCCGGATCAG
This sequence comes from Streptomyces sp. BoleA5, assembly GCF_000373665.1. Lineage (NCBI taxonomy): Bacteria > Bacillati > Actinomycetota > Actinomycetes > Kitasatosporales > Streptomycetaceae > Streptomyces > Streptomyces sp. BoleA5. The sequence continues at coordinate 117,592 of NZ_KB892154.1, forward strand.
CCCGGCCGCCGCCCTGACGGCCGCCGGAGCCCTCACCGCGACCGGCCTGGCCCTCGCGGCCCGTGCGGGACGCGCCCCGCTCGCCCTCGCCACCACCCTCGCGGCGACGGTCTGGGCGTACGACCTGCGCCTGAAGCACACAGTGGCGGGCCCGGCCGCCATGGCCACGGCACGCGCCCTCGACCTGGTGCTCGGCGCGACGGCCACCCGCCCCCGGGCACTGGCCGCGGCGCTGCCCCACGCCGCCCTGCTCGGCGCGCACACCTACGCGGTCACCACCGTCTCGCGCAACGAGACGCGGGGCGGTTCCAGCACCGCACCGCTCGCCGCGCTGGTCACGACCACGGCGATCGCCGCCGTCACCACCGACGCCGCCCGAACGCTGCGCCGGCTGCGCACGTCCGGACGCCCGCCGGCGGCCACCACCCGGCACGGGGCGGGCGGTGGCCGCCGTGCGCGACCGGCGGCACCGCCGACGGCGGGGCCACCGGAACTGCTCCACGCCATGACGGCACTGGCCTCCGCCGTCTACGCGGGCACCGCTCTCACCCCCTACCTGCACGCCGCTCTCAACCCGTCACCACCCCTCACCCAGCGCGCGGTCGGGGGCGGGATCCGCGCCATGATCCCGCTGCAGGCCGCCCTGGCGGCCCGATCCGGCTCGGGTGCCTCCGCGGTGGCCGTCCTGGCCCTCGGCCCCGTCGCCCGCCGGATCGCCAGGAAGGTGAGCCCCACATGAGCCTGCGCCTCGGTTACGGGACCAACGGCCTCACCGACCTGCGTCTCCTCGACGCCCTGGCACTTCTCGCCGACCTCGGCTACGACGGCGTCGGACTCACCCTCGACCACATGCACCTCGACCCCCTCGCACCCGACCTCGGTCCCCGCACCCACAGGCTCGCGCAACGGCTGTCCGCCCTCGGCCTCGAGGTCACCGTCGAGACCGGCGCCCGCTACGTCCTCGACCCGCGCCGCAAGCACGGCCCCTCCCTCCTCGACCCCGACCCCGACGCCCGGGCCGCCCGCACCCGGCTGCTCGTGCGGGCCGTCCAGGTCGCCGCGGACCTCGGGGCCCACGCCGTGCACTGCTTCAGCGGGATCACGCCCGCCGGCACCCCGTCCACCACCGCCTGGCAGCGGCTCCAGGACGCCCTCGCGCCCGTCCTCGACGCGGCGTCCACTGCCGGGATCCCCCTCGCGGTCGAGCCCGAGCCCGGTCACCTCCTGGCGTGCCTGGACGACTTCCACCACCTGCGCGGCCTGCTCGGCGACCCCGAACCGCTCGGACTCACCCTCGACATCGGCCACTGCCAGTGCCTGGAACCGGCATCTCCCGCCGACTGCGTCAAGCAGGCCGCTCCCTGGCTGCGCCATGTCCAGATCGAGGACATGCGCCGCGGCGTCCATGAGCACCTCCCCTTCGGCGACGGGGAGATCGACTTCCCGCCCGTCCTCCAGGCCCTGGAGGACAGCGGCTACGAGGGCCTGACCGTCGTCGAACTTCCCCGCCACTCCCACGCCGGTCCCGAACTCGCCCGCACCTCACTTGACTTCCTGCGCTCCCACACCCCCACGAACGGAGCCACGGCATGACGACACCCGCCCATGAGGTAGTCCACGACCGGCTCGGCGACGCCGCCCGCGCCTGGCTCGACGCGGCCCTCGCCGAAGCCGGAGCCGCCCCCGGCGGCGCCACGGACGACGACACCCCTACCGCACCCTCCTCCCCGCCGGGCTGGGAACAGCACTTCGCCTCCGCGGGCCGCCACTGCGGTCAGGAGCACGCGGACTCCGCCCGGGTGCTGCTTCTGCGGGAGGCCCGCGCCGACGCCGCCACCCTGACCCGTCTGTACCGGCAGGGCACAGCCGCGGAGCGCCGCGCCGTCCTCCTCGCGCTGCCCCACCTCGAGCCGGCCCCCGCCGACGGGGTGCCGCTCGTCGAGGACGCCCTGCGCACCAACGACACGCGGCTGGTCGCCGCCGCCGTCGGCCCCTACGCCGCGGAGCACCTCGATCCGCACACTTGGCGCCACGCCCTCCTCAAGTGCCTGTTCACCGGGGTTCCGGTGGACGCCGCCGCCAAGCTCGGGCAGCGAGCACACGGTGACGCGGAACTGGCCCGCATGCTCGGCGACTACGCGGCGGAACGCACCGCCGCGGGCCGGCCCGTCCCCGCGGGCCTCCACCGCGTCCTCGCCCTGACGTCCCGGACGGAGGAGTCCTGATGCGCATCTTCGACCCCCACATCCACATGACCTCCCGGACCACGGACGACTACGAGGCGATGTACGCCGCCGGTGTCCGCGCCCTTGTCGAACCCTCCTTCTGGCTCGGTCAGCCCCGTACCTCTCCCGAGTCCTTCTTCGACTACTTCGACTCCCTCCTGGGCTGGGAACCCTTCCGCGCCGCGCAGTACGGCATCGCCCACCACTGCACCGTCGCCCTGAACCCCAAGGAGGCCAACGACCCGCGCTGCCTCCCCGTCCTCGACGCGCTGCCGCGCTTCCTCGTCAAGGACAACGTCGTCGCCGTCGGCGAGATCGGCTACGACTCGATGACCCCGGCCGAGGACACCGCACTCGCCGCCCAGCTCCAGCTCGCCGCCGACCACGGACTGCCCGCCCTCGTCCACACCCCGCACCGCGACAAGCTCACCGGGATGCGCCGCACCATCGACGTCGTCCGCGAGTCGGCGCTCGACCCCGAGTTCGTCCTGCTCGACCACCTGAACGAGACCACTGTCAAGGAGGCCGCCGACAGCGGCTGTTGGCTCGGCTTCTCGATCTACCCCGACACGAAGATGGACGAGGACCGCATGGTCGCCGTGCTGAAGTCCCACGGCACCGAGAAGATGCTGGTCAACTCGGCAGCCGACTGGGGGAAGAGCGACCCCCTCAAGACCCGCAGGACCGCGGACGCGATGCTCGCCGCCGGATTCAGCGACGACGACGTCGACCAGGTCATGTGGCGCAATCCCGTCGCCTTCTACGGCCGCAGCGGCAGGCTGCAGCTCGACGCCGCCGCCCCCGGGGACCTGCACGAGGGCAACTCCATCCTCCGCGGCGGGGAATGAGGAGGCGGGACCCATGCGCTTCCGGCACCCCGACGGCTCGGTCGTCCACCTGGCCTACTGCACCAACGTCCATCCCGCGGAGACGCTCGAAGGAGTCCTCTCCCAGCTCCGCGACCACTGCGAACCCGTCCGCAAGCGGCTCGGCCGGGACCGCCTCGGCATCGGGCTCTGGCTCGCCAAGGACGCCGCACACGCCCTCCACACCGATCCGGCGGCCATGCGCGGGCTGCGCACCGCCCTCGACCGCCGCGGCCTCGAGGTCGTCACCCTCAACGGCTTCCCCTACCAGGGCTTCGGCGCCGCCGAGGTCAAGTACCGGGTCTACCGACCGGACTGGACCGAACCGGAACGGCTCGCCTACACCAGCGGCCTCGCCGACCTCCTCGCCGCCCTGCTCCCCGCGGATGTCACCGAAGGATCGATCTCGACCCTTCCGCTCGCCTGGCGGACCCCCTGGGACGACCGTTCCGCGCGGACCGCCCGGGACGCCCTGACCACCCTCGCCGCGCGGCTCGACGCGCTGGCCGAACTCACCGGGAAATCCATCAGGATCGCGCTGGAACCCGAACCCGGGTGCATCGTGGAGACCACCGCGGACGCGATCGAGCCCCTCGCCGCGATCGCCCACCCGCGCATCGGTGTGTGCGTCGACACCTGCCACCTCGCCACCTCCTTCGAAGAACCCGCCGCCGCGCTGGACGCGCTCACCGCGGCGGGGATCACCATTCCCAAGGTCCAGCTCTCCGCCGCCCTGCACGCCGAACACCCGCACCTGCAGGACGTACGCGACGCGCTCGCCGCCTTCTCCGAACCCCGCTTCCTCCACCAGACCCGCGCCCGCACCGCCGGCGGCCTGCATGGCACCGACGACCTGAACCAGGCGCTCACCGAGGGCCCACTCCCCACCGGCGCCCCCTGGCGGGCCCACTTCCACGTGCCGCTGCACGCACCGCCCGCGCCTCCGCTCACCTCCACCGTCCCGGTCCTCAAGGACGCCCTCGCCCGCCTCGTCGGCGGTCCGGCCCCGCTGACCCACCACCTCGAGGTCGAGACCTACACCTGGCAGGCCCTTCCCCCCGAGCTGCGCCCTCGTACCCGCGCCCAGCTCGCCGACGGCATCGCCGCGGAACTCGGCCTCGCCCGCGACCTCCTCCACGACCTCGGCCTGAAGGAACTCCCATGACCGACACAGCCGGGCCGTCCCCCCTCCTCGTCCTGGACGTCGTCGGCCTCACCCCCCGTCTCCTGGACCACATGCCGCGCCTGAAGCGCCTCGCCGACGCCGGTTCACAGGCCCCGCTCGGCACCGTCCTCCCCGCGGTGACCTGCGCCGCCCAGTCCACCTTCCTCACCGGTGCGCCGCCCGCGGCGCACGGCATCGTCGGCAACGGCTGGTACTTCCGCGAACTCGGCGACGTCCTGCTGTGGCGCCAGCACAACGGTCTCGTCTCCGGCGACAAGCTGTGGGACGCCGCCCGGCGCGCGCACCCGGGCTACACCGTGGCCAACATCTGCTGGTGGTACGCCATGGGCGCCGACACCGATGTCACGGTCACCCCACGCCCCGTGTACTACGCCGACGGCCGCAAGGAACCCGACTGCTACACCCGGCCCCCCGAGCTCCACGACGAGCTCACCGACGCCCTCGGAACCTTCCCCCTCTTCCACTTCTGGGGTCCGGGCGCCGACATCGTCTCCAGCCGCTGGATCATCGACGCCACCCGGCACATCCTGCGCACCCGCACTCCCGACCTCGCCCTCTGCTACCTCCCGCACCTCGACTACGACCTGCAGCGCTTCGGCCCGGACGACCCCCGATCCCGGCGCGCGGCCACCGAACTGGACGAGGCACTCGCCCCGCTCCTGGACGACGCACGCCGGGAGGGCCGGACGGTGGTGGCGCTCTCCGAGTACGCCATCACGCCGGTCAGCCGGGCCGTGGACATCAACCGGGAGCTGCGGCGCGCCGGGCTGCTGGAGGTCCACACCCAGGACGGCATGGAGTACCTCGACCCGATGGCCTCCCGCGCGTTCGCGGTCGCCGACCACCAGATCGCCCATGTGTACGTGCGCCGTCCCGAGGACCTCGAGGCCACCCGCAAGGTCCTCGCCACCCTGCCCGGAATCGCCGAACTCCTCGACGACGAAGGGAAGAAGCGCCACGGCCTGGACCACCCGCGCTCCGGAGAGCTCGTCGCCGTCGCGGACCCGGACGCCTGGTTCACGTACTACTACTGGCTCGACGACGACAGGGCACCCGACTTCGCCCGGCTCGTCGAGATCCACCGCAAGCCCGGCTACGACCCCGTCGAGCTCTTCATGGACCCCGAGGACCCCTACGTACGCGTCAAGGCCGCCACGGCCCTGGCCCGCAAGAAGCTCGGCATGCGCTACCGCATGGCGGTCGTGCCGCTCGACCCCTCGCCTATTCGCGGCAGCCACGGCCGCCTCCCGGCGAGCGACGAGGAAGGTCCGCTCATCATCTGCTCCGCCCCCCGTGCCGTCGACGGCCGCGTCGCGGCCACCGAAGTGAAGTCCCTGCTCCTGCGCCTTGCAGGACTCCACTGAACCACACGTCACCGACGCCAAGGAGTTATCCACAATGACCAGCACGCGTCGTAACAGCAGCCCCGACCCGGAGCTGAGCCGCAAGCTCAGCAGGCGCGGCATGCTCGGCGTCGCCGCAGGGGCCACCGCCGCCGCGCTGCTCGGCGCGACCGCCCCGACGGCCGCCGCCCACGGCAAGGGCCACGGCCGCCCCGTCCTGCCCCCCGGCCGCCTCGGCATCCAGCTGTACTCGCTGCGCGACAAGGTCTCCACCCTCGGCTTCGCCCCCGTCTTCGCCGAACTCGAGAAGTACGGATACGACGAGATCGAGTACGCCGGCTACACCCAGGGCTCCGCGGGCGCGATCACCCTCGCCCAGCTGCGCCGGCTCGCCCGCGACCACGGACTGCGCGCCATCGGCAGCCATGTCGGCTACTACGACGACGGCGACCCGGGCGCCTATACCTTCGCGCAGAACCTGACGAAGGTCCTCGACGACGCCCAGGCGCTGGGGCTGAAGCACATCGGCACCGCGTCCGGACCCTGGCGGTACGGCAGCACCGTCGACGGCTGGAAGCGCTGCGCCGAGGAGTTCAACGAGTACGGCGCCGCCGCCAAGGCCCGCGGCATGAAGTTCTACCAGCACAACCACGCCGAGGAGTTCTCCTTCGCGACCGACCGCCCGAACGTGCGGCTGTACGACGTCCTCCTCGCGGAGACCGACCCCGACCTGGTCTACCTGGAGATGGACATCTACTGGGCCTACGCCGGCCAGTTCCGCTTCTCCAAGCGGGTGGACGGCACCCCCGCCCCCTTCGACCCGCTGCGCTACGTGCTGAAGCAGCCCGACCGCTACCCCCTCTTCCACGTCAAGGACGGGGACCGGGACGAGACCACCCGCGACGGCTACCGCATGGTCGACGTCGGGGACGGCGACATCGACTACCAGCGCTTCATCTCGGCCGTGACGCGCACGCACGGCGGCCGCCTCGACCACCACTGGCAGACCGAGCACGACACGCCGGCCGATTCCCTCAGCTTCGCGCGCAGGTCGAGCGCGTACCTGCACTCGCTGCGTGAAAGGGACTGCTGACGCCGTGTCGGTGACGAGCTGACGCTTCGTCCGGCCTCCCACAGGGGCCCCGTGCCCGCCCGCTCGGGCGGGCCGGGCCCTTTTGTCTTACTGAGGGGGGCCGGGCTTGCGTGTCGCCCCGACTTCGTGCAGTCCTGTGGCCGCAGCGCCGCCCGAGCCCATGACCAGGGACGGAGCGGTTCCCATCAGCTCCGGCCCCGCGGTCGGCTCGGTCGTCCCGCGGGCTGGGTGGCCGCGTTGACGTACGTTGTCGGTGACGATGATTCACCCGTCGGGAGGCCCGGACGTGACGGTTCGTGATTACAGTGCGTGGCCGAACGGTTGAGGCCCCGTCGGACCCGTGATCATCGGGCATTCGGCGCCATGCGCCCCGTCCGGAGTCCACCGTTCGCCGCATCTGACGCGCTGTCGTGTAACGGAGTGTGACGGGATTCCGTCGTGCGGCGCGAATGTCCTCGACGCACGCTCTCCATGTCGGAACCTTGCGGACACCGCCACGGTGCCCGCCGAGACAGGAGAGTCAGTATGCGCGTTTCCCGTTTTGTGGCCGCTGTCGGTGTGGCCTCTGTCGTTCTGCTGGGTGGTGCCACTGCTGCCGGCGCCGCCACCCCGGACCTCGCCAGCACCAAGGGAACCCACGTCACGGGCGACCACGGTCGCGGCGGCTACGACCGTGGCCACGGTGGCCGCGGCCACAACCGTGACTTCTACCGCTTCGACCGCGGCTTCTTCGGCTCGTACCTCTTCGGGCCCTACCTCTTCGACCCCTTCTTCTTCGGTGGTCGCTTCCGCTGAGCTCCGGCCGGCCTGAACGCCCACGCGTGACGGCCCTCGATTCCCGGGCCGCCGCCCCCGTCACCGGGGCGGCGGCCCCGTCGCGTGCGGGAGGGCGCACGTCGCGGACTCCCATGTGAACGGCGCTAACGAGATATCGTTAGCGCCGGTTGCGTTTCCGACGATAACGTGGCACTGTTATCGGTGGAAGCGGGGCGACGGAACGAGCCGCCCCCTCGTGTGATCAGGAGACCGCAATGACCGAGACCACCACCGCCCGCCGCGTCGCGATCGTCACGGGCGGCTCCCGCGGCATCGGCCGCGAGGTCGCGCTGCGCCTGGCCGCCGAAGGCCAGGCGGTCGTCATCGCCTACGCCGGCAACCAGGCCGACGCCGACGCGACCGTCGCGCAGATCGCCGCCGAGGGCGGTTCCGCCCTCGCGGTACGGGCCGATGTCGCCGACGAGAAGGCGGTCCAGGCGCTCTTCGACGCCGCGGAGCAGGAGTTCGGCGGTGTGGACGTGGTGGTCAACTCGGCCGGTCTCATGATCCTGAACACTGTGGCGGACTTCGACCTCGACGCCCTGGACCGCATGCACCGCACCAACATCCGCGGCACCTTCGTGGTCAACCAGCAGGCTGCCCGCAGGCTCCGCGACGGCGGTGCCGTGATCAACGTGTCCTCGTCCCAGACCCGGATCGCCACGCCGACCTACGCCGCGTACGCCGCGTCCAAGGGCGCGGTCGAGGCGATCAGCCTGATCCTGGCCCGGGAGTTGCGCGGTCGCGACATCACCGTGAACGCCGTCGCGCCGGGCCCGGTCGCCACCGATCTGTTCCTGAACGGCAAGGACGAGGCGACCATAGAGCGGTTCGCGAAGATGAACCCCCTCGAGCGACTCGGGTCCCCTGAGGACATCGCCGCGGTCGTCTCCTTCCTGGCCGGCCCCGGTCGCTGGATCAACGGCCAGACGATCTTCGCCAACGGCGGAGTGGCCTGACCCGCGGGCCGCGCCTCGCGCGGCTCCTGCCGGATGCCGGCCGCGGGCCCGTCCGCCGGAGGCCGGCCTCCCGGTTCCCTCGGCCCCTCCGTACCGAGCAGCACCCTGCCTCCCGGCAGATCCCGTACCTCGCGCCACCCACCCCATCCGTGACCCGGACGCCACCTGAACCGGGAGCGGCCCCCAGTAGCCCAAGGAGCTCCGAAATGTCCCCCGTGTCTTCCGTCGTCCTGGTCACCGGTGCGAGCTCCGGATTCGGCGCTCTCGCCGCCCACGCCCTCGCCTCCGCGGGTCACACCGTCTACGCGAGCATGCGCGACATATCCGGCCGCAACGCCGAACGCGCGGCGGAGGCACGCGAACGGGCCGCCCGCGAGGGCATCGACCTGCGGGTCGTCGAACTCGACGTGCTCTCGCAGGACAGCGCGGACCGGGCCGTCGCCACCGTTCTGCGCGAGGCCGGCCGGCTGGACGTCCTGGTCCACAACGCGGGCCACATGGTGCTCGGCCCCACCGAGGCCTTCACCCCGGAGGAGATGGCCGCCGTCTACGACACCAATGTGCTGGGCACCCAGCGGGTGAACCGCGCGGCCCTGCCGCACCTGCGGGCCCAGGGGCACGGTCTGCTGCTCTGGGTCGGGTCCAGCAGCACCCGCGGCGGTACTCCGCCCTACGTCGCCCCGTACTTCGCCGCGAAGGCGGCCATGGACGCCGTCGCCGTCAGCTACGCCGCCGAGCTCGCACGCTTCGGCATCGACACCTCCATCGTCGTCCCCGGCGCCTTCACCTCCGGCACGAACCACTTCGTCAACGCGGGGCATCCGGCCGACACCGCCACCGTCGCGGACTACGAGACCCGCTACGAGGGCCTGACCGAGCAGGTCGGCCGCGCCCTGGCGGCCATCACACCCGAGGACGCCGACGTCGCCGAGGTGGCGCGCGAGATCGTCCGTGTCGTGGGGCTTCCCGCGGGCAAGCGGCCCTTCAGGACCCACATCGACCCCGCCGACGACGGCTCGGAGGCCGTCTCCGTCGTCGCCGACCGGATCCGTGAGGACTTCTACCACCGGATCGGCCTGGAAGACCTGCTCGGCCCCCGCACGCAGGCCTGACGAGCCCACGGCCACAGCCGCCCGACACCGCCAAGGAGAACCGCCATGACCGCTTCCGACTTTCCCGAGCTTCCCGAGCCCGTACGGCGCGCCGTCGCCGCGGCGAACGCCCATGACACCGAGGCCTTCCTCGACCAGTTCAGCGAGCATGGCGCGGTGGACGACTGGGGCCGCCGCTTCGAGGGCCGTGAGGCCGTCGAGGGCTGGAGCGGCCGCGAGTTCATCGGCGTCAAGGTCTCCCTGACGGTCACCGGAGTGACCCGGCGCGGGAGCCAGGTGATCGTCTCCACCCAGGTCGGCGGCGACGGTTTCAACGGCCCGTCGGACTTCGCCTTCACGGTCGAGGGCGACCGGATCGCCCTGATGAGGATCACCGGCTGACCGCTGTGGCCGGAACGCCCGGTGGGGAACCGTCGCACGACGGTTCCCCACCGGGCGTTTCCGCGCAGGAAGAGCAGGAAGAAGTGAGGCAGCCGCAAGGCGCCGCGGGCAGGGCGGCGGCGGGCCCCGCGCGCGGCGGCTCAGGCGGAGTGCGTGATGCGGTCCAGCAGCTCGTTCAGCAGGATGCGTTCACCGGGTGTGAGGATCTCCTCGATCTCGGGGAGCACGGCCTTGAAGGCGACGGTACGGGTGATCGTCCGGCGTTCCTCCCCGGCGGCGTCCTCGGGCTGCGCGGTGGTGATGGCGGCGAGAATGGCCTCGCGTGTCCGCGGTGACAGTTCCGGGTCGCGAGCCCCGGGCAGTGTGGCGATCAGCGTCAGGACGACCCCGCAGCCGGCCGAGTGGATCATCAGCATGGCGCGTTCCACGTCGACGCTCAGCCGGCCCGCCTCGGCGACCCGGGTCACCAGGCCGCGCAGGACGTTGAAGGACTCGGTGACGGCCGCCGGCTCGGCTCCGGGCCTGGGCTGACCGAACATCAGCTGGTATATCTCCGGGTTGGCCACACCGAACTCGATGTGCAGGTCCCAGCCCCAGCGCAGGTCCTCGACGGGATCGTCGGCCCGCGTCCGGTCGGTCTTGCGGTGCAGGTAGTCGGCGAAGCCCTCCGCCGCGACGGCGTCGAGCAGGCCCTGCATGTCGCCGAACTGCCGGTAGATGGTCGGCGGCTGAACGGCCGCAGCCTTGCTGACCGACCGGGTCGAGACCGCGTCGCGGCCGCCCTCGGCGAGCAGGTTGGCGGCAGCGGACATGATCCGCTCTCTGGTGGTCGCCCTCTCATCCATGAATCGACGATAACAGAAAAATGTTACCAAAGGAAACTTACCCGCCGAAAGGTCGTGAAGGGGCGGCAGGATGAGCCCGCCGCCCCTCCTCGTACGGTGTGCCGAAAGCTCACTTGGCGGGGCCGGAATCCGCCCCGTGCAGCGCCTCGCGGAGCGCCGCGGTGACCTCGGCCACCGCCTTCTTGTTGGACTCCGTGTCGCGGAGGGCGTTGAGCATCATGAAGTCGTGCGTGATCTTGGGGTAGTGCGTCAACCGGACGGGCACGCCGGCCTCCCGCAGCTTCTCCGCGTACGCGGTGCCCTCGTCGAAGAGCGCGTCCGAGTCCGTGACCATCAAGGCCGGCGGCAGGCCGCGCAACTGGTCGACCGTGGCGCGCAGCGGGGCCGCCAGCGGGTTCTGCCGGTCCTTGAGGCGGGGGGCGTACGCGTCCCAGAACCACTTCATCGCGGGTTTGGCGAGCCAGCAGTTCTCCGCGAAGCGGTTGTACGAGGCGGTGTCGAAGTTCGCGTCCGTGACCGGGTACAGCATCACCTGGTGCCGGAAGTCGGGCCCGCCGCGCTGCTTGGCCATCATCGTCACGGCGGCGGTCATGTCACCGCCCACGGAGTCGCCGGCGACCGCCAGGCGCGAAGGGTCGACGCCGATCCGGCCGCCGTTGTCGGCGACCCACTTGGCCACGGTGTACGCCTGCTCGATCGGCACGGGGAACTGCGCCTCGGGAGAGGGGGTGTAATCGACGAAGACCACCGCCGCCTGCGCGCCGTTGGCGAGCTCGCGCACCAGGCGCTCATGGGTCTTGAAGTTGCCCAGCACCCAGCCGCCGCCGTGGATGTAGACGATCCCGGGCAGGTCCCCCTTGGCGCCCTCGGGCCGTACGACGTGCACCGACACCGGGCCGGTCGGTCCGCCGGGCACGGTCCGCTCGCTGACCTGCGCCGGGAGCATCTCCACCGGACCCGCCTGCAGCTTGTCCAGCACTCCCCGGGCGGCCGCGTAGGAGAGCGTGTACAGGGGAGGGCCGTCCGCCGCCGCGAGCTGGTCCAGGAAGTCCTGAGCCTGTGGGTCGAGCTGTACCGGCGGGTTGCCGCAGGGCACCTTCGGCGCGGGCGTGTCCGCGGGCACCGCGTGGTCGACGCGTGCGGCGTTCGTCGTCTTCTCCCCGCAGGCGGTGAGGCTCGCGGCGGCCGCGAGGAGGACTGCGACGGCGTAGCGAGCCTTGCGTCGCGTTATGGACCGGACGTGCGGACAGGTCATTGCGGTCTCCGAACCGTGGTCGGTCGTTGGCCCCCACGTGAGCAGCCTGCGGAGGCGGCACGGTCCGGACAACCGGGGATGGGCCGGGGGAGTGGCCCGCGGGCGCCGGGCGCCGCGCGGCCCCGCCGGGCCCGGGGGTCAGACGACGACGAGGTCCCAGGCCGTCATCGCGTCGGCGAGACGCAGGTGGGGAGCGGCCTCCGCGAGCCGGCCCTGCCGCTCCAGCGTGCGGCCGAGAAGGAGGTGCGCGTGCGCGTCCTGCGGCTCGGCACGCAGGAGGTCGCGAAGCTCCGCCTCCGCCCGCGAGAGCTGCGCGGAGAAGTAGTACGACCTGGCCAGCAGCATGCGCACCGCCATGTTGCGGGGTGCCACGTCCACGATGGACGCGAGCGTCCGGGCCGCGGCGGCGTAGCGCTGCCGGTTGAAGAAGAGCACGGCGCGCTTGAACGTCTCCGTGGACGGACTGGTCATCTCGGTGCCCACTGCTGTATCACCTCGGCGGAATGACGATCTCGGTGTCAGGGCTTTCAACCGGGGCAAGTGTCGGATTTGTTCCACGGCGACCCTTGATCTGGTCGCATTTTCCGTACCCATCCGATGACTGAGCGTGTCGGTGGGGCCCGAACATGGTCCGGCCGGGTTGCGCGCCTCACCCTCCTGGAGGAACGTGACTTCGAGGCCGTACGGCCGCGGACCGCGGACCGGGGACCGCGTGCCGTCCCTCCGTCCTTCGCCCCTGCTCCGTGCCACGCCTGCCCGCGGGCACGCCGCCGGCAGTCCTGCCTCCGGTCCCGCGGCCGGCGCGGCGGCACTCCGGACCGCACCCTCGCCACCGACCGCCACCACTCCCGGCGGCGGCCAGGAAGGCAGACCGAGATGCCACTCCTCCGCACCCTCGCCCTGACCGCCACCTCCGCGGCCCTCGCGACCGTGATCGCGGCAGCCCCCGCCTCAGCGGCCTCCGGTGTCCAGGCGGCCCAGGCCGAACCGACCTACGCCACGGTCCTGGTCACCTGCTTCGGCCGGGGGCTCGTCATGCCCCCCGACTTCCTGCTGGCCTGCGGGGACGGGAACGACCGGCTGGGCGGCCTGTACTGGTCGCACTGGGGCGGCGACTCGGCCGTGGCCACCGGCTACGAGGAGGCCAACGACTGCGATCCGTACTGCGCGGCGGGCCACTTCCACACCTTCCCGGTCAAGATCACGCTCTCCGACAGCAAGCCCTGGCCCGGGGACCCGGGCCTGCGGCACTTCACCAAGCTCACGATCAGCTACCCCGACACCGAGCCGTCCTGGCCGCACGACCCGGTCCGCGAGCTGTGGGACTGAGCGGTCGCGCGAGCGTGTGACGCGCGACTGCGCGACGCGGGACCGTGTCACGGGAACGGCCGGGGCAGTCCGCGCGTCCTTCCCAGCCGGGACGCGAGGGAAGAACGTGCCCCGTGGTGGCAGGGAGGGACATGACCGCGAGTGGATTCGCCTGGTGGGCGGAGCGTTTCGAGGAGGAGCGGGACCGGCGGCATGCGACGGGTGATCCCGCGTGGGCTGGCGGAGCGGTGCTGCACGACGCGGTACGCGCGAGCGTGCAGCGCTTCCAGGCGGGTGAGGACGGCGACGGCGCGCACCTGATCGCCAAGGCGGACGCGGCCGGGGACCGCGACTACGCGCGGGCGGTGCGCCTGTTCGTCGCCGAGGAGCAGAACCACGCCCGGTTGCTCGCCCGGCTGCTCGACGCGGCAGGCGCCACCACCATCGACGGCCACTGGACGGACCGGGCCTTCGTCGCCCTGCGCCGCCTGCTGGGGCTACGTCTGGAACTGCTGGTGCTGATGGTCGCCGAGGAGGTCGCGCTGCGCTACTACGGGGCCCTGAGGGAGGGTGCGGTCGACGAGCTCACACGTGAGGTCGCGGGCCGGATCCTCGCCGACGAGCAGCGGCACGTGCCCTTCCACTGCGCGCGCCTGCGGGCGTCGCTCGCGGCCCTGCCCGCTCCTTCGCGCCGTGCCGCGACGGCCGGCTGGCGTGCGGCCGTGGCGGGGGCCGCGATCCTGGTGGCGGTGGACCACGGCCGGGCGCTGCGCGTGCTGGGCGTGGGGCGGGCGCGGTTCGTCGCCGACACCGTGGCGTCGTCGCGAGCAGCCGCCTCCGCGATGCTGCGCGAGCCCGACGCGACGGACTCCGAGGCGGACGAGGGCACGCCGAAGGCCCCCGCATCACGGGGGCCGTCGGTGGTTCTGCGGAATACGCGCTTGTCCTCGCCGGGTCGGGCGGGCCGGAGGGCCTGACGGCCCTGGCCGGCCCCGTCCGCCCGGCAGGTCGGAAGTCGACACCGTGGGCCGTCACCGTCCGAGTCCGGAGGCCCGGACGGCGGCGGTCGCGGTGGGGACGTCATCGGACGGGCCGGCGGGGCGCCGGCCCGACGACCTCAGCGGTAGAAGCCTCCGTAGAAGCCGGAACCGTAGAAGCCGGGGTAGAAGCCGTAGTAGCCGCCGTAACCGCCATAGCCGCCGTAACCGCCCCAGCCGTAACCGTTCCCCCAGCCCCAGCCGCCGTGTCCGCCACCCCAGCCGCCATGTCCGCCGCCCCAGCCGCCGCCGTGGTCGACGACGGACTGCGCAGTGGCGGGTGCTGTCTGTGGCGTCGCCGCGCTGGCCGCGGTGGCTCCGGCGAAGGCGAGCAGGGGCGCCACCACAGCGGCGGCGGCGATCCTGCGGATGGTAAGCGTGCGCATGACTCCCCCTTCGGGGATCTGGACTTCGGGTCGCGGTCCGCGCTGGGCGGACCGCCGCCACGCGGGAACGTGAGCGATCCCGGCGCGGATGGGGTGCGGACGCCTGGGCGCTGACGCACCTCACGGACCTGGAACGCCGGAACAGATGTCTGTAGTTGAAGACGTCCCTATATGAACGGTAGGCGCGTTTTGCACCGCACGTCAAAGGGATCAGGCAAAAAGTGCATATTGGTAACTTTTGCTCGACTGTGACGCCCCCTCAACCGTGCGTGCCGCGGAGGTTCCGTTGTGTCAGCGATGACCCAACCGTGCTGCGAGGTGCGGGGATTGAGGCCGCGTTGGAACCTCTCTCCGGCGGAACCCTCCGTGGCCGCAGAGGCTGGCGTGACGTATGCGACAAAAGGGGTCTCTGATGCGCATGTGATGCAAAGGAAAATTCCGCCGAAACGCCGGAGTCGGCAAGTCCGCTTAGCCGTCAAGCGCTTGCGTCCCGCGCCGTGCACCGCTGCGTCCATGCGTCGTCACTCCGGGCATCCGTCAGCACGTCACGCGGTCGTCGAGCGTCGGTAACGCTTCGAAAATCGCTGGTCGGCAATTTGTTAACACCATTGACATATCCGCGCTCGCTGCATACGGTCCTGCGTCGAAGCGCTTCGACGCGTCGCATCGAAACCATTCGATGGACGCCTCACTCGTTCGGCCCAGGTGGAGGTCACTTCAATGTTGAAGGTGCGCAGACCGCTGGCTCTCGCAGCAGCTGCCCTTGCGGGCGCCATGCTCATCACTTCGTGCGGAAGCTCGGACAGCGGTGCGGAGGGCGACGGCAAGACGCTGAAGCTCTGGCACTACGAAGCTCCGAACAGTGCCATGGGCATCGCCTGGAACCAGGCGATAGAGGAGTTCAAGAAGTCCCACCCCGGCGTCAAGGTCGAGTTCGAGGCGAAGGGCTTCGAGCAGATCCAGAAGACCGCCTCTATGGTGCTCAACTCCAGTAACGCCCCTGACCTCATGGAGTACAACAAGGGCAACGCCACGGCCGGCCTGCTGGCCAAGCAGGGTCTGCTCACCGACCTCACCCCGCAGGTCACCAAGTACGGCTGGGACAAGCTGCTCAGCCCCAGCGTCACCACCACCAGCCGCTACGACGCCAAGGGCGTCATGGGCTCCGGCAACTGGTACGGCATCCCGAACTTCGGTGAGTACACGATGGTGTACTACAACAAGGACCTCTTCGCGAAGAACGGCGTGAAGGTCCCGACCACCTTCAACGAGTTCGAGCAGGCGCTGGCCGCCTTCAAGGCCAAGGGCGTCACCCCGCTCGCCAACGGCGGCGCCGAGTACCCGGCCCACCAGTACCTGTACCAGCTGGCCCTGACCAAGGCCGACCGCAGCTGGGTCGACGCGTTCGAGCTCTACAAGGGCAAGGCGGACTTCCACGACGCCGCCTGGACGTACGCCGCGAACACCCTGTCGGACTGGGTGAAGAAGGGCTACATCGCCAAGACGACCAGCGGCGCCAAGGCCGAGGACGCCGGCGTCTCCTTCATCAGCGGCAAGTCCCCGATCTTCTTCTCGGGCAGCTGGTGGTACGGCCGCTTCCGTGACGAGAGCAAGTTCCAGTGGGGCTCGTTCCTCTTCCCGGACTCCAAGATGACCCTCGGCTCGGGCGGCAACCTCTGGGTCGTCCCGAAGAACGCCAAGAACAAGCAGCTGGCCTATGACTTCATCGACATCACGATGAAGAAGGGGATCCAGAACACCCTCGGCAACAACGGCGGCGTGCCCGTCGCGGCCGAGCCCTCGGCGATCACCGACCCCAGCTCCAAGGAGCTGATCGAGAACTTCAACAAGGTCTCGGACCAGGACGGTCTCGCCTTCTACCCGGACTGGCCGGTCCCCGGCTTCTACGACGTGCTGGTCTCGGCCACCCAGAAGCTGATCACCGGCAGCGGCACCCCGGACCAGGTCCTGGACGAACTGCAGAAGGCCTATGACGCGGGTGCGCCCACGTCATGAGTGCCCGACCCCTCCGGCTGCGCAATCCCTACGCGCTGTACCTGATCCCGGGTGTCATCGCCTTCCTGGCCGTCGTGATCGTGCCGTTCGTGATGAACATCTACTTCAGCTTCACGCACTGGCAGGGCGTCGGCTCGCCCACCTGGGCGGGGCTGGAGAACTACCGGGAGCTGATGAAGGACTCGCGCTTCTGGGAGTCCTTCCGGCACAGCGTCGCCATGGTCCTGGCGATGGCGGTGATCCCCACCGCCGTCGGTCTGGTGGTGGCCGCGGCGCTGTTCGACTTCATCGGCAAGCACTTCGGTTCGAAGCTGGCCAGCGTGCTGCGTGCCTGCTTCTACCTACCCCAGGTCCTGCCCATCACCGTCGCGGGCATCGTCTGGAGCTGGATCCTGGCCCCCGAGAACGGCTCGCTCAACGAGCTGCTGAAGGCGGTCGGCCTGGGTTCGCTCCAGCAGGACTGGCTGGGTGACCCGAAGTTCGCGCTCTACAGCGTGATGGCCGTCATGGTCTGGGTGCAGCTGGGGTTCCCCGTCGTGATCTTCATGGCGGGACTCCAGCGGGTCGATCCCTCGCTCTACGAGGCGGCCGAGCTGGATGGGACGAACTGGTGGCAGCGTTTCTGGCACGTGACGCTGCCCCAGATCCGCCCCGAGATCTACGTGGTGATGCTGTGGTGCACCATCGCGGCCCTGAAGGTCTTCGGCGCGGTGTACGTCCTCACCAAGGGCGGTCCCGCCGACGCGACCATCGTGCCGTCCTACTTCTCCTTCTCGACCTTCTTCGAGAAGACGGACGTCGGCTACGGCTCGGCGATCGCGACGGTACTCACCCTGATCATCCTGGCGCTGACCACGGTCGGCCTCCGCTTCCAGACCCGATCGGAGGACGCACAGTGAAGGCGCTCAAGCGCTACCCGGTGCTGGTGGCGATGATCCTCGGCGCGATCTTCATGGTGCTGCCGCTCCTGATCGTGCTCATCAACGCACTGAAGTCGCCCGCCGACTACTCCGCGCACGGCCCGCTCTCCCTGCCCCACGGCATCCACCTGGACGGCCTGACGGACTTCTGGACCCGGGTCAACTTCGGGCACACGCTCGTGAACTCGGTCGTGATCTCGGGTTCGGTCGCCGTGTTCGGCGTGATCCTCTCGGTGCTCAACGCGTATGCGATCGGCATCGGGCGGATCAAGGGCAAGGCGTACTTCCTCGCCTTCTTCGTGCTGGCCAACGTGCTGCCGCAGGAGGCCCTGGTCTACCCGCTGTACTACCTGTCCAAGCAGGTGGGGCTGTACGACACCAGGCTGAGCCTGATCATCGTCTTCAGTGTCGTCCAGGCGGCCTTCGGCACCTACCTCCTCTCCTCCGTGCTCGGGGCCTTCCCGAAGGAGATCATCGAGGCGGCGAGGATCGACGGCGCGAACAGCTGGCAGATCCTGTGGCGGATGGTGGTCCCGGTCAGCCGGCCCACCCTCGGCGTCCTGCTGGTGTTCTTCTTCATCTGGACCTGGAACGAGTTCCTGCTCCCGCTGGTCATGCTGCCGTCGAACGACAACCAGACCGTCTCGGTGGCGCTCGGCGTGCTCCAGGGCCAGCGACTGATGGACGCGACGATGACCAACGCGGCCGGCCTGCTCGGCGCGCTGCCCGCCATCGTGTTCTTCCTCCTCTTCCAGCGGACGCTCACCCGCGGCATCGCCGTCGGCGCAGTGAAGTGACCCGCGCCCGGACCACCGTGTCCGCGGCCCTCCACCCGGGCGGGTGACGTTCGCCCCGTTCCGCCCACGGCTCTGCCTCCCCCCTGCGCGGGCAGGAGGCAGAGCCGGTCCCACCTGCTCCCACACGTACCGAGAACGCCGGTGGCCGCCCACCGGGAAAGGCATCGACCATGAAGTTCACCAACGGGTACTGGCTGCTGCGCGAAGGCGTCACGGCGGCGTATCCGGCCGAGGTCCTCGATGCCGTCCCGGGTCCCGGAACGCTGCGGGTCCACGCGCCCACCCAGCACATCCGGCACCGCGGCGACCTGCTCAAGGGCCCGCTCATCACCGTCGACTGCACCGCGCCGATGCCCGGTGTCATCGGCGTGCGGATCACCCACTTCGAGGGCGACGTCGAGACCGGGCCGCACTTCGAGCTGCACCACGAGCCGCACGAGCCCGTCGTGTCCGTCGACGAGGAGCAGGCCGTCCTCACCTCCGGCGACCTGAGCGTCCGCTTCCGCCTCGACGGCGAGTGGCGGATGGAGTTCCAGGCCGACGGACGCACCCTCACCAGCAGCGACGTGAAGGCCATGGCGCTGATGGAGACCGCCGAGGGCGAACACCACGTCCGCGAGCAGCTCCGGCTGGCCGTCGGCACGTCCGTCTACGGGCTCGGCGAGCGCTTCGGCCCGCTGGTCAAGAACGGCCAGACCGTCGACATCTGGAACGCCGACGGCGGCACGAGCAGCGAGCAGTCCTACAAGAACGTCCCGTTCTACCTGACCGACGCCGGCTACGGCGTCTTCGTCGACGACCCCGGAAAGGTCTCCTTCGAGGTCGCCTCCGAGCAGGTCTCGCGGGTCCAGTTCAGCGCCGAGCGCCAGCAGTTGCAGTACTACGTCATCCACGGCCCCACGCCGAAGGAGATCCTGCGCAAGTACACCGCGCTCACCGGCCGGCCCGCGCTGCCGCCGGCCTGGTCGTTCGGGCTGTGGCTGACCACCTCCTTCACGACCTCCTACGACGAGCAGACCGTCACCGGGTTCGTCGACGGGATGGCCGAGCGCGACCTGCCGCTGTCGGCCTTCCACTTCGACTGCTTCTGGATGCGCGAGTTCAACTGGTGCGACTTCGAGTGGGACCCGCGGGTCTTCCCCGACCCGGAGGGGATGCTGCGCCGCCTGAAGGAGCGCGACCTGCACATCTGCGTGTGGATCAATCCCTACATCGCCCAGCGCTCCCCGCTCTTCGCCGAGGGCAAGGCGGCCGGCTACCTCCTCAAGCGCCCTGACGGCGGCGTCTGGCAGTGGGACCTGTGGCAGCCCGGCATGGCCCTGGTCGACTTCACCAACCCCGACGCCTGCGCCTGGTACGCCTCCAAGCTCGAGGCCCTCCTCGACCAGGGCGTCGACTGCTTCAAGACCGACTTCGGCGAGCGCGTGCCCACCGACGTCGCCTGGTTCGACGGCTCCGACCCGGAGCGCATGCACAACTACTACACGCAGCTCTACAACAAGACCGTCTTCGACGTGCTGCGCAAGCACCGTGGCGAGGGCGAGGCGGTGCTCTTCGCCCGCTCCGCGACGGCCGGCGGCCAGCAGTTCCCCGTGCACTGGGGCGGCGACTGCGAGTCCACGTACGAGTCGATGGCGGAGTCCCTGCGCGGCGGCCTCTCCCTCGGTCTGTCCGGCTTCGGCTACTGGAGCCACGACATCGGCGGCTTCGAGGGTCTGCCCGACGCCGGTCTGTTCAAGCGCTGGACCGCGTTCGGCATGCTCTCCTCGCACAGCCGGCTGCACGGCTCCTCCTCCTACCGGGTGCCGTGGCTGTTCGACGAGGAGGCCGTGGACGTCCTCCGCCACTTCACCAAGCTCAAGCTCGGCCTCATGCCCTACCTCTACGGTGCCGCGCACCAGGCGCACACCGAGGGCATCCCGATGATGCGCGCCATGGTGCTGGAGTTCCCCGACGACCCGGGCTGCGCCTCGCTGGAGCGCCAGTACATGCTCGGCGGCGACCTGCTCGTCGCGCCGGTGTTCTCCGAGGACGGCGAAGTGTCGTACTACGTGCCCGAGGGCACCTGGACGCACTTCACGACCGGCGAGAAGGTCACCGGCCCGCGCTGGGTGCGCGAGACCCACGACTACCTCGGCATCCCGCTGCTTGCCCGGCCCGGTTCGGTGATCCCGGTCGGCTCGGTCGACGACCGTCCCGACTACGTGTGGGCGGACGACGTGACCGTCCGGGTATTCGAGCCGGCCGACGGCTCGCGCACCACCGTGCGGATCCCGCGCGAGGACGGTACGGCCGCGGCCGAGATCACCGTCGTGCGCGAGGGCTCCACGCTGCGGGCCGAGACCTCCGACGCGTCCCTGCCGTGGGGTGTCGAGGTCGCCGGCGGTCCCTCCGCGCGTGCGGCGGCCGGTACGCCCGTCCTCACCCTGGAGCTCTCCGGCTCCTGAGGGCGGTCCGGCGCAGCACGCAGGCAGGGGAGAGGAGTTGCATGGTCAAGATCACTGACGTCGCGCGGCACGCCAACGTGTCGCCGAGCACCGTCAGCTATGCCCTCAGCGGCAAAAGGCCGATCTCCCCGGAGACCCGGCGGCGCATCGAGGACAGCATCCGTGAACTGGGCTACCGGCCGCACGCCGGGGCCCGGTCACTGGCCAGCAGCCGGTCACGGGTGATCGGCCTGGTGCTGCCCCTCCGGAAGGGCATCCACGTGCCCGTGGTCATGCAGTTCGCCACCTCCGTGCTGACCGCCGCCCGGGAGCACGACCACGATGTCCTCCTCCTCACGCAGAACGAGGGGGAGGAGGGCATCAACCGGGTCGCCCAGAGCGCGATGGCGGACGCCTTCATCATCATGGACGTCGAGACGGACGACCGGCGGCTGCCCCTGCTGCGCGTTCTGGACCGGCCGTCCGTGCTCATCGGCTTCCCCTCGGACACCGCCGGGCTGACCTGTGTCGACCTGGACTTCGCGGGTGCCGGCGAGGCGTGCGTCGAGCACCTCGCCGCGCTGGGCCACCGCACCGTGGCCCTCGTCGGCTCGCCCCCGGAGGTCTACGTCCGCGGCACCGGCTTCGCCCGCCGGGTCGCCGCGGGGTTCACGGCCGCCGCCGACCGCCTCGGCCTGCGTTCGTCCGTCCACCCCTGCCCCGAGACGCCTGCCGCCGCGCGGGCCATGGCCGAGCAACTGCTGCGCGAGCAGCCGGGGCTCACCGGGGTCGTCGTCCACAACGAGCCGATCACCCAGCCCCTGATCTCGGCGTTCCAGGCCATGGGACTGCGCGTCCCGGAGGACCTCTCGGTCACCGCGATCAGCCCCGACGAGACCGCCGAGCAGGCACCGGTGCCCATCACGTCCGTCTCGATCCCCTCCGTCGAGATCGGCACCCGCGCGGTGGAGCTCCTGATGGCCAAGCTCGCTGGCCGCGACAACGTCCCGGAGACGACCGTGCTCTCCGCGGTCCTGACCCCCCGGGCCACCACCGCCACGCCGCCGGTCGCGGCGCCCTGACCCGCTCCGCACGGCGTCACTCGGTGCGCAGCCCGTCCGGGCGCATCATGCGGACCAGGGCGGGAAGGCTGAGCGCGGTCACCAGCAGGACGACGGCCGCGCTGACGCCGGTCATGGCGGCCACGTCGGCCCAGTCGACGGTGACGTTCGCGCCGACGATGCGGAGCAGCACCGCCCCCAGGGTCAGCCCCACCACGCACGCGAGGGCGAGGCCGAGCCCGACGGGGAGGGCGGTCTGCCAGAGCACCGACAGGCTGAGGGTGCTGCGCCGGGTGCCGAAGGCCACCAGGGTGGACAGCAGTTTCCGGCGCTCGCGCAACTGCTCCAGCTGGGAGACGAGCAGACTCGCGCCGATCAGCAGCAGGACGCAGCAGCTGCCGACGAACACGCCGGTGCGGA
Organism: Streptomyces sp. BoleA5; assembly: GCF_000373665.1. Taxonomy (NCBI): domain Bacteria; kingdom Bacillati; phylum Actinomycetota; class Actinomycetes; order Kitasatosporales; family Streptomycetaceae; genus Streptomyces; species Streptomyces sp. BoleA5. The sequence goes on from NZ_KB892154.1 coordinate 140,044, forward strand.
TCGAGGAGTAGCGCGCGGACCGGGTGTGGGTGACGTACTCGTGGGCGTCGGCCAGCGGGTCGACCGCCGCCGCCGTGTTACGCACGATCTCGGGCGCGTCGGGGACCGAGCGGTTCAGCGAGACGTAGACCCGCCCCGTGACCGCCCGGGCGGCGGCCGCGGGGAGGGCCGCGGGGGTGACGAGGACGCCGCCGCGCTCGTAGCCGCTGGGATCGGCGCGGGTGCGGGCCTTCTTCAGGCCGGGCGGCAGGCGCCAGGCGATGGCGAGTCCCGCCGAGTCGGCGTAGCCCGGGTCCACGTACATCACACGCCCGGGCTTCGCCGCGCGGACGGTGTCCTCGTCGTACGAGCGGTCCTGGACGACGAAGACGTCGCCGTCGCGGCAGGCGGAGAACCTGGCGACCTCGCGCAGCGCGTCGCAGGTGCCCACGGTCAGTTCGAGGTACCGCTCGGGCTCCCGGGTGCGTTCGCCGAGTGCCCCCACGGACAGCGGGGTCGCCCGGGAGACGGCGTCGCCGGCGGTGAGGCGCCGGGCGGCGTCGGCGGGGGAGTCGCCCGCCGGGAGGTACACCTCCATCTGGGCCCGGGAGAGGTCGTTGCCGGTATCGCGGGTGTACGAGCCTTCGACGCCCGCGAAGAGCATGTGGAGCGCGATCGCACCGGCGACGGCGACGGCGATGCCGTTCACGGTGCGGGCCGCGGTGCCGCTGTTCAGCTGGAGCCTGCGGACCGCGAGCTGCCAGGAGGGCGCACCGGTGCCGAGACGGCCGACGGCCGCCTCGACGATCCACGGCAGCAGCGCCGTGACGCCCATCAGCAGTAGCACGGTGCCGCCGACCACCAGCCCCTGGTTGAAGTTCCCGCGGTTCCGGCCCTGTCCGACCATCGGGGACAGGAGGGCGATCCCGCCCGGCGGCAGCAGCAGCCGCCACCACAGGCGGCGGTGCGGTGGCCTCGTCGTGCGCACGACACCGAGCGGCTCGATGACCACGCCGCGCAGCGCCAGCAGGGTCACGGCCACCGAGGCGGCCGGGACGGCGACGGCGACCAGGGCGGTGAGCACGGGTGCGGGCGTGAGGTCGCCCGGGAAGACGCTGACGCGATAGAGGCTGACCCGGCCCGCGAGGACGCGGCCGGCCGCGAAGAGCACGGCACCGACGGCGAGTCCGCACAGGGCGCCGGCGAGGGCCTCGCCGGCGGCGACGCGTCGCGTGGCCGCCGCGTCCGCGCCGAGCAGGCGCAGCGCGGCGAGCCTGCGGTCGCGGCGGTCCCCGCCGAATCGGACGGCGGCGGCGATGAACACGCCGACCGGCATGAGCAGCGCCACGAAGACGATGAGCACGAGCAGCACGAGGACGGGGTCGGTCGTGCCGCCCCGGTCGACGGAGCCGAAGGCGTGGATGCGTTCGACGCGGACGGTCCGCTCGGCCGCGGCGCCGACGGCAAGCCCCTTGGTGCCCGCGTAGTAGGCGAGGTCGTCCGGTCCGACGAGCCCGTCCCGGCCGATGGTGCCGGTGATGCGGTACGGCAGCCGCTCGCTCAGCAGCCTTCCCTCCGGCGCGGCGAGCAGCCGCCGCAGGGCGGGGGAGGCCACCATCGTCCCGCGCCCGGGCAGCCTGCCGACGCCCGGCGGCAGCGGCGGCCGCGGTCCCTCCGGCTGCAGCAGGCGGCCCCGCACCTCCTGGTCGCGGTAGGTGGTGTCGACCGTGGCGATCAGCATGGTGTCCTCGGCCCGGTGCTCGGCGAGCGAGGTGTACGTCATGTCGTTGCGGGCGCGTTCCCGGTCGTGACGCTGCGTCAGCGCGTTCGGCAGGGCGGCCGCGAGCAGCAGCAGGGCCACGCCCAGGCCGACGCCGACGGCGGTCAGGAGCGTACGCACCCAGGCCTCGCGCCCGCCGGTGACGGCGAACCGGACGCCCATCGCCAGGTCCTGGATCCCGCTCCGGCGGATGCCGCGGGGGGAGTCGCCGGGCCTCATGCCGCGCGTGCCGTGTCGCGGGCCTTCCCGTCGCGTACGACCACCTCGCGGTCGGAGTACGCGGCCACCCTGGCTTCGTGGGTGACCAGGACGACCGCGGCGTCGGTGTCGCGGGCGGCATCGGTGAGCAACCGCATCACGCGTTCGCCGTTGAGGGAGTCCAGCGCGCCGGTGGGTTCGTCGGCGAACAGCACACGGGGGGCGGTCACCAGAGCGCGTGCGACGGCGACCCGCTGCCCCTGTCCTCCGGAGATCGCCCCGGGGCGTTGCGCCGCGACGTCGTCGACCTCGAGCCGGCGCAGCCATTCCAGGGCGGTGCGCGCGGCCTCCCTGCGGGAGGTGCCGTTCAGCCGCAGCGGGAGCGCCACGTTCTCCGCGCAGGTGAGTTCGGGGACGAGCTGCCCGAACTGGAAGACGAAGCCGAAATCGCCCCGGCGCAGCGCGCTGCGCCGGGCGTCGTTCATCGCGGACAGCTCGTCTCCGCGGTAGGTGATGGTGCCGGAGTCGGGGACGACGATTCCGGCGAGGCAGTGCAGCAGGGTGGACTTGCCGGAGCCGGAGGGGCCCATCACGGCGACGACCTCACCGGCGCGTATCGAGAAGCCGGCCCCGTCCAGCGCGGGTGTCGAGCCGTAGCTCTTGCACAGGCCGTCGGCGACGAGCAGGGGCTCGGCGGCCGTCATGCGCTCAGCTCCCGGGCGAGCCTGTCCAGGCGCGCCGCGGTCAACTCCAGCCACTGCAGGTCTGCTTCCAGGTGGAACAGGGCGTGGTCGCAGATCAACTGGTCGGCCAGGTCCCCGGTGCGCTTGCGTTCCGTCAGGTCGCGCATCAGCCGCAGGTGCTCGGCGCGCTGCACGTCGAGGATGTCGGCTGCGTCGCGTCGGGTGAGCAGGGCGAGGACGACCTTGGTGTAGAGCGTCGACTGCAGGTACGGCTCGGGCTTCTCCGGGGTCGCGAGCCACCGCGCGACATCGGTGACGCCCGCCTCGGTGATCGCGTACCGCTTGCGTTCGGGCCCCTCGCCGGGCTCTATCGCCTCCACCTCGACCAGTCCGTGCTTCAGCAGCCGCGACATCGTGGAGTAGACCTGCCCGTAGTGCAGAGGGCGGTCGTGGCCGAATCGCTCATCGAAGGCCCGCTTGAGGTCGTAGCCGTGACGCGGTCCGGATTCGAGGAGGCCGAGGAGGGTGTGACCGATGGACATGCGCGTCAATATACACATGGCGTATACACCCCATGTTGACGCGGTTCACGGGGCGCCGGCGGGGAGCACCCCCGATATGAATAACATGTATACCCTATGTGTATAGTCGCGGTCATGCGATTCATCCGGCCTCGACGCCCCCTGCCCGCCCGACATGACGCCTCCTCCGCCCGGACCGTCCGCAGATGGGCGGCGCTTCCGGTGGCCGGGCTGGCGATCGCGCTCGCCCTCACCGGGTGCACCCGCGTCGAGACCACCTCCCCCGACACCGTGCGGCAGGAGGCCGGCAAGACCGGCAAGGGCGACTTCGGCAGCGTCGACTGCCGGAAGGCCAAGTGCATCGCGCTCACCTTCGACGCGGGACCGAGCAAGAACACCGCGCGGCTGCTCGACGTCCTCAAGGACAAGCAGGTGCCCGCGACCTTCTTCCTGCTCGGCAAGAACCACGTCGAGCGCTACCCGGACATGGTCAAGCGCATGGTGGCCGAGGGGCACGAGGTGGCCAGCCACACCTGGTCGCACAAGATCCTCACGGAGATCGACCCCAAGGAGATACGTGAGGAGCTGAGCCGCCCCGACGACGCGATAGAGCGGATCACGGGCCGCCGTCCCACCCTCATGCGCCCGCCGCAGGGACGCACCAACGACACCGTCCAGGGGATCGCACGCGAGATGGGCCTCTCCGAGGTGCTGTGGAGCGTCACCGCCAAGGACTACGAGACGAACGACCCCGACGTGATCACCAAGCGCGTCCTGGATCAGGCCGACCGCGACGGCATCATCCTGCTCCACGACGTCGTCCCCGGCCCTGACGCCAAGGGCTACCGGGGCACCCTGCGGGCCGTGCCCGGGATCATCGACGCGCTCAAGCGGCGGGGCTTCACCTTCGTCACCGTTCCGCAGCTGCTCGCGCCGGGCACCCCGCAGCCCGGGACCGTCTACCGCCCCTGACCGGATCCGAGGGGCATACGGCCGGAAGGACGTGGCCGCGACGCCGCCGCCCGGGCCACCGTGGGTGACGGGAGCCGGACCGCGTGGCGGGAGTGAGAGATGAGCGACACCCACCCTTCCGGGGCCGCCGACCTCCCGGCCGGCCCGGCGCGGGCCGGCGGACGGGGTGCGCGCCCCGACGGGATCCCCTCCGGGCGTCACGACGCCGTAGACGTCTGGCTGGTCGGGCTGCGCCATCGCGCCGGTTCGGGGGTGCTCGTCCACCACTACTACGTGGTCACCGGGGCGGTCGGCGGCGTCGACGCGCTGCGCCGCGCCCGCTGGTGGGCGGCGCAACCCGCGGAGCGCCGGCTGCGCGGCGACGCGGCGGTCGACGGGACCTGGGCGGAGGTGCGCCGGCTGACAGGGGACGCCCTCGGCCGGTTCCGCCTCGCCGCACGGGCGGGCTGACCGCGGTGCCGCCCCTCACCCGCCGGTCCCCGGCCCCGGGCCCACCAGCAGCAGGGCGATGTCGTCCCGGCCGCCCGAGGTCCGCTGCGCCTCCCGCAGGAGTTCGTCGGCCAGGTCGTCCAGTGACCCGGCGGTATCGGCACCTCCGCCGCCCGGTACTCCGCGGCGACGTCCACCCCGAGCAGGAGGCCCGGCGGGACGTCGAGGACCTCGGTACGGCCCGACCGGTGGCGCAGCAGCGCGGGCAGGTGGCCGGCGCTCGCCAGCAGCGCGCGGTGCCCGGGCACGTCGAGCTGGGCGTACAGGCAGCTGGTGACAGGCCGTCGGCCCCGAGGACGGGCATGATCTGCTCGGGGACGGACGCCGCCACGTCCCGGACGCCGACCGCCTCGGTGAGCGACGAGGCGATGTACAGCAGTCGGTACAGGGCGCCCGCGCGGGTCGGCGCGGTCCCGGAGGGAGTGGTGGGCGGAAGCCGGTTGCCCGCCGGGGCGGGGGCGGTCCGCAGGCGGATGCTGATCCCGGTGGTGTCGGGGTAGAGCCGGAAGGACAGCCAGTCGTCCGGGGGGCGCAGCGCGGTGAAGTCCGTGGGGAGCCGGCTGAAAAGGGCGGCCAGGTAGGGGTCTTCGTAGGCGGGGTCGATCAGCCAGGGCAGGGACTCCCAGAGGCGGGTGCGCATCAGCTGACGCTTGTCGCGGCCGAGCAGCTCGGCGGCCCTGCTGTTGAGGAAGGTCACCCGCCCCTCCAGATCCAGCGCGAGCACGCCCTCGTTCAGGCGCTCCGCCAGGTCCGCCGCCTGGGCCTCGGCGGACGGCACGGGAGGCGGGGGGTCCGGCGCGAGCACCCGGGGCACGGCGCCCGGCCGCAACGGCCGCCCCCGGGCCGCGGCCTGGGTCAGCAGCCCGCCCATCCGGTCCGCGGCGCGGGTGACCGCGGCCCGTTCGTCCGGGGAGAGCCGCTCGGGACGGGTGTCGGGCCACAGCAGTTGCAGCACGCCCGACACCGTGGTGCCGGTGTGGAGCGGGACGACGTACATCGCCAACCGGTACGGCAGGGCGAAGGCCGTGCGCGGGAACCGGCGGGCGAGTTCGTCGTGGCCGTGCACCCAGACCGGATGCCCTTCGCCCGCCACGACGGAGACGGGGGCCGGGGTCGCGAGCGCCAGCCGGGACCACGGCCGCACCGCGCCCGCGGACAGACCCGTCACCACCGCCAGTCGCAGCGCCTGGGCGTTCGGCACGAGCAGGAACACCCCGGCGGCGTGGGACCCGGTGATTCCCGCCACTTCCGCCAGAACGCGGTCGAGTGCGGCCTCCTCCTGCGGCGCGGCGCCCGGCGCCGCGCTTGCGCCCATCACCCACCGGCCCCGCGCGGTGTCCAACGGGCCGTTCGCCGCCGGGGAACGCCGTTTCGGCGCGGCCGGGGCGCTCCCATATGTGGACGATAGACCCCTCCGACAGGTGCGGGCATCTCGGCCGGGCCCGGATCCGGGCCGGAGCCGGTGGAGCGACACTGGTTTAAAGTTGAAACCACCCGAATCCGAGGAGACCCCCGTATGCAGTCGGCCGCACTGGACGCACCCGTGATCGTCACGCCCGCGGACGCGCCCCCGGACGCCCCCACCGACGCGTCGTCGCGGCCCGCGCACGCCGCCGCCGGGAACGGCGGGGGCCCCCGGCGTGCGACGCGCATCGGGCTGATGTCGGTCTCCCTCGGCACGGCGGGCCTGGGCGGACTCTGGCAGTCCGCAGCGGCGACGGTGGACGCGCCCCTCGGCGTCAGCGACGTCCTGTTCGTGGTCAGCGCCCTGGTGTGGGTGGTGCTGCTGGCGCAGTACCTGCGGCACGGCGGGACGCGTTGGCGCAATGTGGTCGACGACCTCCACCACCCCGGTCAGGGCTTCGCCCTCGCCTACGTCCCTATCGTCGGCATGCTGGCCACCGGTCACTTCGCCCGCTTCGGTGTCGACGGCGCCCGCTGGTCGTACGCGCTGTTCGCGCTCGCCTCGGCCGTCATCGCGGCCCGGTTGCTCGCCCACTGGGTGAGCGGCGGCCTGGGCGCCGCCCCGCTCCACCCCGGCTACCTGCTGCCGGTGGTCTCCGGACCCTTCATCGCCAGCACCACCGCCACCGCGGTCCGGCTCCCCGACGCGGCGGCCGCCGCCTTCGCGGTCGGCGTCCTGTACTGGCTCGCCTTCGGCACCGTCGTCCTGGGCCGCCTCGTCGCCGGCGGCCTGCCCGGACACGCCCGCCCCACGCTGACCGTCCTGACGATCCCGCCCGCCGTGGGCGGCCTCGCCTGGACCGCCGCCCACGGCGGCCGGGTCGACCCCGTCGGCCAGGGTTTCGCCGGGCTGGTGCTCTTCACCGTCCTGATCGTGCTGTTCCTCGTGCCGCACGTGCGCCAGGACGGGTTCCACGTCGGCTACTGGGTCTTCTCCTTCCCCGCGGCCGCCACGGGCAACTTCCTCGTCCGCTGGCTGCACGGCGCCGGCGTCCCGGGTGGGCAGGGCCTGACCTGGCTGGTGGTCGCCCTGGTCAGCGGCGCGTTCCTCGTCCTGTACGCGGCGACCGTGCGGTACGCCGTCCGCGCCGCCGGCCGGCACCGGGCCGTCGCGGCGGAGGGGTAGCGACGGCGGCCGGCCCGCGGCAGGGCCAGGTGAAGGGCACCTGGCTGTCGAGGAAGCGGGCGACGTGGGCGCAGAAGAGCCGCGGGTACGAGAAGAGCGCCCCGTGGCCCGCGTCCGGAAAGACGGCGAGCTGTGCGTGCGGGACGTGCTGCGCCAGATCCACGAGTTGACCGTCGGGACCATGATGTCGTTCCGGCCGTTCACGACGAGCGTGGGACGGGTGATCTGCCGCAACTCGGTGAACCGTTCGCCCCGCGCGGTGTTCCGGTCGGCCCGCAGCGCGCGTTGTGCCCGGACGCTCTCCGGCCCCGACTCGGCGTCGGCGTCGGCGTCCGCGCGTGGCGACGCTCCCAGAACTCGCGTCCGGCCCTTCGGCCGCCGGGGGCGTTGTGCGTACCGCGTCCTGTGGACGTTGTCCGGCGATGCGCGGTTCGCCTCACAAGCCACCGGCGGCGGAGGGGCCCAGGCTCACCGAACGGTGGCCAGCACCTCGTTGAAGGCCTCGGTCGAGCTCGGGTGCGTGTAGATGGCGTCGCGCAGCTCGCTCGCCGTGACCCCGTGGCGCATCGCCAACGCGACGGTGTTGACCAGCTCCTGCGAGTCCACGCCGAACAGGGCCGCACCGAGCACCCGGTCCGTCGCCGTGTCGAGGACGAACTTCATCAGCCCCCGCGTCTCCCCGACGATCTTCGCCCGGGGCATCGCGGCGATCTCGGCGACCGCCTTCTCCGCGACCCCGACGGCGTACCCCTGCTCGCGCGCCTGCTGCTCGGTGAGGCCGACGCGGGAGAGCGGGGGCGTCGTGAAGACCGTGTACGGCACGGCCTCGCGGTCCCGGGTCGTGCGCGTGCCGGAGCCGGTCAGCTGGTCGCCCACGATCCGGCTGTCGTCGAGCGAGATGTAGGTGTACTGCGGCCCGCCGTTGACGTCCCCGACGGCGAAGACGTGCGGCTGGCTGGTGCGCAGGTACTCGTCCACGGCGATCGCGCCCGACTCCGTGGTACGGATCTCCGCTGCCTCGAGGCCGAGCCCCGCCGTGGCGGGCCTGCGTCCGGTCGCGACCAGGACGGCGTCGGCGTCGGCCGTCAGGTCCCGGCCGTCGACGCGGTAGTGCACGGTGGCGTGGTCCGCCGCGTCCGTGACACCGGTGACCGCCGCCCCCGTCACCAGGGTGACTCCCTCGTCGGCCAGGACGGCGGCCACGGCGCCCGCGACGTCCTCGTCCTCCCGCGGCAGCACCCGTGCCCCCGCCTCCAGGACGGTCACCTCGGTGCCGAACGCGCGGTACATCCCGGCGAACTCCAGACCCAGGTAGCCCGCGCCGAGGATCACCATGCGGGCCGGACGCCTCGGGTCGCGCACCAGGTCGGTGCTGGTGCGCGTGTACGCGCTGGTGCGCAGCCCCGGTACGTCGGGCACGACCGGTTCCGCACCGGTGTTGACGACGACGGTGTCCGCGGTGACGAGCAGCCGGTCGGTGCCCGCGCTCACCTCCACGGTCTTCGGGTCGGCGAACCGGGCACGGCCCGTGATGACCGTGACCGAGTCGACGGAGTCGAGCATCTCGAAGTTCTTCGCGCGGAGCGCGTCCGTCAGCCGGGTCGTGCTGTGCACAGCGTCACGGAACCCCGCCTCCGGCGGATCGTCCGGGCGGCGGGCGCCGGCGTGGTGGATCAGCGCCTTGGTCGGTACGCACCCCACGTTGACGCAGGTGCCGCCGTACATCGAGTCCGACTGCTCGACGATGGCGACGCGCCGGCCGAGGCGGCCCATCCGCCCCGCCAGGGTCTTGCCGCCCTTGCCGAATCCGATCACGAGGAGATCGACATGCATGGTTTCCATGGCCCCCACCTTGCTGTCCCTGAGGCGAGATGCCAAGATCAGTCAGTACCGATTTCTATCGAGAAAGTCTCATGGACACCCTGAGTCGTGTGGTCCACCTCGCCCGGTTGCGGGGCAGCGTAGACATCCGCTGCCTGATCGCCGGGAGCCACACCCTGGACAACCCCGCGGGCGGGACCGGCAGCTCGCCCTTCCATCTGCTGCTGGAAGGCGAGTGCACCCTCGAACTGCCCGGCCGGAGCATCGACCTGCGGGCAGGCGACATGGTGCTCCTGCCACGCGGCACCGCGCACCGCGTCCACACGCACGGGACCGGCCCGGCCGTGTCCGTCGAACACCGTGACGTCGGCCCGTACGCCCTGGTGAGCGGGACCGCGCCGGGCGACGATGCGGCGCCCGTCGACCTGTTCTGCGGTCACTACACATGGGAGCCGGGCGCGGGCCAAGTGCTGATGGGCATGCTGCCCGAAGTGCTGCACGTCCCGCTCGGCGCCGGTGCGGGCAGCCCCCTCGCGCTGCTCAGCGCCTTCATGCGCGACGAGGCCCGCACCGCGGGCCCGGGCACGCAGGCCGTCCTCGACTCCCTCTGCGACGTGCTGCTGACACTGGCCCTGCGCGGGGTGTCCGGCGTGAACCGGGTGGCGTGGCTCGCCTCCACCCGCGGCGTCGTGCGGACCGTCACCGACGCCGTCCTGCGCGACCCCGCCCACGACTGGGGCATCGAGAAGTTCGCCGCGCTCAACTCCATGTCGAGGGCCACCTTCATCCGGCACTTCGGCCGCGAGACCGGGCTGAACGCCGGGGAGTTCCTGATGCGGCTGCGCATGCTCCTCGCCGCGGAGCTCCTCACACAGACCGAGCAGCCGGTCGCCTCCGTGGCCGCCGCCGTCGGATACGCCTCGGAATCCGCCTTCGGCCGTGCCTTCCGCATCGCGGCGGGCGACACCCCCGCCCGGCTTCGCCGAGCGGCGCGTCAGGGCGTGCCCGGCGAGGAGGCCTCCGTCCTGCGCCTGCGCGCCGCGAACGGCGCGGACACATCCGGGCCGTGACCGCTCAGCGGCGCCGCCGCAGACGGCGTACCCACCCGCTCGGCCGCCGCGCGGAGCGGGCGGCGGCACGGGCCGGTAGGGCCAGCCGGGCCGGGCGCCACGGATCGTCCGGCGACTCCAGGGGCAGCTTGCGCCCGGCCTGGGTCCGGATCTCCTGGTGCGCCTCGTAGGACGTGACGCGGAACGCCTCCTCGTAGGAGGCCAGCGCGGCGGCGACCGCGTGCCCGGCGACGCCGCGGCGCCGGATCACCCGCGCCAGCCAGGCGAACACACCCATGATCACGGCCAGTACGGCCGCCAGGACCAGACAGCCCAGCAGGTCATTCACGCACCACACCTTACGTCGGCCCTCCTCGCGGGCGCGTCGGTGCCAACGGCTCGCTTTATCGGCCGATAAAGTCCGTCGAAGCGGGCTTCGAACGGGCCCGGGGCAGGGCAGAGCCGTGGAGGGAGGGCCAAAGATGCTGGCGGTGGACGTACGGCAGGCGCTGCGCGACGGGCGCACCGTCGAGGAGAGCGCGGCCCGGGCCTGGCGCTTCTCGGCCCGGACGGTCGACCAGCACGGGGACTTCCTGCTGGCGTTCGTCGACGGAGGGGTCTGCGTCGGCGCGTTCGAGATCCGCGGCAGCCGCGCCGACGACGGCAGCGGCGGGAAGTACCTGTTCGACCTGGCACCCGCAGGGCGCTTCCGCTGGGCACTGGGCCGCAGGCTTCCGCTGCCCCCGGGGCGCAATCCGGCCCGTATCCTCACGGGGCAGCACCTGCGCCAGTTCCTTGACGCGGAACCCCGCCGCGCCTTTGGAACAGGCCAGGACTGAAGCAGCGAAGGAGCCCACCGCCGCATGGCCAGCACGTCCGATCCCGTCGACGCCCTCCTGAAGTCGGGGCCGCGGCGGACCCGTCTGCCCGAGCCCGCCGAACGCGCCCGGCTGCGTACCGAGTACGGCCTGACCCAGGTCGAGGTCGCCGAGGCGCTCGACGTGACCCGGACGACCGTGGCCGGCTGGGAGGCCGGGCGCAGCGAGCCGCAGGGTGCCACCCGCGCCGCGTACGCCAAGCTGCTGGACGGCATCGCCGCTCAACTCGATGCCCCGCCCGAGCCCGCCCCCGTCGCGGCCGTCGCGGCCGTCGCGCCCGAGCCCGTCACCGAGCCCGCCGCCCCCGTGCGAACGGCGCCCGCCCGCGCGCGGAAGGAGACGGCGCCCGTTCGGAAGGAGACGGCGCCCGCCCCCGCCACGGCGGATCCGCGTTTCGCCAACGGCCCGCTCGCCGTGCTGGACGGTGACGGCGCCGCCTACTGCGCCGGCGGCCTGGTGCTCTCGTGCCCGGCGACCGACGTACCGTCGCTCGTCGCCTGGACGCTCGCCGAGGCGAAGCTCGGTGCGCCGCGGCTGCACCGCAACGGCAAGGACGCCGATCCGCTGATCGTCCTGACCGCTCCGGCCGCCGAACGCCTGGGCCTGCCCGCCGTCCTGGAGGACCGCCGGGCCCTGCGCCTGCCCGCGGACCACAAGGCCGTCCGGCAGATCGCCCGCGCCAAGTGGCAGCTCACCCGCCGCGGCTTCGGCCCGTGGGCCCGCGTCTACCGCCCCGCGCAGGACGGCAGGCGCCAGTGCGTACAGCTCGCCGTCCTGCCCTGGGGCGCGCTCGACACCCGTTCCTGGGGCGGTGCGGAACACCTGCCGCCCCCCGAACTGGCCCGACTGCTCGCGGACTACGCGCACCGCGTCCTCACCCCGCGCGGCTCGACCGCGGTGAGCGGCCTCGAACTCATGACGGCCCTGCGCCCACCGACCCGGGCGGTCAAGGACCACGCGACCGGAGCGTGGGTCTCCGGGCCGAACCCCGGCGCCCTCACACGGCCCGTGGACCCGGCGCCCCCCGAGGCGCCCGACGAACACCCCGTCGTGGCCTCACGGTTCGCGCGCGGGCACCGCCGCACCCCGGAGGAGGTCCTCGACGAGGAGGCCTTCGAATGGATCCGGGACCCGCAACTGCTCACCGACGACGAGTGCGCCAGGAAGTACGCGGTCGGGATCGACGTCAACATGGCGTTCGCCGCAGCCGCGAACCGGCTGAACGTCGGCCTGGGCGCCGCCGTCCACGTCCGCGCCCCGGAGTTCGACAAGGCGCTGCCCGGCTCCTGGCTCGTCGACCTCTCGCACATCGACCTCGACCCGCGCCTGCCGAACCCGTTCACCCCGGACGGCGCCCGGCCCGAGGGCCCCGCCTGGTACGCGACGCCCACCGTGGCCTACGCCGCCGAACTCGGCCACGTGGTGCGCCCGGTCGAGGCGTACGTCCGCCCCGAGCACGGCGCGTACCTCGACGCCTGGTACGGCAGGCTGCGCGACGCGTACATGGCCACCATGGCCGAACTCGGCGTCGTCCCCGGCATGCCGGAGGCCGACTTCCTCGCCGCGATGGAGCACCACAAGGAGGCCGACCCGTCCCGCGCGGCACTGCTCTCGGCCGTCAAGGCCACCGTCAAAGGCGGCATCGGCAAGCTCCGCGAGCGACCCCAGGGTGCCGGGTACCGTCCGGGGGAGCGCTGGGCCGCCCTCGACCGCCCCACATGGCGCCCCGACATCCGTGCCGCGGTCATCGCCACCGCGCGGGTCAACATGCACCGCAAGATGGTCAGGTTCGCCGCCGCGGGCCTCTTCCCGGTGGCCGTGCTGTCCGACTGCGCCGTCTACCTGTCCGACGGCCCGGGCCCGCTGGACTTCCTGCCGCGCACACCGGAGGGCCGACCGCTGCAGGGTGGTTTCCGGCTCGGCGTCTCGCCGGGGATGGTCAAGCACGAAGGCACCCAGTCCCTGATGTGGGCCGTGGAGCTGCTCGAGGACGGACACAACCCCGCCCGCCACATCAAGGGCGGCGACGCCGCACTCGACGGAGAGTAGGAGACCCTCGGTGGGCATGCTCGGCGACGGCCTCGACAAGGCCACGGAGAAGACCTTCACGCGGCCCGTGCCGAAGTCGGCGCAGGCCCAGATGCGGTTCCTGGTCAAGCAGGAGAAGGGCACCAGGGCCGTGGCCGCACTGCTCGGCGTCTCGCAGCGCACCGTCGAGCGCTACCTGGCCGGACGGCTCAAACGCCCCCGCAAGGACCTTGCCGCCCGCCTCGAGAACGAGGTCCGCAGGCGGTGGCAGCCCCGTGTCCGCGAGCGCGCCAGGCAGCGCGCGGCCACCACCGGCGGCATCGTCATCGAGACCCGCGCCCGCTTCGGCTTCACGGCCGCCCCGGGCTCCACGGACGACGCCCGCCTCCGCCTGGTCACACAGGCGCTGCCCCCCGACTACGCGGCCCGCCTCTTCGCCGCCCAGTCCGCGGGCGCCGGCGAGGACCGCCTGCGCGCCATCGCGGCGGAGGGCCTTCAGGAGATCTACTTCCAGGACCGCGGCCGCCGCGCCCAGGGACTGCAGGTCGACTTCACCGACATCGACTACGTCGAGTTCGAGTTCTGAGCCCGGCCGCCGTGTCGGCCCTCGACGGCCTCGGCGATGCGCAGGGCTGCCTCGGCGGGCGTCAGGTGCGTGGTGTCGACGACCTCGGCCTCGTCGTGCAGCCAGGTACGGGCCGCCTCGGCGTAGGGCCCGAGGTGCTCGAGGCGGAACGTGGAGGGCCCGAGGACGGTGTCCCTCTCGATGCGCCCCCGGAGGGTCTCCTGGTCGGCGTGGAGGACGAAGTGCCGCACCGGGATGGCGTGTTCGGCGAGACCCGTGCTGATCTCGCGCCAGTACCGCTCGACCAGGACCGTCATGGGCATCACGAGGGTGCCGCCGGTGTAGTCGAGGACCCGGCGGGCGGTCTCGACGACGAGCGGCCGCCATGGCGGCCAGTGCTGGAAGTTGCCCGTCTCGGGCAGTCCCGGTGTGATGTCCATGAGCGTCTCGCCGACCTTCTCGGCGTCGAGTACCCGTGAATCCGGGATCAGCCGCTGTACGAACGCACTGGTCGTCGTCTTGCCCGCGCCGTGGGTGCCGTTGAGCCATACGATCATGAACCTCGACGCTAGCGCCGTTCAGCCCGTGGGAACAAGCACGGGCGAGGCGCCTCCGCGACCGGAGCGCCCGGGCACAGGACGTAGGCCAGCTGCAGCGCGGCACCCTGATCGCGGGCGGCCAGGGCGACCACCTGGGCACGGGTGAGATCGGGCCGTTCGGCGAGTGCTTCGGCGAGTTCGCCGTCCGCCGTCGCGATCAGCCGGTCGACCGACGCGCGGGGCAGCGAGGGATTGCCGGCCAGGCCGAGCAGGACGTCACTCACGGGCCACCATCGTGCCGGAATCCCCGCCGGTCGGCGCGGCGATTTCCCACGGGTGCGCCGTCGGTGCGGGGGCCCGGCCGGTCCGGAGACCGTGATGGCTGCCGACGGCTCGTTCTCTGCCTTCGTGCTCTCGTTCGTGGGGCGTCCGGCATCGCCGGACCGGCTCCTCCCGGAACCGGAGGACTCGGCGTCACACCGTCATCGAGAAGCGCCGGCACACGTGCACCCGGCTGAACTCCGCACGCAGGCGGGCCTCGTCCGCCAGCTCGGCGTGCAGGAAGGCGCCCATGAGCCGCAGACCGGGGCGGGGGGTGAGGATCGCGCGGTCCGGTTCGCCGGGGGCGGTGTAGCGGTGGGCGTACACGTGCAGGTAATGGTCGCTCTCCGTGAAGCCCATGGCGCGGTACCAGGCCAGGGTGCCGGGGTCGTCGCGGGTCCAGGCGTCGAGAGTCCTCGCGCCCCGTTCGCGGACCTCGGCGCGGGTGCGCCGCAGGAGGGCGCGGCCGAGGCCGCGGTGCTGATGGTCGGGGTGGACGGCGACGGTGTCGATGGTCGCCAGGGCGGTGCCGCCGGCGTCGACGGCGGTGTCAATGATGGCGACGACCGCCCCCGACCCGTCGACTGCGACGAGTTCCAGACCCGGGGCCGGGATCGGCGGCTTGGCGCGGTCGACGTCGTCGTAGTAGGCGGTGCCCAGGAACGAGAGCACCCTGCAGCGCAGCCAGGAGAGCTCGTCGGCCGGGGTGTACTCACGCAGCGTGTAGCTCACGTCGCAGAACCTCGCGTGCCGTCGGCGGATGACGGATGACGGATGTGATGCTCCCGGCGCCGGACGCCGCCGCGCAAGGCGGTTTCGCCGCTCGATGCGCCGTCCCCGCCGCACGGCGGTGCGACGGGGACGGGGACGAGAAAGGAGCGTGTTACTTCCGTCAGGCGCGGTGGTACTGAACCGGGGTGCTGACCTTCCCGCCCAGCGCGGATGCCGCGTGGCGCGCCCAGTACGGGTCGCGCAGCAGCTCGCGGCCGAGAAGGACCGCGTCGGCCCTGCCGGAGCCGACGATGGCCTGCGCCTGGTCCGGCTCGGTGATGAGACCGACGGCCGCGACGGGCATACCGGTCTCGTTGCGGACGCGCTCGGCGAACGGGACCTGGTAGTCGGGAGCGACGGCGATCTTGGCGTTCGGCGCGTTGCCGCCCGTGGAGACGTCCATCAGGTCCACGCCCCGGGCCTGCAGCTCCTTGGCGAGGCGGACGGTGTCGTCGGCGGTCCAGCCCTCCCGGTCGTCGTCGGCGTTCTCGCTCAGCCAGTCGGTCGCGGAGATGCGGAAGAAGACCGGCAGGTCCTGCGGCCACACCGCGCGGACGGCGTCGACGATCTCCAGCGCGAAACGGGTGCGGCCCTCGAAGTCCCCGCCGTAGCCGTCGGTGCGGTGGTTGCTGTGCGGGGAAAGGAACTGATTGATGAGGTATCCGTGGGCCCCGTGGATCTCGGCGACCTGGAACCCGGCGTCCAGGGCGCGCCGGGCGGCGTCGGCGAAGTCCGCCACGATCCGGGCGATCTGCTCGGTGCCGAGTTCCTCCGGCGTGGTGGAGCCGGTGTCGAACGGGACGGCGCTGGGGCCGGCCGGCGTCCAGCCGTGCGGCTCGCCGGGGGCGATGGGGGCGCCGCGGTCGACCCAGGTCCGCTCGGTGGAGGCCTTGCGCCCGGCGTGGGCGAGCTGGATGCCGGCCACGGTCCCCTGGGACTTCAGGAACGCGGTGATCCGCCGGAAGGCGTCGACCTGGGTGTCGTTCCAGATGCCGAGGTCGTACGGGCTGATCCGGCCGTCGGGGCTGACCGCGGTGGCCTCGGTGATGATGAGGCCGGTGCCGCCTGCCGCCCGCGCCGCGAGGTGCGTGAAGTGCCAGTCGTTCGGCACGCCCGCCTGCTCGCCGTCCGGCGCCGCGCTGTACTGGCACATGGCGGCCATCCAGATCCGGTTCGGAACGGTCAGGGACCGGAGGGTGAGGGGATCGAACAGAGTGGTGGTCACGAAGCTGTCTCCTCTGGGGGCGGACGGGGCCGGGCCGCGCGGCGACGAGTCGGCGTCTCATTCATGCGCCTGCGCCCTACAGGCTCAATCAATAATTGCACACGCGGATTAATTCCCGTAACGGGGTCGGTCACCGGCATTCGCATGACGCAGGTATCAAGCGTTTGCATTAGTCAGCGTCTGCAAGTAATCTCGGTGCCGCAAGGCGCCGGGCAGGGTGCAGACCCCGTCCGACGCACCTCCGGCCGATGCCGGATCCCGGCGCGCCGGAGGCGATCCCCCTCGCGAACCGGCCCCGCGGACGGACACCGCACCCCGCACACCGCCCCCGCACACCGTCGTCGAAAGGCACCATCATGTCGCTCAAGGAACTCATCCCCGGCCGCCTCGGCTTCGGTACCGCCCCCCTCGGCAACATGTTCCGCGCCATCCCCGAGGAGGAGGTGAGCGCCACCCTGGAGGCCGCCTGGGACCAGGGCGTCCGCTTCTACGACACGGCCCCCTTCTACGGCGCGGGCCTCGCGGAGCTTCGGCTCGGCGAGCTGCTCTCGCAGAAACCCCGCGACTCGTTCGTACTGGCCAGCAAGGTGGGCCGCGTCATCCTGGACGAGCCCGAGCCGGGCGCCCGCGACCTCGGCGAGAAGGGCGGCCTGTTCGAGCACGGGCGTCCGAACGCGATGCTCCACGAGTGGACCGCCGACGCCACGGAGCGGTCGATCGAGGGCAGCCTGAAGCGCCTCGGCGTCGACCGCCTGGACATCGTCTGGGTGCACGACATCGCCCAGGACTTTCACGGCGACCTGTGGCTGAACAAATTCGAGGAGGCCCGCACCGGCGCCTTCCGCGTGCTGTCCCGGCTCCGCGACGAAGGCGTCATCAAGGCCTGGGGCCTCGGTGTGAACCGGGTCGAACCCATCGAGCTGACGCTGGACCTGGACGAGCCGCAGCCCGACGGGTTCCTGCTTGCGGGCCGCTACACCCTGCTGGACCACGCGCGCCCGCTGGAGCGGTTGCTGCCCAAGGCGCAGGAGCAGGGCGTCGGCATGGTCGTCGGCGGTCCCTACAGCTCCGGGGTCCTCGCCGGCGGCACCCACTTCGAGTACCAGGACGCGCCCCCGGAGGTCGTCGAGCGCGTACGGCGCATCAAGGAGATCGCGGCACGCCACGGGGTGAGCGTCAAGGCCGCTGCCCTGCAGTTCTCCCTCGCGCACCCGGTGGCCGTCGCGGCCGTCCCCGGCGCCACCAAGCCGGGCCGGATCGCCGAGGACATCGCAGCGCTCCACGAGGACGTCCCGGCCGCGTTCTGGACCGATCTGCGCGCCTCCGGCCTCGTCAGCCCCGCCGCGCCGCTCCCGAACGGCGCCTGAACCGCCCCCGGTCCCGTCACCCCGCCCCGTCACCCCGCCCCCAGCCAAGGAGGAAGACCATGGCGTCCACTTCGGTCAGCCGTGTCGTACCCGCATCGCCCGAACGCGTCTGGAGCCTGATCGGCGGCTTCCACGGGCTGCCTGACTGGCTCCCGTTCATCCCGGAGAGCAGCCCCCTGGAGGGCGGGCGGGCGCGCAGGCTCCGCACACCCGAGGGTGACGTGATCGTCGAGCGCATGGTGGCCTTCAGTGAAGCCGAGCGCCACTACGCGTACGCGATCCTGGAAGCGCCCTTCCCCGTGAGCGGGTACGTCTCCGACCTGCGTGTCCATGCCGTGCCCGGTAGGCCGGAGGTCGCCGAGGTCGTGTGGAGCGGCCGGTTCGTCCCTGACGGGGCCGGCGAGGCGGAGGTGGTCGAGCTGTTCACCGGCATCTACCGCGACGGCCTCGAAGCGCTCCACGGCACGCTCACCGGCTGAACCCGCGGCGGCGCTCCCCTTGCCACGTCCCGTGGTGGGGGGAGCGCCGCCGCGTCGTGCCGCCGTGAGCCGCCTCAGGGGGTGGGGCCGATGGTGACCTTCACGTTCTTCATCAGCGGCTGGTCGCTCTGGCTGCTGTAGTCGTTGGCGGCGATGAGCACGTTCATCTCCGGCATGTAGCCGGCCGCGCAGCCGCGGGGCATGTCGTAGGGCAGCGCGCGGTAGCCGGTGAGGGCCCGCCTGCTGCCGTCCTTCGCCGTCGCCGTGATGTCGACGAGCGTGCCCGGCCCGATGTCCCGGGCGCGCATGTCGGCCGGGTTCATCAGGACGAGGGTGCGCAGGTTCCGCACGCCGCGGTAGCGGTCGTCGTCCGAGTAGATCGTGGTGTTCCACTGGTCGTGGGAGCGCATGGTCTGCAGTACGAGCATCCCGTCGGGTGGCACCACGTCCGGCAGCGGCGCGCTGGAGAACTCGGCCCGCCCGGAAGGGGTGAAGAAGACCAGTTCCCGCGCGGGCTGACGGATCCGGAAGCCCAGCGGGAGCCGGACGCGGCGGTTGAAGTCCTCGAACCCGTCGAGGACCCGGGCCATGGTGTCGCGGATCCGGTCGTAGTCCTCGACGTAGTGCTCCCACGGCGTGGAACTGCCGGGGAGGGCGGCGCGGGCCATGCCCGCGATGATGGCGGGCTCGGAGAGCAGGTGCGACGACGCGGGCCGCTTCATCCCCACGGACAGGTGGACCATGCTCATGGAGTCCTCGACGGACGTGGCCTGCAGACCGCGCCGCTGCTCGTCCTTCTCGGTACGGCCCAGGCACGGCAGGATCAGCGCCTGTTCGCCGTGGACGAGGTGGCTGCGGTTGAGTTTGGTGCTCACCTGCACGGTCAGCGCGCACTTGGCGAGTCCCCGGGCGGTGTACGGGGTGTCGGGCGCCGCGAGAGCGAAGTTGCCGCCCATACCGACGAACACCTTGACCCTGCCCTCGTGCATGGCGGCGATGGTGCCCACCGTGTCCATCCCGTGCTCCCGCGGCGGGTCGATGCCGCAGACCGCGCCGAGCCGGTCCAGGAAGGCCTCGGTCGGCCGGTGGTCGATGCCGCACGTACGGTTGCCCTGGACGTTGCTGTGGCCGCGTACGGGGGAGGGGCCGGCGCCCTCGCGTCCCAGGTTGCCGCGGAGCAGCAGGACGTTGACGATCTCGCGGACGGTGTCGACTCCGTGCTCGTGCTGGCTCACACCCAGGCACCAGCTGATCAGGGTGCGGTCCGAGCGCGAGTAGACGGCCGCGGCCTTGAGGATGTCGGCGCGGGTCAGCCCGGACTGGCGCTCCAGTTCCTCCCAGGGCGTGGCCTCGCACAGGGCACGGTACTCCTCGAACCCGTGGGTGTACCGCTCGATGAACTCCCGGTCCAGCGCCTTGGGGTCGCCGGCCGACTGCTCCAGCACGGCCTTGGCGATGCCCCGCATCAGCGCCATGTCGCCGCCGGAGCGCACCTGCAGATCGAGCGTGCCGGTCCGGGTCGACTTGAACAGGGCCATGTCCGTGACCTCGTGCGGCACGATCGTCCGGGTGGCCGCGGCCTCGATCAACGGGTTGACGTGCACGATCTGGGCGCCGCGACGGTAGGCGTCGGCGAGGGCGGTCAGCATCCGCGGCGCGTTCGAGGCCGCGTTGACGCCCATGATGAACAGGGCCTCGGCGGACTCCCAGTCCTTGAGGTCGGCGGTGCCCTTGCCGGTGCCGAGGGCCGCCTGCAGCGCCCGGCCCGATGCCTCGTGGCACATGTTGGAGCAGTCCGGCAGGTTGTTCGTGCCGAACTCCCGGGCCATCAGCTGGTAGAGGAAGGTCGCCTCGTTGCCGAGCCTGCCGGAGGTGTAGAAGGAGGCCTCGTGCGGGCTGTCCAGGGCGCGCAGTTCACGGCCGACGAGATCGAAGGCGGCCTGCCAGGAGATGGGCACGTAGTGGTCCGTGCCTGGGTCGTACACCATGGGCTCGGTGAGCCGGCCCTGGTCCTCCAGCGCGAAGTCGGTCCAGGTCGACAGCTCGGTGACGGTGTGGGCGGCGAAGAACTCCCGCGTCACCCGCTTGGGCGTCATCTCCCAGGTCACGTGCTTGATGCCGTTCTCGCAGATGTCGAGCTTGAGGCCCTTGGTGTCGTCGGGCCATGCGCATCCGGGACAGTCGAAGCCGCCGTTCTCGTGGTTCATCTTGAAGATCGCCCGGGGTCCGTCGACCAGCGCACGCTCCTTCAGCAGCACCCGGGTCACGCTCTTGGCGGCGCCCCAGCCGGCGGCCGGGTGGTGGTAGCCGTGCTGGGACGGCTGCTTGCCGTCGGTGGGGCCCTCACCGCCGGTCGGCGGTACCTCGGGCCGGCCGTCGCCGGGTGCCGTCGGCTCGTTCACGCCCTGGACGCTCATTCCGACCACCTTCGGAGCAAATGTGGCATTTGAGGATGATCATTATCCTATGGGGGTGGAGGGGCGCTGTCCTCCCCGGGCGGGCACCGGGACGGCGGACAGGCCGCCGGCCCGGCGGCGCCCTGGACGGTGAGGTGAGGGAAGCCATGGACGACACCCCTGCGAACGGCTGGCCGCTGACCGGCGCGCGACCCGGCCAGATCGTGGTGATCGCGCGCTGGACGCCCGCGCCCGGCAGCCACGAGGAGATCCGCGCCACGCTCGCCGATCTCGTGGAAGCCTCCCGGGCGGAGCCGGGATGCCTGGGCTACCGGGCCTTCCATCCCGACGGTCCCGGCCGTGGCGACATCGTGCTGGTCGAGCGCTACACCGACCGGGAGGCCCTGGACGCGCACCGCGGCAGCGCCCACTTCCGGAGCCTGGCGCTGGAGCGGATCGTCCCGCTGCTGCTGGACCGCCAGGCGGTCGTGACGACGGTCTCCTGAACGCCTGGGAGTCTCAGGGGAGGATGGCGTCGACGTAACCGCCGTCGACCCGCAGGGCGCCGCCGGTGGTGGCCGAGGCCAGGTCGGAGCTCAGGTAGACCACCATGTCGGCGATCTCCTCGGGCTCGATCAGGCGCTGCAGCAGGGACTGCGGGCGGTGCTCGCGCATGAAGACCCGCTGCGCCTGGTCCCAGGGGAGGCCGGGTTCCACGAGCTGGTGGACGAAGTCCTCGACGCCCGCAGTGTGGGTGGGGCCGGCGATCACCGAGTTGACGGTGACGCCGCTGCCCGCGGCCCTCTTGGCGAAACCGCGGCCGAGGGCGAGCAGCGCGGTCTTGGACATGGGGCCGCGGTGCTCGCCGGACGCGCCGTGCGGGGGACGTACCGGCGTGCCCGCGCCCGGCGAGCACCTGACGGTGTATTAGCTGTGAGCGAAGATCGGCGTCAGCGAGGAGTGGACATGACGACGGCAACGACGCAGGGGCCCGTGGAGGAGTTCCGCAGGCTCAGTGACGGCGACGCGGAGCTGAGGGCGCACGGGGCCTACTTCAGCTGCACCTACCTTCTGGACATGGAACGGCACGCCTTCCTGGTGCGCATGCACCGCGGCAGGGTGGAGGACCTCGTCGTCGATCCCGAACCGCTCACGGCCTACGACTTCGCCATCAGGGCCGGCGCCGCGACCTGGCGGGAGTTCTGCTCGCCGGTGCCGAAGCCGATGTACCACGGCATCTGGGCGGCGAGCTTCCAGCGGGACATGCGGCTGGAGGGCGACCTGCTGGTCCTCATGCAGAACCTGCGCTGCCTCACACGTCAGCTCGAACTGCTCCGCCTCACCGGCCCGCTGGGCTGAACGGACGTTCCGCCCCGCACCGCCGAAAGGACCCCTTGATGAGCACCGCCTCCCGTATCTCCCCGGTGACCGGCCACTACGTCACGATCGACGTGGAGGACGTCCAGTACAAGGTCTTCTACCTGGAGAACGGCCAGGGGCAGCCGCTGGTGTGCCAGCACACGGCGGGCTGCCACAACCACCAGTGGCGCGGCCTCCTGGAGGACGAGGAGATCACCGCGAACCACCGCGTCATCGCCTACGACCTCGCGCGCCACGGGAAGTCGGACCCGCCACTGAACAAGGACTGGTGGAAGGAGGAGTACAAGCTCACCGCCGACCACTACGTCGCCTTCATCACCGCGTTCTGCGACGCGCTCGGCCTGGAGGACCCGATCTTCATGGGCTCCTCCTTCGGCGGGAACGTGGCCCTGCAGCTGGCGCTGCGGCATCCGGACCGCTTCAAGGCGGTGATCCCCGTGGAGGGGGCGGACTACTCCCCGGGCTTCTACCTCGACTGGTGGCAGCATCCGCACGCCAACGCGGCGCAGGTCTGCGCCAGCGGGGTGTGGGACCTGATGGCCCCGCAGTCGCCCGACGCGGACCGCTGGGCGACCTGGTTCTACTACAGCCAGGGCTCGGAGGCGTTCAAGGGCGACCTTTACTTCTACTCCGTCGACCACGACCTGCGCGGCAGGCTGGGGGAGATCGACGGGGAGCGCTGCCCGGTCGTCATGCTCACCGGCGAGTACGACTACCTGACCACCCCCGCGGACGGGGCCCGGACCGCGGAGCAGATCCGTGGGGCCGAGTTCATCGAGATGCAGGAGATCGGGCACTTCCCGATGAGCGAGAACTACCCGCGCTTCGCCGGGTACCTCAAGCAGGCGCTGCGGCGCATCGAGGAGCGCACCGCTTCCTGAGCCACGTGCGCCATGTGTGCTCGAGGGCCGCCCGCCGGTTCGCGGGGTGCGGACCGGCGGGCCGGCGGACAGGACGGCCCCGGCCCCCGGCGGTCAGTTGAAGGTGTCGGGGTCCGGGCCGATGCGGGTGCCGCTGTCGAGGGCGGTGATCGCCGCGATGTCCGCGTCGGAGAGCGCGAAGTCGAAGACGTCGATGTTCTGGCGGATCCGTTCGGGCGTCACCGACTTGGGGATGACCACGTTGCCGAGCTGCAGGTGCCAGCGCAGGATCACCTGGGCCGGGGTCCTGCCCAGGCGGTCGGCGATACCGGTGACGACCGGGTCACTCAGGACGGCGCCCTGCGCGAGCGGGCTCCACGCCTCCGTGGCGATGCCGTGCCGGGCGTGGAAGGCGCGCAGCTCGGACTGCTGGAGCTGGGGGTGCAGCTCCACCTGGTTGACGGCGGGGACGACGTCGCTGTTGTCGATGATGCGCTGCAGGTGCGCGGGCTGGAAGTTGGAGACGCCGATGGCGCGGGCCCGGCCCTCGGCGTGGATCTTCTCGAAGGCCCGCCAGGTGTCCAGATACGTGTCGCGGGCCGGAGCCGGCCAGTGGATCAGGTAGAGGTCCACGTGGTCGAGACCGAGCTTGGCGAGGGAGGCGTCGAAGGCGGCGAGGGTGCTGTCGTAGCCCTGGTCGCCGTTCCACAGCTTGGTGGTGACGAACAGTTCGTCGCGGGCGACGCCGGAGGCGGCGAGGGCCTGGCCGACGCCTGCCTCGTTGCCGTAGATCGCCGCGGTGTCGATGCTGCGGTAGCCGTTCTCGAGTGCGGCGGTGACGGCGGCGGCGGTGTCGGCGTCGGGCACCTGGAAGACGCCGAAGCCGAGCTGCGGCATGGTGACGCCGTTGTTCAGGGTGATGTCCGGGGTGGGGGTGGTCATGGTGCTGATCCTTTCGCGTCGCGGCCGGTGGTGTGCGCCGGTGCGAGTGCGGACGGGTGAACGACCCGGGAGGGGCGGGGGACGCGCCCTTCCCGTGCTCCACGACCAGATTAATTGCGTACGCGGTTAATTGCAAGCGCCGAATAACTTCGTGCGCCGATTGGCTGCGTCAGGAGGCGGGGACCTTGGCGCCCTGCAGGTCCTCCACCGCCTTGACCAGCGGTGCGAGCTCCGGGACGAGGGCCGCCTCGTCCATCGCCGCGCGCAGCGCCGTGTTGTTCGTCGGGCGGGCCTCCTCCAGCAGCTTCAGGCCGTCCTCGGTCACGTTCGTGTAGATGCCGCGCCGGTCGGTCGGGCAGAGGTAGCGGGCCAGCAGGCCGCGGTCCTCCAGCCGGGTGACCAGGCGGGTCGTCGCCGACTGGCTGAGCACCACGGCGTCGGCGACCTGGCGCATCTGCAGGTGGCCACCCTCGCCGTCGTGCTGGCGGCTGAGGACGTCGAGCAGCGAGTACTCACGCACGCTCAGGTCGTGGTGGGTCTGCAACTGCTTCTCGATCTGGCCCTCGATCCGGCCGTGCAGCAGGGACAGGGCGTGCCACCCCTGCGCGAGGGCGGTCAGTGCCGGATCGGTGGCGGTCATCGAGGTCCCCTTTGTGCGGCGGCTGCGGGCAGAGGCGGTGATCCTCCACTGGCCATGGTAAGCCGCCGCCCGCAGATGTCCAGCGTTTGACGTTATAGCGCGTCTGCAATTATTGTGGGCGCCTGTTAGATGCCGCTGCAATTTCCGGAAGGTCTCCGCCATGCCTCTCGCGCTCCTGGCCCTCGCCATCGGGGCTTTCGGGATCGGAACCACCGAATTCGTGATCATGGGCCTGCTGCCCGAGGTCGCCACCGATTTCGGGGTGTCCGTCCCCACTGCCGGCCTGCTCGTGACGGGCTACGGACTCGGAGTCATGATCGGCGCGCCGATCATGACGCTGCTCGGCACCAGGGTGTCCCGCAAGAACATGCTGATGCTGCTCATGGGTGTGTTCGTGCTCGGCAACCTGGTCTCCGCCCTGGCCCCCGCCTTCGGCGTGATGATGGCCGGGCGCATCCTCGCGTCCTTCACCCACGGCGCCTTCTTCGGCATCGGCTCGGTCGTCGCGGCCGACCTCGTGGCCCCGGAGAAGAAGGCGCGTGCGATCTCCATGATGTTCGCCGGGCTCACCGTGGCCAACGTGATAGGCGTGCCGCTGGGCACCTTCATCGGGCAGAGCGCCGGCTGGCGTACGACCTTCTTCGTCGTCGCCGGCCTGGGCGTCCTCGGGCTGGCCGGTGTCCTCAAGCTGGTGCCCGACATGCCGAAGCCGCAGGGCGTGCGCCTGCGCCACGAACTGGGCGCCTTCCGCAACGTGCAGGTCCTGCTGGCCATGGCGATGACCGTGCTCGGCTTCGGGGGCGTCTTCGCGGCCATCACCTACATCGCCCCGATGATGACCGAGGTCACCGGTTTCGCCGACTCCTCCATCACCTGGCTGCTGGTGCTCTTCGGGGCCGGCATGGTCGTCGGCAACCTGATCGGCGGCAGGTACGCCGACCGTGCCCTGATGCCGATGCTGTACACGGCGCTGGGCGCCCTGGCCGCCGTGCTGGCGCTGTTCACCCTCACCGCGCACAACGAACTCACCGCAGGGGCCACGATCTTCCTCATCGGCGCCCTGGGCTTCGCGACCGTGCCGCCGTTGCAGAAGCGGGTCCTGGACCAGGCCTCGGGGGCCCCCACCCTGGCCTCGGCCGTCAACATCGGCGCCTTCAACCTCGGCAACGCCCTGTCCGCCTGGCTCGGCGGGGTCGTGATCGCCGCGGGCCACGGCTACACCTCGCCGAACCTCGTCGGGGCGGTCCTGACCGCCTCCGCCCTCGTGCTCGCGGTCGTCTCCGCCGCACTGGAGAAGGGCCGCGGCGGCCGGCACGGCCGGGTCGTGGCCGGGACCGCGCCCGCCGGGGAGCCCGCCCTCACCTCCCGGCACTGATCGCGCGCGCCGGGACCGCCGGCACCGCGGACCCGACACCGCACCCGAGGAGAGCCCGCACCATGACCAGCACCGCCCTCACCCGCCTCACCGGTTCCCATCGGCGGCTCACCCTCGGACTCGAACTGCCCCTGGACAACGACTGGGGAACCGGCCGCCTCGCCGCCGACCGGCAAGGCGGCCGGCTCAGCGGTGCCGGGGGCTGCGGCTCGGCGGTTGCTCCGGGGCAGTACGCGCGGGGAGGGTCGGCACCTTGCGCGTCTGCGGGTGGTCGATGCCGATGGTGAACAGGTCGTCGTAGTGCCGCAGCTCCAGCGGCTCCCCCTCCAGCAGGGTGTACGTCGCCGCCGCTCCGGTGATCTCCACCCGCAGCCGCCGTCCCCGCACCTGCACGGTGAAGGCGAGCCGCCGCAGCTTCTCCGGCAGCCGGGGCGCGAAGGCGGCGCAGCCGTTCCGGTACCGCATCCCGCCGAAGCCGCCGACCAGGGCGGCCCACGTGCCGGCGAGGGAGGCGATGTGCAGCCCGTCGCGGGTGTTGTTCTCCAGGTCGTGCAGGTCCATCAGCGCCGCCTCGCCCAGGTAGTCGTAGGCGAGGCGCAGATGGCCGACCTCGGCGGCCATGATCGCCTGCATCGACGCCGACAGGGACGAGTCCCGCACCGTCAGGGGCTCGTAGTAGGCGAAGTTGCGGGCCTTCTGCTCGTCGTCGAAGGCCTGCGGCTGCTTGATCATCGCCAGTACGAGGTCCGCCTGCTTGACCACCTGCCTGCGGTACAGGTCGAAGTAGGGGAAGTGCAGCATCAGCGGGTACTGGTCGGGCTGCGTGGCGGCGAAGTCCCACACCTGGTGCCGGGTGAAGCCCGCCGACTGCTCGTGGACGCCGATCGCGCTGTCGTACGGCACGGTCATGGCCGCGGCCGCGTCCCGCCATGCCGCCGTCTCCTCGTCGTCGACTCCGAGGGCCGCGCCCTCCTTCGTGTGGCGTTCGACGATGTCGGCGGCGGCCCGCAGGTTCGCCTGGGCCATCAGGTTGGTGTACACGTTGTCGTCCGCGATGGCGCTGTACTCGTCGGGCCCGGTGACCCCGTCGATGTGGAAGTTCCCGTGCGGGTCGTGGTGGCCGAGCGAGTGCCACATGCGCGCGGTCTCCACCAGGATCTCCACGCCCGTCTCGCGCTCGAAGTCCACGTCGCCGGTGAGGGAGACGTAGAGGATGACGGCGTCGGCGATGTCCGCGTTGATGTGGAACGCGGCCGTGCCCGCCGGCCAGTAGCCGGAGCCCTCCGAGCCGTCGATGGTGCGCCACGGGAAGGCCGCGCCCTTGAGGCCGAGCTGGTGGGCGCGCTCCCGGGCGGCGGGCAGTGTGGCCTGGCGCCAGCGCAGGGCCTCCGCGACGGACTCCGGAGAGGTCAGGGTGAGCAGCGGAAGGACGAAGGTCTCCGTGTCCCAGAAGGAGTGCCCGTCGTAGCCCGAGCCCGTCAGGCCCTTCGACGGGATCGCCCGCTGCTCGGCGCGCGCGCCCGCCTGCAGGACGTGGAACATGGCGAACCGGACCGCCTGCTGGATCTCGGCGTCGCCGTCGATCTCCACGTCCGCCCGCGACCAGAAGGCGTCGAGGTAGTCGCGCTGCTCGTCGCACAGCCCCTGCCAGCCGGTGCTGCGGGCCCCCGCAAGCGCCGCCTCCACCTGGTCGCGCACGGCGGGCAGCGAACGGACCTGGGACCAGCCGTAGGAGACCATCTTCTCCAGGCGCAGCTTCTCCCCGGCCGCCAGGGAGCTGGTGACGGTGAGCCGGCTGGTGTCGTCGCCGCTCTCGCTGAAGCTCCGCGTCGACGGCGGTCCCTCCACGGCGTGGTCGGCCGCCACCGCGACCCGCAGACCGGTGACCGACGTGGAGTGCACCAGGCGCAGCCGGTTGTCCAGTGCCTGGTTCTCCTCCGGTTGCAGGGGGGAGTCCAGTACGGCCGAGACCCGGGGGTCTCCCGACGTCTTCGGCAACTGCTCGTTGGCCACCAGCTCGGACTGGACGACCAGCCGCACGTCGTCCACGGCCTCGACCTCGTACACGACCGCGGCGATCGACCGCTGGGTGAGCGAGATCAGACGGGTCGAGGTCACCCGGACGGTGCAGCCCGCCGGCGAGGTCCATTCGCAGGTGCGGCGCAGATGCCCGGCGCGCAGGTCGAGGACGCGTTCGTGCGAGACGAGCCGCCCGTAGCGCACGTCGAAGGGTTCGTCGTTGACGAGCAGCCGGATGATCTTTCCGTTGGTGACGTTGATGACGGTCTGGCCGGCCTCCGGATAGCCATAGCCCGCCTCCGCGTACGGCAGCGGATGGCGCTCGTGGACACCGTTCAGATAGGAGCCGGGCAGCCCGTGCGGCTCTCCCTCGTCGAGGTTGCCGCGCCAGCCGACGTGGCCGTTCGACAGGGCGAACACCGACTCGCTCTGGGCGAGCACCTCGAGGTCCAGCTCGGTCTCCCGCACGCACCACGGCTCGACCACATAGGAGGAGTGGCTGATCACGCGTCGGCCTCCAGCAGCTCGGCGAGGTCCCGTACGACGATGTCCGCGCCGTGCGCGCGCAATGCGTCGGCCTGGCCCACCCGGTCCACCCCCACGACGTAGCCGAAGTGCCCGGAGCGGCCGGCGTCCATGCCTGCCAGCGCGTCCTCGAAGACCACCGCGGCCTTCGCCTCCAGGCCGAACTCGCGCGCCGCCTCCAGGAAGGTGTCCGGGTTC
This sequence comes from Streptomyces sp. BoleA5, assembly GCF_000373665.1. Lineage (NCBI taxonomy): Bacteria > Bacillati > Actinomycetota > Actinomycetes > Kitasatosporales > Streptomycetaceae > Streptomyces > Streptomyces sp. BoleA5. The sequence continues at coordinate 168,634 of NZ_KB892154.1, forward strand.
GGCTTGCCCGGGAGCTTGCGCTCGGCGGCCACCACGCCGTCGATGCGCACGTCGAAGAGGTCCTCGATGCCGACCGCGACCAGCACGTCGCGGCAGTTGGCGCTGGACGACACCACCGCCGTCCGCAGGCCGGCGGCCCGCACGGCGTTCACGTAGCGGACGGAACCCGGATAGGCCTCGACGCCCTCGGTGCGGATCTTCTCCAGCAGGATCTCGTTCTTGCGGTTGCCCACCCCTTGCACGGTGTCGCGCTCCGGCGGGTCGTCCGCGGAGCCCTCGGGCAGCTCGATGCCCCGGGAGGCCAGGAAGGCCCGGACGCCGTCCGCGCGTGGACGGCCGTCGACGTACTCGTCGTAGTCGGCCACCTTGTCGAAGGGGCGGAAGTCCGCACCCTCCCGGTGCCGCAGGAAGTCGTCGAACACCTTCTTCCAGGCGGCGGCGTGCACGACCGCGGTCTTGGTCAGCACTCCGTCGAGATCGAACAGGCAGGCCCGGATGCCCTCCGGGAGACCGGTCTTCGTCATGCAACGCGCTTCCCCGCAGCAGGCCACCGGCATGCCTTCCACGGCCGCGGACCACCGGGACGCGGGAACAATCCGGGCAAGTGCGTGGTTACACAACACATGCGGGTGCCGTGAGTGGGCCAGTGACCCCGGGCCTCATCCCTTCGCCCGTGGGGACGATCGTTCGGCTGAAGCCCCACGGAGCCCCTTGCCGGGGGCGACCGCCACCGCGGCCCCGCACATCGAACCGGCGCCGGTCAGGTTTCCCCCGTCCTGGCCGGCGTCTTCGTGTTCACCCGGCGACCGTCTTGACCACGGGCTCCCGGTACGGCAGGAGCGTCTCGGTGACGACGGCGAGCGGACCCCGCGGAGCCGCGCTTCCGCCCTGAAGGGCCGTCACGTAGGCCAGTGCTTCGGCCGGGCCGAGCGCCGGTATCCGTTCCCGCAGCTCGACCATGGCGAACACACGGCCGCGAGCGGCCGCCGACGCGCGGACCCGGTCGTCCAGCTCGTCCACCGCGGTCCGTACGGGCATCCCGCGGACACGGGCCCGGTACTCCTCCTCCCATCCGCCCATGAGGTAGTCCACCGGACCGATCGTGTGCATGCTGCCGTCGACGCGATCCACGAGGTAGGGCCCGTTGCCGGCCAGCAGGTGGCGCGAGTCCCCGGTCCCGACGTACTCCGCGGACTGGTAGAGGACGATCCACGCCAGCTCGTGCTCCTCGGCCTCCACCACCGCCATGCGCCCCGGGAAGTGCAGGTCCAGGTGCTCCTGGACCCTCCGGACCGCTTCCTCGCGCTCGATCATGGGGTGAGCATCCCGCGATCGGCCCGGGCCGGGCCAGTCGTCCCATCGTCACGGGTCCCGGCGGGGCCGAGGCCCCGGCCCTCCTCCGCGGCGGCCTTCAGCATGCGAAGTATCTCCTCGTGGCCCTGGCGGAGCCGGGCGCTGTCGTAGAAGAGCGAGAGCAGTGGCCCGGAGAGCGACTCCTCGATCGTGACGACCGTCCGGCCGTCGTCGGTGGGCGCGATCCGCATCCGGTCGACCGCCTTCATCCACCCCATCGCCACACCGGTCCAGCACAGCTCCCGCTCGGGCGCCACCACGGCGAAGGAGGACGTGATGGGCGTCCCCCGGAGTTTCCAGCGGAAGCGTGCGTCCGGTTCGACGGCCCCCAGTTCGACGACGCGGGCGTCGGAGCGCCACGTGTCCCAGGCGCGCAGGTCGCTGATCAGCCGCCAGACCTCGGCGACGGGTGCGTCCACGGTGACCGAACTCGTCGAGGCGACCGGCGCGCGCTCGTCCAGCCGGCCCTTCTTGGCGTACTCCTCGTGCAGTTCCCGCAGCGACGGGCCCGCGTAGAGCAGCTTCATCATCATCCCCCATGGAGAGCATCGCTTACTGACGAGAGCAATGCTCTCTCTTTTGTGGGGTGCGGTCAAGACCCGTTGGAGGGCATGCGTGGGTTGCCCGTCGGCATCCGGTATTTCCCGGAGCGGAGCGGTGTCGGGGGGCCGGGGGCCAGCGAGGGGTGTGCGTGCCCTGCGGGGGCGTCGTGGGCTCGGCGATCTCCACGCGCGCGGGCGGATCCCGCCCGCGAGTCCCGCCCCTGCCGCGGACCGGGCACAGGCAGAGCCGCTTCCCGGTGCGGCCCGGTGCGGCCCGGGGCGGCCCGGTGCGGCCCTCCTACGGTTCCAGCGCCTCCAGCATGATGCGCTGCGTCTCGGCGAGGTACGCCTGCGCCGCCGTGCGGGCGGCGGTCGTGTCCCCGTGGATGACCGCCGTGACCAGGGGGTCCAGGCGGGCGGCGGCCTCGGCCGGGTCGCGGAAGGGGGCGACGAGGCGGGCGCGCAGGGGCAGGTAGGCGGCGAAGAGGGTGTTGGTGAGGAGTACGTAGACGCGGTTGCCGGTGGCCCGGGCGAGGGCCCGGTGGACCTCGGCGTCGGCCAGCTGGACGGCGTCGGGTCCGGCGGCCGCGGAGACGGCTTCCAGGAGGGCGCGCAGCCGGGTGCGTTGCGGGGGAGTGGCCTTCGCGGCCGCGCGTTCGGCGATCAACGCGCCGACGCCGGCGCGGACCTCGAAGATGTCGGCCAGCCATTCCGGGTTGTGCCGCACGAGCATGGGCAGCAGGTCCGCGCCGCCCAGGCGCAGGTAGTCGCGGACCCGGGTGCCGACGCCGTGGCGGGTCTCCAGGAGCCCGGCCTGGGTGAGCCGGCCGAAGGCGTGCTTCACCGTGGTGCGGGTGACGCCGTACCCCTCGGCCAGGCGCTGTTCGGGGGGCAGCAGGCTGCCGGCGGGGTGGGTGCCGTCCAGGATGTCCTCCTGCAGGCGGCGTTCCAGTACGTCGACGATGGTCTCGCGGGGCAGTGGCTCCACCGTGGTCGTCCTCTCGAAGCGGTCCGGCCCCAGCCCACCGGGCAGGGGGGCGGCGCGTCAACATTCTCCGCAGTGGATGAGCCACTCATTCAATGAGTCTGTGTTCAACCCCTTGCCCTGACGTCCCGTCAGCGGCATCCTGCGTGGTGCCCAGGCCCCGTACGCCCTGCCCCCACGACCGCCGGAGTCTGCCCATGCCCCGCTTCCGCCGTTCCTCACGCCTGCTCACATCGGCCCTGGCCGCCCTGCTGGCCGCGACCGCGGCCACCGCCGCCACACCGGCCTCTGCGAACGCCCCCGATCCGTACACCGAGCCGCCGTTCGCCGCCGCCTGCGACTGGCACGCGTACGGCGAAGGGGAGACGCCCGACCCCTGGCTGTGGCTCTCCGACCCGGTGTGCGTGGAGTACTCCAAGCGCGACATCACGCTCGACAACGGCGGCGCCGTCCGCTTCCTGCTCGCCGAACCCGCCCGGTTCGCGCTCGCCCTCCCCGTGTGCCGCTACTACCAGCGCGACCACTGGAGCGTGCAGTCCACCACCGGAGCCGTCCCGTACGTCTCCTGGGACGGCCGCTACTGGTTCGACAAGCGCGGCCGCCGCGCGGCGATGCTCCTGACGAACTTCAAGGTCGGCGGGGTCACCGCGGGCATCGGCGACCTGGTGGCCGCACTGCGCCCGCACGTGCCCGAACTCGCCGACGTCCTTGAGGCCTACGGCGACGAGGCGGGCGAGACGGGCCTGGCCGTCTCCCTGCCCTTCAGCCTGCTCTGCGCGGGCCGGTGACGATGTCCCCCGCCCCGGACATCGACCGGCGTGCCGTGCTGCGCGGCCTGGCCGCCGCCGTCGCGGCGCTGCCCACGCTGGGCACGGTGGCGGCGCCCTCAGCCTCCGCCGCCTCCGCCGCCTCCGCCGCCTCGCTCGGCTCCTGGCCGGTCTCCACCCTCGAGGCCTTCGCCGACACCCTTGTGCCGGGGGAGCGACGTTCGTCCTCCGACCGTGCCATCGCCGGTGCCGCACCAGGCCCCGGAGCCGTCCAGGCCGGCGTGATCGCCCTCCTCACCTCCCCCGAACTCCCGCTGAACCCGCTCCTGCCGGGCATCGCGGCACTGCTGGACGCGCGTGCCACCGTCTACGCGGTCGGCAAGCTCATCCCGCTCCCCATCGACCGCCCGCCCTTCGTCGGCCTCTCCTTCGACCACCGCACGACCCTGGTCGCCAGGCTCTTCCAGGCCGACGACCTCGACCGCGCGATCTGGCAACTGCTCGCCTTCCTCGTCGGCCTGGCCTTCGACACCGCCGCGCACCGCCACACCGCGCAGGCCCTCGCCGAGGGCCACCCCGGCCTGGTCTGGACCGGTTTCCCGCCGCCCGACGCCGACGGCCTGTGGCGCTACCCCGCCCACTCCTACGGCACGGCCCTCGCCGGGCCGCATCCCGCCACCACCCCCTCCGGGAGCCCCGCATGAGCCCCCAGACCACCGATGTCCTCGTCATCGGCAGCGGTTTCGGCGGCGCGATACCCGCCTACCACCTCGCCGCCGCGGGAGCCCGGGTCACCGTCCTCGAACGCGGACCGCGCCTCGCCACCGAGGACTTCACGCACGACCTCGACCTGGGCGCCTACCCCCGCATCGTCGACGTGATCAAGGGCGACGGCATCTCGGTCGTCGCGGGCAACTGCGTGGGCGGCGGCAGCGTCGTCTACTTCGCCGCGTCACTGCGCGCGCCGTCCTTCGTCTTCGACCGGCGCGACGCGGCCGGACGGCGGCTGTGGCCCGCCTCCCTCAGCCGCGCCGCCCTCGACCCCTGGTACGAACAGGTCGAGCAGGCCCTGCCCGTGACGAAACTCGACTGGCCCGACGTCTCCTACGCCGGCGGTGTGCTGGCCGCGGCCTGCGACCGCGCCGGGCACACCTGCAACCCGGTGCCCGTCGCCGTCGACCGGGCACGCTGCACCGACTGCAACTGGATGCTGTCCGGCTGCCGCTTCGGCGCCAAGCGCTCCATGCTGCTCAACTACCTGCCCGCCGCCGAGGCCCACGGCGCCGAGATCCGGCCGCTGCACGAGGTCCAGCTGATCCGCCCGTCCACGGTCCCCGGCCACCGCTACGCCGTCGACCACATCACCCTCGATCCGTCGGACTACACCTGCCCCACCGGAGCGGGCACCCTCCACACCAAGGTCCTGGTGCTGGCGGCGGGCGCCGTCGGCACACCCGTCCTCCTCCAGCGGTCGGCCCTCGCCCTCGGCGGAGTCCCGCCGGCCGTCGGCGGCTACTTCTCCGGCAACGGCGACCGGGTCAGCGTCGCGGAGATGGACGAGGGCAAGGTCCGCTCCCTGCTCGGCCTGTCGCGCAGCGCGACCGCGGCGTACGAGGCGCTGCACATCGGGATGCCGATCACCGCGGCGTCGTTCGACCGCCTCGACGCGAGCGCCTCGCAGTTCTCCCGCTTCACCCTCCAGCAGATCTACTTCCCGGCCGTCACCAACACCCTCGCCCAGACGGCGGGGCAGCGCTGGTCGGGCGTCGCCAAGAAGCAGATGCGGGCCCGCTGGCGCTCCTGGCTCACCGTGCTCGCCATGACGGAGGACGAGGCCGAGGGCAGCTTCGGCGTGCCGCCCCTCACCGGCAGCTTCACCCGGCTCGCCAACGGGCTGGGCCTGGGCACCATGCGGTTCACGCCGACGTCCGGCACACGGCGCGGCTGGGCCGAGGCCGACGCCCACACCCGGGCGGTGCTGGAGCGGGACGGCCTCGCCACCGTCCGTCCGTGGAGCGAGGACGTGGCGGGCACGGTGACCGCCCACCCCCTCGCCTCCTGCCGGCTCGGCGACTCCGCCGCGATCTCCGCGCTGACCGAGCTCAGCGAGCTGCGCACTCACCCGGGGCTGTTCGTGACGGACGGCTCGGCCGTCCCCACCTCCCTCACCGTCAACCCCTCCCTGACCATCGCGGCCCTCGCCGAACGCGCCTGCCCCGCCATCGCCGCCCGCTGCGCCCAGTACGGCGCCGCCGTGCGCTACGCCCCGAGCGATCCGCTCACCGGCGCGACCGGCCGGGGCGAGGTCGCGCGGGCGGCACGGGCCGTGGCGGTCCGCGCGGGGGCTTGAGTCTCCCTCAGGGGGAGACGGAAGAGTGGAGGTGTGAACGGCGACGCGCGCTATTCGATCGGAGACCTGGCCCGGCGCACCGGGCTGACGGTCAAGACCATCCGCTTCTACTCGGACCGGGGCATCGTGACGCCGGCCGGCCGCAGTCCGGCCGGCTACCGGCGTTACGACGGCCCGGCCCTGGCCCGGCTGGAGCTGGTGCGGACGCTGCGTGACCTGGGACTCGACCTGGCGACGATCCGAGGGGTCGTGGACCGGGAGCTGTCCCTGCCCGAGGTCGCGGCGGCCCACGCCGCGGCCCTGGAGGCGCAGATCCGCACGTCGCGGCTGCGGCACGCGGTGCTGACGGTCGTGGCCCGGCGCGGATCCACCCCGGAGGAGACGGAGCTCATGCACGAACTGGCCAGGCTGTCCGCGCAGGAACGCGGCCGGCTCGTCGACGACTTCCTCGACGCCGTGCTCGGCGCGCCGGACGGCCTCACGGACGATCCCGCGCTCGCGGGCCCGCGCCGCACCCTCACCCCAGAGCTGCCCGACGACCCCCACCCGGAGCAGCTCCAGGCCTGGGTGGAGCTGGCCGAACTCTCCCGTGACCCCGGATTCAGGGCGGTGATGCGCAGGGCGGCCGAGGAACACGCCGCAGATCGCGCGCGTGCCGGGACCGCGCCGCCGCGCCGCGATGCGGTCGCCGCGGCCGGAGAACGGGCCCTCGCCGCCGTGGCCGCCGGAGTCGACCCCGCCTCCGAGCGGGCACGTCCGGTCGTCGCGGCCGTCGCCGCCGAGTACGCCGACCAGCTCGGCGTCGCGGACGGCGCCGAGCTCCGGCGACGGCTGCTGATGCGCCTGCGGACCGCGTCAGACCCGCGCCGGGAGCGGTACGCCCGGCTGCTCGCGGTGATCAACGGCTGGCCCGCGCCGGTGAGCCGCGGACCCGCCCTGGACTGGGCCGTCCGGGCCCTGGAGGCAGGCCGCGTGTGAGCCGACGGCCACCGCGCCGGCCCGCCGGAGCCGAGCCCCGTCAGGTAGCGGGGGGCGATCACCGGCAGTAATTTGGGCGGCGGGTTCGCCCCACAGCCCAGGCCCCGCCGCGACGCGGCCGGGACGGGGCCCGGCCTTTCGGAGGGCGCGATGAGGGTATGCCGATGACTCACCCCTCCGGGCTGTCACGTTACCGGCCTGCCGCGGTCATCGTCCTGCTGCTGGCGGTGGGAGCGGGCCTGTTCGCCGGCTCGTACAGCTTCGCCATGGCGCACCCGACGCCGCATCACGTCCCGATCGGTGTCGTGGACGACTCCCCCCAGTTGCAGAAGTTCGTGGCCGGCATGGACTCGGGCCTGAGCACCGAACTGGTGCAGCGCCGCTACGCCACGCGCGCGGCCGCCGTCGACGCCGTCGACCGGCAGCATGTGTTCGCCGTGGCGCAGACCAGGGCCGGGGGCGGCACCGTCTCGTTCGACCTGGTACCGGCCGCGGGGGCCTCGGTGGCGCGCGTGCTGGCGGCCGCCGCCCCGGTGGCGGCCTCGCAGGCGGGGGTGCGGCTCAGCCTGGGCGACCTCAGACCGCTGCAGCCCGGCGACCCACAGGGACTCGCGATCTTCTACATCACGCTGGCCGCGGTCATCGTGGGCTTCCTCGGCGCGGTGCAGCTGACCGTGCACGCGTCGGAGCTGAGACCGCTGGAGCGCTTCGCGACGATCGTCGTGTACTCCGTGCTCGGAAGCCTGTCCATCGTCGCGGTGGTGGACTGGGGGCTGCATGTGCTGCGGCTGCCCTTCCTCCAGTCCTGGGCGATCCTGACCCTCACGATGGTGACCTCGGGGCTGGTGTTCACGGCGTTCTACATGCTGTTCGGCAAGTGGGCCATCCTGCCGACGTGGTTGCTCATGGTGCTGCTGGGCAATCCGTCCTCGGGCGGGGCGGTCTCCTGGCTGCTCCTGCCCCAGCCGCTGGGGGCCGTCGGCCGCTGGCTGCCGCCGGGGGCGTCGGTGAACGCGCAGCACAACGCGATCTACTTCTCGGGCAACCAGTACGCCTTCCCCTACCTGGTGCTCTTCGGCTGGGCGGTGGCCGCCGCCGCGGTCGCGTGGACCTGGCGGCGCCGCCGGTATCCGCAGCTGTGAACCGCCCGGCGGCGGCCGCTCAGCGGCGGTGCCGCTGGGCCGTCACGATGTCCCGCGTCGCGCGCTCCGCCGAGCCGCTGAGCCGCTGGACGCGGGCCGCGAACACCGGGAACTGCCCGGCGACGGCGGTGAGCAGCCGCAGTTCGGGCGGAGCCACGTTCACCTCGCCGAGGTTGCGCTCGACGGCCCGTACGACCCCCGCCGTGACCTGCCGAGGCGTCACCGTACGGGCACCGGCCGGTGCCTTGGCGCCGGTGTCGGCGAACATGCCCGCGTCCCGGACGAAGCCGGGCTGGACCAGCGACACCCCGACGCCGGTGCCGTGCAGGTCCTCGCGGAAGCCGTGGGCGAAGCCGCGCAGGCCGAACTTGGTCGCGTTGTAGAGGGAGGTGGACCGCGAGGCGGCCTTGCCCGACAGCGATCCGATGAGGACGATGTGGCCCCGCCCGGCCTCGACCATGGCCGGCGCCAGCAGCCGGGCCAGCAGCACCGGTGCTCGCAGGTTCACCATCAGGGCCCGGTCGAGCTCGTCGGGGGCGTAGTCCAGCAGGTCGCCGCTGCTCGGCAGGGCGGCGTTCGCCACCAGGACGTCGACGCCCGCGCACTCGGCGGCCAGCCTCTCCACGTCGGACCGGACCGCGAGGTCGGCGGGGACGGTCCTCGCGTCCAGGCTCTTCGCCAGCGGTTCGAGGACGTCGGCTCGGCGCCCGCTGAGGATCAACCGTGCACCCCTGGCAGCGAGTTCGCGTGCCATGTCCTGGCCGAGCCCACCCGTGGCGCCCGTGAGCAGAACAGTTGCACCGGCGATCCGCATCCGTCTAACCTCCCGACTTGTTCGTTCGAACGAACAATAGGGAGAGGGGGCGGCCGTGTCCACTGCCCGAACCGAGGGGCTGGCGGCGCAGGCGCGTGCGCTGCGCGAAGGCGATGTCACCGCCGCGGAACTGGTCCGCAGGACGCTCGAACGCGTCGACGCCACCCAGCCGACCGTCAACGCCTTCCGGCGCGTCCGCGCAGAGGCGGCCCTGGCGGAGGCCGAGGAGGCCGACCGGAGGCTGGAGCGCGGCGAGCGGCTGCCGCTGCTCGGCGTCCCCGTCGCGATCAAGGACGACACGGACCTGGCGGGCGAACCCACCGCGTTCGGCTGCGCGGGGGAGTTCCCGGCCAAGCCGCGGGACGCGGAGGCGGTACGGCGCCTGCGCGCGGCCGGCGCGATCGTCGTCGGCAAGACCAACACCTGCGAGCTGGGCCAGTGGCCGTTCACCGAGGGGCCCGCCTTTGGCGCCACCCGCAACCCGTGGGACCTCGGGCACACGCCCGGGGGTTCCTCCGGCGGTGCCGCGGCGGCGGTGGCGGCGGGAGTGGTCGCCGCGGCGCTCGGCTCGGACGGGGCGGGCTCGGTCCGCATCCCCGCGGCGTGGACGCGGCTGGTGGGCATCAAGCCGCAGCGCGGCCGGGTCTCCACCTGGCCGGACGCCGAGTCCTTCCACGGCCTGACCGTCAACGGCCCGCTCGCGCGCACCGTGGGCGACGCCGCGCTGCTGCTGGACGCCGCCGCCGGGCAGCACCCGGGCGACGTCCACCGGCCCCCGGGCATCGACGCCGTGGAGGCGGCCGGACGCGAACCGGGCCGGCTGCGGATCGCGGTGTCCTGGCGGCCCCCGTTCGTCGCCGCCCGCGCACCGCTCCATCCCGCCGTACGCCGCGCGGTGGGCGACCTGGCCGACGCCCTCGCCCGGCTGGGCCACGAGGTGGAGGAGGCCGAGCCGCGTTACGGCCTGATCGGGCTGAGCTTCCTGCCCCGCGCGTTCGCCGGCATCAGCCAGTGGAGCGACCGCGTCCCGGACCGTACGCTTCTCGACCCCCGCACCCTGGCCGCCTCGCGGAACGGGCGCCTGCTCGCCGGGGCCGCCCTGCGCCGGGCCCGCCGGGCGGAGGGCGGTCAGCACCGCCGGATAGGGGAGCTGTTCTCGCGCTTCGACGTGCTGCTCACCCCCGCCACCGCCACCCCGCCCCCGGCCGTCGGGGCCATGACCGGGCTGTCCGGCCGGCGGACCGACCAGGAGGTGATCGCGGCCTGCCCGTACGCCTGGCCCTGGAACGTGCTCGGCTGGCCGGGCATCAGCGTCCCGGCGGGCTTCGGCGACGGACTGCCGGTCGGCGCCCAGCTCCTCGGGCCGGCCCACAGCGAGCCCCTGCTGATCTCGCTCGCCGCGCAGTTGGAGAGCGATCAGCGCTGGTACGAGCTGCGCGCCCCGGCCGCGGTGACAGAATGACAGACATGCCCAACCCCGCCGGCACCCGCCAGAACATCATCAGCGCCGTCCTGCGGATCATCGGTCAGGACGGTGTCGCCGCGGTCACCAACCGGCGTATCGCCCAGGAGGCCGGGGTGTCCCTCGGCTCGGTGACCTACCACTTCGCCACGCAGCACGACCTGTTGCGGGAGAGCCTGCTGCACTTCGTGGAGGAGGAGACCGGCCGCTTCACCGAACTGGCCGCTCGGGGCCGGCAGGAGGGCATCGACCTCAAGGGCGCCGCCGCCCTGGTCGGGCAGGTCGCCGAGGGGGCCGGTTTCGACAGTACGCACCTCGCGCCCTTCGAGCTGTACGTCCAGGCAGGCCGCGACCCCGCGCTGCGGGAGGCCGCGGCCGAGTGCTTCGCCGCGTACGACCGCCTCGCCGCGTCCGTCCTGACCGCCCTCGGTGTGCCGGACGCCGAGGAGGCCGCCTCGACGGTCGTGGCCCTGGTGTTCGGCATGCAGATGCGCCGTCTGGCCACCGGCAGCTCCGCCGAGAGCCTGGTCGACGCGCTGCTCCTGCTGGCGAGGGGCGCCTCGGGCGCCCGCTGAGGCACAGCGGGCTCAGCCGCGCGCCTGTCCGGCCGCCTCGGCGGCGAGCTTCGTGACCTCGTCGGCGGCCCGCTTGGCGCGTCCCGAGACCTTCCAGGCGACCATGCGCAGGGCGACAGCCGGCGACGGGGGGAAGACGCCGAGCTGGCCCAGCATCGTCATGTCGTCGCGCAGCGCCTCGTGGCGGACGACCTTGCCGTCGCGGAGGTCGAGCAGGTGGACCTGCTCGAAGTCGACCTCGCGTCCGGTGGGAGGGATGGCCTGGTCGAGGACGCCGTCACGGAAGCGTACGAACGCGCCGGTGTGCCGTCCCTGCATGCGCAGCCGGATCCAGACCTGGTCGTCGTTGCGGGCGATGCCCAGCACCGGGAAGCGCAGGTCGCTGAAGGCCGAGCGCAGCCACGCGCCCGAGGCGAGCGTTCCCGCCGGACCGGGTGTCGAACAGGCCGCGGGCGAGACGGCCGCCTCGCGGTTGTGGTTGTCGGGGTCCACGACCTCGTGGGCCAGTGCCGCATCGCCCGTCTCCAGGATCCGGAACAGCCCCTCGGCCAGGTCCTTGTCGTCCATCGCCATCGTTCCCACCTTTCGCCCGCCCGCCTCGCGGGCCGGTCTCACCGGACGCGCGCGCCGCGCATCCGATATTGAGGTTATAGAGGACCGATTGGATAGGTCAAAGCGGAACGGATATCGCATAGGATGCCGCCATGTCCACCAAGCGCGCTTACGTCTCCCCGCTCCGAGAACAGGCCGCGGCGCGGACGCGCGCGCTGATCCTCGAACAGGCCGAGCTGCTCTTCGCCGAACGCGGCTACGGGCGGGTCACCGTCGCGGACATCGCGGCGGCGGCCGGGGTCGCGTCGAAGACGGTCTTCGCCAGCGTCGGCAGCAAGTCGGACGTCCTCGACCGGATCGTCGACAAGGCCGTGGTCGGGTCCGGATACGAGCGGGCCGTCGCACGCATCCTGGACGTGCGGACGCCCGACGGTGTCCTCCGGGCGCTCGCCCGCGGTACCCGGGCGGGAAACGAGAGCCAGTTCAAGGCGCACGAGGCGATTCGCAAGGCGCTGCCCGTGCACGAGAACGGCGAGGCGTTGTGGGAAAGGGCGACGGCCGACTACCGGGAGGCGCTGCGCGCGGTCGCACGGCATTTCCTGGAAGTCGGCGCACCCGCCCGGCGGTACTCGGCGGAGGAGACCGCCGACCTTCTCTGGTTCTGGTTCGGCCCGACCGGCTGGCGCACGCTCGTGGTGGAGAACGGCTGGTCGTGGGACCGGGCCGAGGAAGTCCTCTACCGCACCGCCGCGTCCGCCCTCGCCTGAGACCGCGGCTCCCGTCCGCGCCGCAATTCGGGCGGAAGGGCGTGATGAGACGTCACAAACCCGCCCCGCCCGTCACTCGTTAAGGCGATCCGTGGATTGACGGACGTTCACCGGGGAATGCGTTCTTCCGAAAGGGAGTGATTCTTCATGGATTTGAAGATTCGCAGGCTCGTTTTCGGTGCGGGAATGCTGGGAATCGTGCTGGGCGCCGTGGTCGGGGTGATCTCGGCGGGCACGTTCTACAGCGTCGTCGTCGGTGCGTTGCTGTGCGCGGCGGCCGGTGTCGTCGCCGTCCTCTACTGGGGTGAGCACGGGGGTGCCCGGCGCCGCCGTGCCCGGTGGGCCCAGCGGCCGGAGCAGATCCCGCATCCGCGGCGCTTCGGGCGGCTCGACGGCCCCGACGCCTTCCGCTACTGAACCCACGGGCGCCGCGCCCGGGACCGTGACGCGAGAGCATGCGTTCCCGGGCGCCCCCATACAACGCCCGAAGCGGGGAAGGCGGGCCTTCGACGCCGAAGTGGAGGTGCCCATGTCCGCCGTGTCCCATCGTGTCAATGTCCGCCGCCGCCATCCCTCCGACACCGTCGCCCGCTGCCCGCGAACGCCCCTGCCGCACACGGAGGATCCGCGATGATCGCAGCGCTGGTGCTCGGGCTGCCGGTCTTCCTGCTCGGGCTGATGCTCGTCCTGTCCGCGGTGGAGGACCGGATCGTGAGTCCTCCCCCCACCCCCCAGCCGTCGGTGGCTCCCAACGCGCCCGGCACGCAGGCGCCGTAGGGCGCCCGCCCACCACGGCCGCGGAGGTCCGGCGGCGGAGGAGGCACGTTGCCCGAAGCCGAAGCCGAAGCCGAAGCCGAAGCCGGGTCCGGCGGCCTCATCGTGTTCCTCAACGGGACGTCCAGTTCGGGGAAGTCGAGCATCGCCAGGGAACTGCTGCTGACCCTGGACGGCACGTACTTCCACATGCCCGTGGACGCCTTCCACGCCATGCGGTCCCGTCGCGTGGTGACCCCGGAGGAACTTCCGGACGTGCTGCGGCGCACCTGGCGGGGCTTCCACCGGGCGGTGGCCGGCATGGCCGCCGGAGGCAACAACGTCGTGGTCGACCATGTACTCAGCGAGCCGTGGCGCCTGCGGGACTGCCTCGCGCTGTTCCCGGCGAGGGACGTCGTCCTGGTCGGGGTGCACTGCTCGCTCGCGGAACTGCGGCGGCGCGAGCGGGAGCGCGGGGACCGACCCCCGGGTCTGGCGGCCCGCCAGTTCGGCCTCGTCCACGCCCACGGCCGGTACGACGTCGAGTGCGACACGACTGAGGCCTCTGCGGCGGAGTGTGCCCGCCGCATCCGCGACTTCCTGCCCCGCAGGACGTTCCCGACGGCCTTCGAGCGGCTGGCGGCCGTCAGCCGGTGAGGGCCTGGGTGCCGAGGACGGTGAGCAGTGCCAGACGGTCGGCGTCCTCGCTGCCCGGTTCCGCGGTGTAGACCATGATGCGCAGGTCGCTGCCCGTCACGGTCAGCACGTCGCAGTCGAGGGTCAGCGGGCCCACGCGCGGGTGGTCGACGATCTTGCGTGACGCCTCGTGCCGGCCGACCGCGCCGGCGTCCCACAGTTCGGCGAAGCGGTCGCTGTGCGCGCGCAGGTCGGCGACGAGCCGGCGCACCTGCTGGTCGGACGGGTAGCGGTCGGCGGCGGCGCGGAGGTCGGCGACGAGCGCCGACTCGAAACCGGCCAGGTACTCCCGGGTGCGCCGGATCCGGCCGGCCCGGCCGACGAAGTGGTTCCACACCCCGTTGCGCTCGTTGCCGTGCCATCCGGAGGGATCGCCCATCAGCGCCGCGTACGGGGGGTTGGCCACCAGCAGCGTCCAGGAGGCGTCGTAGACGGCCACCGGTGTCCCGGTCAGCCGGTCGAGCAGCCGCTGGACGCTGGGGGTGATGTAGGCGGGGACGGTGTCCGGCCCCGGGGGCGCCAGACCGGCCAGCTGGAACAGGTGCCCGCGCTCCTGCGGGGACAGCCGCAGCGCTCTGGCCAGTGCTTCCACGACCTGGGCCGAGGGATGGGAGGCCCGGCCCTGTTCGAGCCGGGTGACGTAGTCCACGGAGATCCCCGCGAGCTGGGCCAGTTCCTCCCGGCGCAGTCCCGGGGCGCGCCGGTGCCCGCCGACCGGAAGCCCGGCCGCCTCGGGCGTCACCCGTTCACGCCACCGTCGCACCGCTCTGCCGAATTCCGTCGCCGCCATCCCCTCAGTGTGGTGCGCCGGACGCGACGCTGCCTGGTACCCCGAGTCCCAGGAAGTCCGGGGGCTGCGGCCCCCGGCAGCCCCGAACAGCAGCCGATATTTGACTCAGTCCAAACTGGGATCTACGTTGGGGTGGAGCGGAGGGAGGGCTTCCGGGTCCGCAGGGACGTGCGTCGGCCCGGGAGCCGGCCCCTCGCACCGGCGGAGCGGTCCGTGCCGACAGTTGGCCCCGGCGCGCGGCCGCCCCGCCGGACTCATGAGGTCACGATGCCCGACAGGCGGTGCAGGCTGTCGTCCAGTGCCCGGTCCACGACGCCCTCGGGCGGCGCGATGCTCTCGTCGGTGAACGACAGGTGGATGGTCACCTCGCTGGTCCGCTCGCCGGTCCGGTCGACCTGCAGCCAGCCCGCGTAACGGTCGTCCTCGCGGGTGCCCCACTCCAGCCGTCTGTGCGCGCGGTCGGCCCGGAAGAGCGCGGCCGCGTCCCGTCCCGTGTCGTCGTCGTGCACGGTGACGGCGGGTGGTTCGGCGGCGCGGACGTGCAGCTCGTCGGGGAGCCAGGACTCGATGCGGTCGAGGTCCTCCGCCCGGTCGAAGACACGGTCCGCGGAGGCCGTCATGTTCATGGAGCGCTCGAACTCGCTCACGGCGATCCCACCTCCTCAGAGCGACACTTCGAGTGTCCCTCCGCCCAGTCACGGCAGCCACCGCGCCCTCTCCCGCCCTCCCGGACCGGCGGGGCCCGCCGGGAGCCCACAATGGAGTCCACCGGTGTCCCGCAGCGCCGGTCACCGTCGCCGTAGAACCTGGAGCGCAGCCGATGCCCGGCAAGATCACGCTGTCCGCCTGGCCCACCCCCGTCGAACCCGTGCCCCGGCTGGCCGCCGCCCTCGGCCTGGACGCGGACGACCTGTGGATCAAGCGTGACGACCTCATGGGACTCGGTGGTGGCGGCAACAAGGTCCGCAAGCTGGAGTGGACGGTCGGCGAGGCACTCGAAGCCGGTGCGGACACCCTGGTGACGGTGGGCGCGGCGCAGAGCAACCACGCCCGCCTCACCGCCGCGGCCGGGGCGCGGCTGGGACTCGACACCGTCCTGGTCTTCCCCGGCAAGGAACCCGAGGCCGGGTCCGGCACCGGCAACCTGGTCCTCGACGGACTCTTCGGCGCCCGGGTCGTCTGGGCCGGTGACGCGGAGCCCGCCGAACTCGCGGGCGCCGCCGAGGACGTCTGCGGGCGGCTGCGACGCGAGGGAGCGCGGCCCCATCTGATCCCCTTCGGCGGTTCCAGCGCCACCGGTGCCCGCGGCTACGTCGAGAGCGGCGAGGAGCTCCACGCCCAACTTCCCGACGTCGCCCATGTGGTGGTTGCCCTCGGCTCCGGCGGCACCATGGCCGGTCTCGTCGCCGCGCTGGGCGAGGAGCGGGTGCTCGGCGTGCACTGCGGCGCCGTGACCGAGCCGGCCGCGATCGTCGCGGACCTGGCCGGGGCGGTCGCCCGCCGTGCCGTCTCCCCGGACGCGCTGCGCATCCGCACCGACCAGGTCGGCGCCGGCTACGCGACGCTCCACGAACCGGTCCTGGAGGCGATGCGGACGACGGCGGCCACCGAGGGCATCGTCCTGGATCCCACCTACACCGGCCGCGCCATGGCCGGTCTGGTCGCCGCCGTACGCGACGGCGGCATCCGCCGCGGGCAGCGCACCGTCTTCCTGCACACCGGCGGCCTGCCCGGGCTCTTCGGGCACGCCGAGGCCGTGCGCCGTTCGGTCGCCGCGCTGCGATCGTACGAACGGGGCTGACGGGCCCGGACGTTCACGCCCCGTCGTGCAGGACGGCGTCGACGAAGCGGCCGCGCGGCCGGGCGTTGCCGGTGAACCACAGGGCGAGCCGGTGCTCCGCGTCCGGGTAGGTGAGCCGGGTGAAGCGGGCGCGGGAGCCTCCGAGCGCGGTCGCGACGGCCTCGGTGACCGCCGGCGGGATCACCGCGTCCGCGGCCGGCGCCGCGAGCACCGCCCGGCCGGACAGGGACCGGAAGGTCTCGAGGGCGGACGAGGTGCGCCAGCTCTCAGGTGTCCGGATGATCTCGGTGAAACCCGCCCCGAACGGCACCGTCCACGCCTCGGCCGCGTAGACGGCGGGCGCGCACAGGCCGACGGACGCCACCCGGGCACCATAGTGCCGCGCGAGGTCGGCGACGGTCTGCCCGCTCATGCTGAAGCCGATCACGGCCAGCCGGTGCCGGGCCGGGACGTGCCTGTCGATGACGGTCCTGGCCTGCAGGAACCGCCGTCTCAGGCTGGACTCGGCGAGCCGACCGGTGCTGTGGCCGTGCCCCGAGAAGTCGAGGGAGAGCGCGTGGTGACCCCGCACGGCGACGTCGGTGAGCACTCCCGTGAGCCGCTGCCGGTCGCTGGTTCCCGCTCCGTGCAGGACGACGGCCGTCAGCGGGGCGGCCGGGCTCCGGTCCGCCGTGACCGGGTGCGCCGCCGTGCAACCGAGGGTCTCGCCGTCGCAGTTCACGGTGAAGGACTCGATCGCGGCGGGGCCTGTGCCCGTGGGGTCGGTGCCGGTCATGCCGTCGGTACCTCCCGGTGTGCCGCCGGGGCGGTGCGCGCGGGCGGGCGCAGGATGCCGGCCGTCGCGGCCGCGACGGCACAGCATGCCACGGGCAGCAGGAAGGTGAGGTTGAGCGGCATCAGGTGGGTCAGCGGGCCGATGACCGCCGGCCCCGCGAGCATGCCGAGGTAGCCGAGCCCGGCGACCCGGGAGACGTTGACGCCCGCGGCGGCGGGATCGGCGTGACCCGCCGCGCTGAACAACTGCGGTACGCAGCCCGACAGTCCGGCGCCGAACACGGCCCAGCCGGCCACGGCCAACGGCACCCACGGCGACAGGGCCGCCGCCAGCAGTCCGGCGGCGGCCACCGAGGCGCCGCCCCGCAGGACCGCCAGGGAGCCGACCCGCGCCGCCAACCGGTCCACGACGAAGCGGCCGACGGTCATGGCGGTGGCGAAGGCCCCGTAGGCGAGCGCGGCGGTAGCGGCCGGTGCGTCCAGCACGGTGCTCAGGTGGAGGGTGCTCCAGTCGTTGGCCACTCCCTCGCACATCATGATCATCAGCGCGAGTACGGCGAGCGCCCAGATGCGCCGAGGCGTCTTCCTGCGGGCCGGCGGTCCGGCGTCCACAGCCTTCGGGGCGCGGGCGGCGGGCCGCAGCAGTGCGGGTGCCGCCGCGACCGCGGCGACCACGCCCAGCGCCGCCACCACCCCGAGTGTCGCCGCCGGGCTCCAGCCCTGGCTGAGGGTGCGTGCGCCCACCAGTGCGGCAAGGACGCCGCCGACGGAGAAGGTGGCGTGGAAGGCCGACATGACGGGCCGGCCGTACGCGTGCTCCACCTGGACGGCGTGGGCGTTCATGCTCACGTCCAGACAGCCGTTGCCGATGCCCAGCAGCAGGAGGCCCGCTCCCAGCGTCCATGCGTCGCCGGCCAGACCCGGCAGGACGACGGTGGCGCTGCACAGCGCCGCGCTGACCGGCACGACCGTACGGGCACCGAGGCGGTCGGTGAGCGGGCCGACGATCTGCATGCCCGCGAACGCGCCCGCGCCGAGGAGCAGCAGGAGCCAGCCGAGGGTGGCGTGGCCGATCCCGGTGCGGTGCTCGATCTCCGGGATGTGCACGATCCACATCCCCAGCAGGAAACCGTTCAGCACGAAGTAGGCGAAGGTGGCCGTCCGGGCGGCCCGAGGTGTTCCGTTCACGCATCGAACATAGCGAACAGAAATTGGTTTCGATACCTTGCCTTTCAAACGCTGAAGATGTTCAATGTGGTCATGGCTGGCATCGACCGACTCAGGCAGATCACCGAGGCCGTACAGGAGGCGGGGCGCCTCGGCGTCGCCGAACTCGCCGCCCTCACGGGCGCCTCGGAGATGACCGTCCGCCGCGACCTGGAGGCGCTGGCCGCCCAGGGCGTCCTGGAGCGCTATCGGGGCGGCGCGCGGAGTCTGCTGCTGCGGGGCGAGGAGCCGCCCTTCGGGCTCAGATCCCAGGAGGGGCAGGAGACGAAGGCGCGCATCGCCGCGGAGGTCGCCGGGCTGATCGCCGACGGCGAGGCCGTCGTGCTGGACAGCGGTACGACCTGCCTGGAGGTGGCCAGGGCGCTCGAACAGCGCCGGCTGACGGTGATGCCGCTGTCCCTGCACTCCGTCAACGCCCTGACCGGTGCCCCGCATCTGACCCTGCTCGTCCCGGGCGGCCGGCCGCGGCCCGGCGAACTGGCGCTGACCGGGCCGCTGACCGAGGCCTCACTGGCCGCGCTGCGCTTCGACACCGCCGTGATCGGCTGCTGCGGGCTCAACGCCGCCAACGGCCTCACGGCCTACGACCTGGACGACGCCGCCGTGAAGCGGGCCGCGATCGCCTCCGCCCGGCGCGTCATCGCCGTGACCGAGGGCGCCAAGCTCTCCCGTACCGCCCTCGCCTTCGTCGCCCCCGCCGCCGCGCTGCACGCGGTCGTCACGGACGAGTCGGCGCCGCAGGACGCGGTCGGCGCGCTGTCCGCGGCGGGCGTCATGGTGCGGCAGGTGTGACCGCGTGCCCGGCACCGTGCTGTTCGACCTCTTCGGCGTCATCGCCTGCCCGCAGTCCGCGGAGGGCAGGGAACGGCTGCACCGTACGGCCGGGGTGCCCGCCACGGGTTTCTGGGAGGCCTACTGGGGTCTGCGCCCCCGGTACGACCGAGGTGAGCTGACCGGACCCGCCTACTGGAACGGTGTGGCGGCGGCCCTCGGGACCCGCTTCGACGGTCGGCGGACGGAGGCGCTCATCGCCGCCGACGTCGACAGCCGGAGCGGTGTCGATCCCTCGATGGTCGCCCTTGTCGAGGAACTCGCCTGCATGGGCTGCCACATCGGGCTGCTCTCCAACGTCCCCGAAGAACCGGCCGCCCACTACGAGGCCCGCCACGCCTGGCTGCGGCACTTCCAGGTGTGCGCCCTGTCCTGCCGCACCGGCCACGCAAAACCCGGCCCGGCCGCCTACCGCTGGTGCCGGGACGCGCTGCGGGAGGACCCGGCCCGGATCCTCTTCGTGGACGACCGCCCGGAGAACGTCCGCGCGGCGCAGGCGGCCGGCATGCGCGGCCACCTCTTCACCGGCCCGGCGCGGCTCAGGGAGCGCTTGTCACGCTTCTGACGGCGTGCCTGGCCCGGGCGAGGGTGTCGCGGTATCCGCGCTCACGGTCGCCTGCTGGCACTCGGCGCACAGACCCCACCAGGTGATCTCGGCCTCGTCGACGGCGAAGCCCTTGGTCTCCACGGGATCCAGGCAGGGCGCCGCGCCGACCGTGCAGTCGACGTCCTCGATGCGGCCGCAGTCGCGGCACACCAGGTGGTGGTGGTTGTCGCCGACGCGCAGTTCGTAGCGCGCGGCGGATCCCGCGGGCTCGATGCAGCGGATGAGCTGTGCCCTGGTGAGGTCGTCGAGCACGTTGTACAGGCCCTGCTTGGACAGTCCTCCCGCGCCCGGGGTGCCGACGCCGATCCTCGCCTCGAGCTCGGACGCGGTGGAGTGGGGATGGCCGTGCAGGGCGGTGAGGATGGCGCGGCGCTGTGCCGTGCTGCGCAGCCCCTTGCTCTTGAGCAGGTCGCCGGCCGACTGCTCCATGGCCGCCGTCACGCTCCTTTCCGGGTGTGCACGAGATTTGAAGGAGTCAATTCTATTCGAGTGCGGTCGTGACCGCGCTCACTCCGCGGTCTCGGCCGTGTGGCAGGTGCCACAGACGACCCGGCGCGCGTGCAGGCGGCTCGTAGCCCTGCCCAGGCCCTTGGGCTGGTGGACCGGGAGGCGGACGACACGTGAGTGGTCCGCGCAGGTGAACAGGCCGCAGCGGGTGCAGACGCCGATGCCTTCGCTGTCGTGGCACGCTTCCTGGACGCAGTCGTAGCACTTCACGCGAGTTCGCTCCGGGGGTGGGGGAGGGGCGCGGCTCTCGTCGCCCGCCCCTCGAACGTAAGGGCGAGAATTGACCGAGTCAAATCTTGACGTCGCCACGCTCGACGAGGTCAGCCGGCTCGCGCTGGAGTGCGTCGAGCGGGTGCAGTCCGGCCCGGGTCCGGTGCGCAAGGTGAGCGGCTGACCCCGCCGCGGCGCGAAGGACGCGGCCCCGCCGTCACGGACGGCGCGGCCGCGTCCTTCGTGTACGGGACCTTCTCACCGCTTCGGGCCGGGGCGGACCGGGTGCTTGCTCAGGATGGAGACCCGGTTGAAGGAGTTGATGGTGATCGCCACCCAGATGAGGGCGGAGAGCTCGTCGTCGCCGAACACCTCGCGCGCGGCCTGGTAGGCCTGCTCCTGGGCGGTGGCGTCGGTGGGGTCCGTGGTCACCTCGGCCACCGCGAGCGCGGCGCGTTCGCGCGCGGTGAACAACTCGGTGTCGCGCCAGGCGGGCAGCACGGTCAGCCGCTGCGGCGTCTCGCCCGCGTTGAGGGCGGCCCTGGTGTGCCGGTCGAGGCAGAAGGCGCAGCCGTTGAGCTGCGACACGCGTATGTTCACCAGCTCCACCAGGTCCCGTTCGAGCCCGGCCTCGGCGGCCACGGCCCGTACGGTCTCGGCGGCGGCCACCATCGCCTTGTAGGCCCGCGGGCTCTGCTTGTCGATGAAGATCCGCCTGCTCGGCCGAACCGCCGTGGGGTCGCTCACCAGCACTCCTTCGCCGGGCCGTCTCCGGCCGCCATGGGATGCGCCGTCGTCCGTCGCGGGCATCGCCGTATCATCACCACCATGATTGTTGAAATTCGAAGCAGTCGTTGTGTGAGAAGCGCGACATGAGCGAGTCCCAGGCGGAGGCCGCCGTGGAGATCCTGTCCGCCCGCGACGTCCCGCTCGGCGGTCCCCGCGCGATGACGGTGCGGCGCACCCTGCCGCAGCGGAACCGCTCGCTCATCGGCGCCTGGTGCTTCGCCGACCACTACGGTCCGGACGACGTCTCCGACACCGGAGGCATGGACGTCGCGCCTCACCCGCACATCGGGCTCCAGACCGTGAGCTGGCTGTTCAGCGGCGAGATAGAGCACCGCGACAGCCTCGGGACGCACGCCTACGTGCGGCCCGGCGAGCTCAACCTCATGACCGGCGGGCACGGCATCAGCCACTCCGAGGTCTCCACCGAGCGCACCACGGTCCTGCACGGTGTCCAGCTGTGGGTCGTGCTCCCCGAGCGGGACCGTGACACCGCCCCCGCCTTCCAGCACTACGTCCCGAGGCCCGTGGCGCTCGGCGGGGCTGTGGTGCGGGTGTTCCTGGGGTCCCTGGCCGGCGACACCTCGCCGGTGGCGACCTTCACCCCGCTGCTCGGCGCCGAACTCGCCCTCGACCCCGGCGCGACCGTCACTCTTGCGATCGACCCGGCCCACGAGCACGGCCTGCTCGTCGACAGCGGCGACGTCGAGATGGCCGGCACACGGCTGAGCCCGGCCGATCTCGGCTACCTGGCTCCCGGCGGCGACACCCTGACCCTGACCAACCACGCGGACACCCCCGCCCGGGCGGTGCTGCTCGGGGGTCCGCCCTTCGGGGAGCGGATCATCATGTGGTGGAACTTCATCGGCCGTACGCAGGAGGACATCGAACAGGCCCGCACCGACTGGATGACGGGCACCCGGTTCGGTGAGGTCGCGGGCTACGACGGTGACGCGCTGCCCGCGCCGGAACTGCCGCACGTGCCCCTGAAGTCGCGGGGGAACACGCACTGACCGGCGCGGTCCGGCGGTGGCCCTCCCGGGTCCGCCGCCGGACCGGCCCGTGCCGCTCAGGCCGTGACCGACTCCGGAGCCTCGACGGGTGCGGCCCCGCCGGCGGGCCTCCCCGGCCTGCCGCGGCCCAGGAAGGCGTACGCGGCGCCGACCAGCAGGCCGCCGCCGACGAGGTTGCCGAGGCCCACGAACAGCAGGTTGCGCGCGAATCCGGCGGCCGTCGCGTCCGGCACGTGCTCGAACATCCCCAGCGAGTAGTACGTCATGTTGGCCACGACGTGCTCGAAGCCGGAGCCGACGAACGCCAGCAGGGCCCAGAAGATCACTGTGATCTTGGCGCCGTCCGACTTTGTCCGCGCGGCCATCCACACGCCCAGGCAGACCAGGAAGTTGCAGAGCACACCGCGGAAGAACAGCGCTGAGCCGGACTCCGCGGCCTTCGTCTTGAGCAGGGTGGTGAGCAGAGCGAGGGCCGGCGCGGTGTGCCCGGGAGCGGCACCGGCGCCGATGACCCCGCTGCCGTGCACCACCAGGGCGAAGAGGACGGACCCGATGAGGTTGCCCACGAACGAACCGACGATCAGGGCGGCCGCGTTGGCACCGCTGATGCTGCGGACGAGGACGCCCTGGACGCTCGTCATCATGTTGCCGGTGGCGAGTTCGGCGCCGGCGAAGACCACCAGGATGAGCCCCACGGCGAAGAGCAGGCCCTGGACGAGCTTCGTGAACGGCGACCCCGCGGCCGCCAGCGGTCCGGTGACCGTGAGCAGCAGCACCGCCGCGATCCCGATGAACGCGCCGGCCAGCAGGGAGCTGACCAGATAGCGGCCCGGGCTGAGGAGGCCGGCGGCCTTGTCGGCGGCGGTCCGCCCCTGCTCGTCGAGGGCCTGGGACACGGGGATCGGCATGGTGTCACCTCTTCACTGATGTACCGGAATGTCCGTCCTGCGTTTCCCGATGCTAGGTCGGAGGAGGCGTCGAAAAGGAAAAGGAGTTGCACGTCACAAAAGGAAAGGTGATTTCTCCCATCGATGGGCAATCCATGACGCAAGCCCGGGTCAACGGGAATTCAGTCATCGGTAAAGTGGCGCTCTGTTACGGATGGAGCCGCAGATGGGGCGGGTGTGAGGGGGGCGGTGGAGGGGGGCGCCGAATGCCGGACCGTATTGTCCTTCGCTGGTGGGTGGCACAGGAAACTACTGACCGGCCGCCTCTGTCCGTGGAATGCCGGCAGCCGGGCGTGCGGCCGAAGCGCGCCCGGGTCCTTCCGGGCCGGGGCAGTCGCGGACGATCGTCCGTATAATGGCCGCCGAAAGGATGCCCGCGCGGTCGGGGCCGGCGAAGGGGAACGGACGCAGGCGCGACGCCGTCTGCGGGCGGTCCGCCCTGCGGTCACCGGTGGAGCGGGCATAGCCGACGTGGACGCGGGAGGCATCCGATGGCAGGGCGCGGAAGCGGTCCGGACTTCGTGGAGGCACTGGCCCGCGGGCTGGACGTGCTCGGCTGCTTCGACGCCCGGCACCGCCGGCTGACGCTCAGCGAGATCGCCGCCGCCACGGGGCTGGCGCGGCCGACCGCGCGGCGTCTGCTGCTGACGCTGGAGGAGCTCGGCTACGTCCGCACCGACCAGGGCGCGTTCTCCCTCACCCCGCGCGTGCTGCGGCTGGGCATGTCCTACGTGGGCTCGCTCGGCCTGTGGGACGTGGCCCGTCCCCACATGGAGGCGCTGGTCGCGCGGACCGGGGAGTCGTCCTCGATGGCGCAGCTGGACGGCTCGGACATCGTCTACGTGGCCCGGGTCTCCGTGCCGAAGATCATCGCGCTGCGGGTGGACATCGGCACCCGGTTCCCCGCCCCGCAGACATCCCAGGGCAAGGTGCTGCTCGCGGCCCTGGGCCCGGAGGAACTGGAGGCGGTCCTGGCCGAGCCCAGCCGCTCCGGGCTTCCCGGCTTCCCGCGGCCGACGCCCGAGGAGTTCGCCGCGGAACTGCGCACGGTCCGGGCCCGCGGCTGGGCGCTGGCCGACGAGGAACTCGCGCCCGGCGTACGGTCGGTCGCCGTGCCCGTGCGGGACGGCGACGGGGCGGTACGCGCGGCGATGAACGTCACCGTGCACGCAGCCGAGACCGGGGTGGACGTGCTCACCGGCACCTACCTCCCCCTGCTGCTGCGTGCGGCCGGGGACGTCTCGGCGGACTGGGCGCTGTGGCAGAGCCGCCCGCACGGCGAGGTCCGGCCGGCCGCCGTGCCGGCCCCCGGCGCCACCGCCGCGGGCTGACGCGTCCGGCATCCGCCGTCCGGCGGCCGGTGCGGGCCGGTCGGTCAGGCGGGCTGCAGGACGAAGTCGAACTCGGCCAGCAGATACGGGACGTCGAGCGTCGTGCCGTCGGGGGCGGGTCCCGCCGGCCGTTCGTCGAACCGCACCACCAGCGCTTCCTTGGTGCCGAAGACGACGTCGCTGTCCAGGTACTCGCTGCCCTCCTGGAACAGATGGGTGATCAGCTTCTCGTACCCGGGCTCGTGGATCAGGAAGTGGACGTGCGCGGGGCGGAAGTGGCTGATGTCGGTGGTGCTGATCAGGTCGCCGACCGGTCCGTCCATGGGGATCGCGTATCCGCGGGGGGCGATGGTGCGGACGCAGTAGGTGCCGTCCTCCCGGGCCTGGTACTTCGCGCGCAGCCGGGCTTCGTCGATCTCGGGGAGCTGCGCCTCGTAGGCGCCGTCGGCGTCCGCCTGCCACACGTCGAGGACCGCTCCGGGGACGGGCTTGCCCTCCAGGTCGGTGACCTTGCCGGTGACGAACAGCGGTGTTCCGGGGATGCCGTCGGACATGTCGAAGCCGTACGGGGCGGCGGGTGATCCGTCGATGTGGAACGGGCCGAGGACGGTGGCGGGGGTGGCCTGGGGCGCGAACCTGTTGTTCAGCTGCACCACCAGCGTGCTCAGCCCGAACACGTCCGAGGCGAGGATCAGTTCCTGGCGCTTGGCGTCGCTGATCCGGCCCGCCTCCGCCAGCCACTGGATCGCGGCCATCCACTCGTCCTCCCCGAGCTCCACCTCGCGGGCGAACGCGTGGAGATGGCGGACCAGGGCGGACATCAGCCGCGCCTGGCGCGGGTCGTGGGAGGTCGCCCAGCGCTGGGCCGCCAGCTCGGTGAGGTTGTCCTCGTTGACGAACATGGTCACTCCTTGGTGTTCCCTGCGGATTCGGTGTCCGGCTGGGGCGGGACGGGCCGGTTGTTCAGGTCGACGGAGAGGAAGATGTCGTTCGCGACCGGATTGCGCATCTCCTCGGCGAGCTGGCCGATGAGCCCGGCGGTGCGTGCGAGCAGGGCGAAGCCGCGCAGCAGCGGCAGCGGCAGTCCGAGGTCGGCGAGTGCGGCCCCGCAGACGCCCGCGCCGTTGAGCGGCAGGGTCTTGCCGAGGACCTGGGGGTGCACCCGGCCGATGGCGGCGAACAGCGACAGGTGCGGGCCGAACTGGCCCTCCTCGGAGGCGATGTCCATCAGCCGGGGCGTGCGCGGGTCGCCGTCCTTGTGCACGTGGTGGCCAAGGCCCGGGACGAACCGGCCGGCCGCCCGCTGCTCGCGGACCAGACGCAGCGCCAGCTCGTCCCAGCCGGTGTCGTCGCGGGGCGGTTCGCCGTGCGCGGCCAGCGCCTCGTGCAGGAAGTTCCCGGTGTCCTCGGTGACGCCGAGGAAGCGGGAGCCGCCGCCGAGCAGGCCCGCGGCGAGCGCGCCCTGGACGGAGTCCGGCGCGGACAGGTACGTGAGCCGGGTGACGATGGCCGTGGGCGTGAAGCCGTGGTCGGCCAGGGCCGCGAGAACGGCCTCGAAGACCCGGGTCTCGCCACGGCTCGGGCGGCGCTGCGTCGCCAGCCAGAAGGCGAGTTCACCGAAGCCGACCTCGCCCATGACGTCCTGGGCGAGGTCCTGCCCGAGCAGGGTGATGCGGGTGCGGTCCGAGGCGCCCAGCGCGGTGGGGTAGCCGCCGGGCGCGGACGGGTCAGTCACGGGTGTCCTCCGGGTCCCGGGCCAGCCACGCCCGCAGTTCGGCGCCGTGCTCGTCGAGCCCCGGAGGCGGCAGCCGGTAGACGGCGGGCGTGGCCGAGAAGGTGACCGGGTGGCGGGTCGTGGGCACCGCGCGCTCTCCTTCACCGACGGTGACGACCGGGTCGAGCCCGAACCGCTCGGCCATGGCGAAGCCGCCGTCGATGGTGTTGATCGGCCCGCTCGGCACTCCTGCTTCGACCAGCAGCTCGAACCATTCGTTCGCGCCGCGCTTGACCAGCTGCTCCACGAGCAGCGGCCGCAGCTCCTCCCGGTTCGCGGTGCGGTCGGCGTTGCGCGCGAACCGCGGGTCCTCGGGAATCCGGGGGATGCCGAGGACCTCGCACAGCTTGCGGAACTGGCCGTCGTTGGCGGCGGCCACGATCAGGTCGTTGTCGGCCGTGGGGAGCGGCTCGTACGGGAAGACGCTCGGGTGCGCGTTGCCCATCCGGTACGGGACCTCGCCCCCGGCCACGTAGGCCGAGCTGTGGTTGACCAGTCCGGTCAGCGCCGACGACAGCAGGTTGACCTCGACGTGCTGGCCCTCGCCCGAGGCGTCGCGGTGCCGCAGGGCGGCGAGGATGCCGATGGCGGCGTGGTTGCCCGCCATGACGTCGAAGACCGAGATCCCGGCCCGGTACGGCGGGCCGCCGGGCTCCCCGGTGAGGCTCATCAGCCCGGAGACGGCCTGCACCATCAGGTCGTAGCCGGGCACGTCGCGCCCGGCGCCGGAGCCGAAGCCGCTGATGGACGCGTAGACGACGGCCGGGTTGCCGGTGCGCACGGACGCGTAGTCCAGGCCGTACTTGACGAGGCCGCCGGGCCGGAAGTTCTCGATGACGACGTCCGCCCGGCGCGCGAGTTCGCGCGCCGCCTCCCGATCGGCCTCGTCGCGCAGGTCGAGCGCGACGGAACGCTTCCCGCGGTTGACGCCGAGGTAGTAGGTGGACACCCCGTCCCGTACCGGGGGCGTCCAGCTGCGGGTGTCGTCCCCGTGCGGACCCTCGACCTTGACGACGTCCGCGCCGAGGTCCGCCAGCAGCATCGTGGCGTAGGGCCCGGCGAGGATCCGGGAGAAGTCGGCCACCAGCAGCCCGGACAGCGGGCCCGCCGGGCCCGGTCGCGCGGGCGCGGTGCTCTCTGACATCCAGTGTCACCTTTCATCTGACCGCAGAACGGACAGCCGTCCGTACCTGTGATTCTGTTGCGGAAAGCCGGGGGCGTCAAGGCTGATCGGCAACGCCATTGCCGGTCAGAAGCCCTGCCGTTGCTGCGGTGTCTCGTTCTGCGACAGGGTCTGGGCCGCTTCGGGGCCCATGGCTCCCTAACCGCGTCTGAAGGCTAGCGCTCGGTTCGATGGCCGAATAGCGTACCCATGTCCGTCAAGCGGCCAAGGGAGTTCATGATGGATAAGGTCGAGGCATTCAGCCCGGGGCGGCCCATTGTTCTGCGCGGTGGGACCGTGCTGCCCGTCAACCGTGAGCGCGAGGTCCTCGCGGACACCGATGTGCTCGTCGTCGACGACCGGATCGCTGCGGTCGGTCCGCGACTGGCCGTGCCCGACGGGACGGTGGAGATCGACGCCACGGGCGGCGTCGTCATGCCGGGCATGATCGACACGCACCGGCACATGTGGCAGACCGCGATGCGCGGTTACGGCGCAGACTGGACCCTCACGCAGTACTTCGTCTGGTACTACCTGGAGCACGGCAGGAAGTTCCGCCCCGAGGACGTGCACGCCGGCAACCGGCTCGCCGCGGTGGAGGCGCTCGACGCGGGCGTCACGACCGTCGTCGACTGGTCCCACGGCCTGCAGACCGTCGACCACGCCGACGCCGCCGTCGACGCCCTGCGGTCCGTGCCGGGCCGTTTCGTCCTGGCGTACGGCAACATCCAGCAGGCGCCCGCGGAATGGACCGCGGCGCCGGAGTTCCGCGACTTCGTCAGCCGCCGCGTCGACGGCGACGACATGCTCGGATTCCAGCTCGCCTTCGACGTCACGGGTGACCCCGCCTTCCCCGAGAAGCCCGCCTTCGAGGTGGCCCGCGAACTGGGCGTCGCAGTCACCACCCACGCCGGGGTGTGGGGCGCCACCGACGACGACGGCATCCGCCTGATGTACGAGAACGGCTTCATGACCCCGCAGACGGTGTACGTACACGCCTCCACGCTCAGCGCCGACTCATACCACCGCATCGCGGCCACCGGCGGCTCGGTCTCCGTGTCGACCGAGAGCGAGCAGAGCGCCGGCCAGGGCTACCCGACGACCTGGGCCATCCGCTCGCACGACATCCCCGTCTCCCTGTCGATGGACACCAGCGTGTGGTGGAGCGGCGACCTCTTCTCCGCCATGCGCACCACCCTCGGCGCCGACCGCGCCCGCGCGCACCTGGAGGCGCACGCGCAGGGCGAGACCGTCACCCACTGCGCGCTGCGCGCCGACCAGGTGGTGGAGTGGGCCACCCTCGGCGGAGCCCGGGCCCTCGGCCGCGAGCGGGACCTGGGCAGCCTGGAGGTTGGGAAGAAGGCCGACATCGTCCTGCTGAAGAACGACCACTCGCCGGTCTCCTTCCCGCTGCTCAACCCGTACGGGCAGGTGGCCTTCCAGGCGCAGCGCGGCGACGTGCACACCGTGCTCGTCGACGGACGGGTCGTCAAGCACGAGCACCGGCTGCTCGGCGTCGACCTGGCCGCGGTGCGGCGCGAGGTCGAGCAGACCGTCGACCATCTGCGGTCCGCCATGGGCGAGGAGGAGTGGCGCAAGGGGATGAACCCCGACGTCCCCGAGACGAAGGTGCTCGACAACCCGTACACCTACACCGACTACCGCAGCGCCTCGACGCACGGCCGGTGACCCGGGTGACACGAAGGAGAACCGAGAGATGACCCTGGGGCTGCTGCTGCTCCGACTGCTGCTCGCCGCACTGCTCTTCGGCCACGCCACGCAGAAACTGCGCGGCTGGTTCGGCGGGTCGGGCCTGGCCCGCACCGGCGCCGTGTTCGAGGGCTACGGAGTCGTCCCCGGGCCGCGGATGGCGCTGGTCGCCGGCGTGGCCGAGCTGACCGGAGCGGCGTCGGTCGCGTCCGGACTGCTGACGCCCGGCGGTTGCGCGGTCGTCGTCGGCACGATGACGGTGGCCGCCGCCTCGACGGCGCCGAACGGCTTCTGGGCGCTGAAGGGCGGCTGCGAGGTACCGTTCCTCTACGGCGCGATCGCCGCGTGCCTCGGCTTCACCGGGCCGGGGGAGTGGTCGCTCGACCACGTCCTCGGCCTGAGCTGGCGGCCCGCCCCCGCCTGGGGCGCCGCCGCGCTGGCGGCCGGGCTCCTCGCGGCGACGGTGCCGTTGGCCGGCCGCGCCAGGGTGCTGCGGAGCAGGAAGGAGTCCCGCGAGCCCCACGAGAACGCGTAGTCACTCCGGATAAGCCGCCTCCGGCCGGGCATACGGCTGGAGTACGCCACGCGACGCCGCGGCCGGACGG
The DNA here is from genome assembly GCF_000373665.1 of Streptomyces sp. BoleA5. NCBI lineage: Bacteria > Bacillati > Actinomycetota > Actinomycetes > Kitasatosporales > Streptomycetaceae > Streptomyces > Streptomyces sp. BoleA5. The sequence goes on from NZ_KB892154.1 coordinate 198,445, forward strand.
GCCGCGGCGGAACCGGAACCGGGGGGCACGACGGCATGGGCGCTTCGCTGGAGGAGACCGACCGCGCGGAGGGAGACCGGCCGGAGCGCTCCGCCGCCGACCGAAAGCAGGAGCTGCGCCGCCGCCTCGAACGGCTGATCGGCATCGCCGCGACCGAGGGCAACTGCCTCCAGGCGCTGCGGAACGGGGACGAGATCTTCCCCGCGATGCTGGACGCGATCCGCGCGGCGAAGCACACCGTCGACATGACCACCTTCGTCTACTGGCGCGGCCAGATCGCGCGCGACTTCGCGCACGCGCTGGCCGCCAAGGCGGCGGAGGGGGTGCGGGTGCGGTTGCTCCTGGACGGCTTCGGGGGGCGGCTGATCGAGCAGGAACTGCTCGACGGTCTGGACCGGGCCGGCGTGGACGTCGCCTGGTTCCGCAAGCCGGTGCGGCTCTCGCCGTTCAAGCAGAACCACCGCTGCCACCGCAAGGTCCTCGTGGTCGACGCCGAGGTGGCCTTCACCGGCGGCGTCGGCATCGCCGAGGAGTGGTGCGGCGACGCCCGGCACCCCGGGGAATGGCGGGACACCCATGTCCGGGTCACCGGCCCCGCCGTGGACGGGCTGGCCGCGGCCTTCGCCCAGAACTGGGCCGAATGCCGGCGCAACGGGCTCTTCGACGCACGCGACCGCTTCGGCGAGCACGAGCAGAGCGGAGGCGCGATCGTCCAGGTCGTCCGCGGCTCGGCGAGCGTCGGCTGGCAGGACATGCGCACCCTGCTCCGAGTGGTGATCGCCTCCGCGGAGCAGCGCATCCGGCTCGCGACCGCCTACTTCGCGCCCGACCCGTACTTCGTCGGCCTGCTCTGCCACGCGGCGGCGCGCGGGGTGGACGTCGAGATCCTGCTGCCCGGCCCGCACACCGACAAGCGCGTCTGCCAGCTCGCCGGGCAGCGCTACTACCAGCGGCTCATCGACTGCGGCGTGCGGATCTGGCACTACCAGCCGACGATGATGCACGCCAAGGTGATCACCATGGACGGGGTGGCCACCCTGATCGGCTCGACCAACTTCAACCGCCGCTCCCTCGACCACGACGAGGAGGTCATGCTGGCGGTGCTCGACGAGTCCTTCACCTCCGTCCTCGACGCCCACTTCGACGAGGACCTGCTGCGCAGCGAGCCCGTGGACGGCACCCGCTGGCGCGACCGGTCGGCACTGGAGCGGGCCCAGGAGGCGGCGACCGCGCCCATCCGCCGCTTCCTGTGAGGAGGGCGAGGATGATGGTGACGCCCCGCAGGACGGCAGCGCGGGGCGTACGCACCCCGGTCGCGTCAGCGCACCGTTCACCCTGGAGGGCGACATCGACGTCAACACCGGCACCGAACCGGCTGCGCCAGACAGCCGGACCGACGCGGCGCGGCACGAGGCGTTCCCGGCCGACCTGGAGGTCGCGACGGTCGCGGAGCTGTCCGCCCTGATGGCCTCGGGCCGCATCACGAGCGTCTCCCTCACCCGCGCCTACCTGCGGCGCATCGAGGACCTGGACGTCGGCGGACCGGCCCTGAACGCGGTGCGCTGCGTCAATCCCGCCGCCCTGGAGGAGGCCGCGGCGGCCGACGCCCGCAGGGCCGGCGGCGACCCCGGCGGGCCGCTGCTGGGCATACCGGTGCTCGTGAAGGACAACATCGACGTCCTCGGCATGCCGACCACCGCCTGCTCGGTGGTGCTCGCCGGCTCGTACCCCGCCCAGGACGCCCCGCTGGTGACCCGGCTGCGCGAGGCGGGGGCGGTGATCCTCGGCAAGGCGAACCTCACCGAGTTCGCCAACTACCTGACCGTCGGCATGCCCAGCGGTTACAGCTCGCTCGCCGGCCAGGTGCTCAACCCGTACGACCTGAGCGAGACGCCGAGCGGCTCCAGCGCCGGTTCGGGGGTCGCCGCCGCGGCCGGACTGGCCGCCGTCACCCTCGGCACCGAGACGGACGGTTCCATCCTCAGCCCGGCGTCGGCCACGTCGGGGGTCGGGGTGAAGCCCACCCTGGGCCTGGTCAGCCGCACCGGCATCGTGCCCATCGCCTCCAGCCAGGACACCGCGGGCCCGATGACCCGGACCGTCGCGGACGCCGCCGCCCTGCTCACCGTCGTCACCGGCACCGATCCCGAGGACCCGGCCACCGCCGCCAACCCCCTCGAAGGCCACGACTTCACCACCGACCTGTCACCCGATGCCCTGCGCGGCGCGCGCATCGGTGTCGTCGCGGAACAGGCGCCCGAGGACGGCACGGACGAACGCGCCCTCTGGGACGCGGCCCTGGACGCGCTGGCGCGATGCGGCGCCGAACTCGTCGACGTCGGCATCGAGGCGCGCCGCCGGTACGACGTCGCCTCCCCGGTGCTGAGCCACGAGTTCAAGCGCGACCTCAACGCCTACCTCGCGCGGCTGCCCGAGGGCGCGCCGGTGCGCACCCTCGCCGACGTGATCGCCCACAACGAGGCCCACGCGGGCCTCGCCCTGAAGTTCGGGCAGACGCTCGCCCTCGCCGCGCAGGCCAGGGACCTCGGTCCGGACAGCGCGGACACCCTGGAGTACAAGGCCGCCCGCGCCCGGGATGTGGCGGAGAGCAAGGACCGCATCGACGCCCTCATGGCCGAACACGACGTCACCGCCCTGCTGTTCGTGAACAGCGGCAGCTCGTCCATCGGCGCCAAGGCGGGCTACCCCTCGGTCACCGTCCCCGCGGGCTACCTGGCGGCCAACCGCAGGCCGTTCAACATCACCTTCCTCGGACGGGCGTGGAGCGAGCCGCTGCTCCTCGGCTACGCGTACGACTACGAGCAGGCGACCCGGCTGCGCAGGCCGCCGTCCACCGTCAACCCCACCCTGCTGCGCCGCCGTTCGCCCGCCGTGCCGGCGCCGAGGGCGGCGGACGCGGAGCGCTGACGGCGCCGGCGCGTGGGACCGCCCCGCACGAGCGGGGCGGTCCCTCCCATGAGCGGCCGGCGTGTGATCCGGAGGGACGGGGAAGGCTCGTGCACCGAGGTCGCAAGCGCGCGGGGTACGGCGGGCGCCGGGACGACCGGCTGCGGCGTGACCGGCGTACGGCGGGGCCTTGCGCGCGGTGATCGCGGACCTCAGATGGGCAACGTCCACCTCTGTCGGAGCCGACAGGACCCGGGAACCGTTCCTCGGCCTGCCGGGGAAACGCGTGGACGCGAAGTGCCCGGGCCCACTCGATACACTTCAGGAAAGGGGCGGGGAAGTCCCTCCGGTGTCCGGCCGCGTGGCGGTGGTACGCGATGAACTCGATTCCGCATGACGTGAGTGTGTACGCCGGGCGGTCCTCCGGGCTCATCGGGGCCCAGATCGCCGGGTACCGCGTGGAGCGGGAGATCGGCCGCGGCGGAATGGCCGTGGTGTACTGCGCCCGGGACCTGCGGCTCGACCGCATGGTGGCGCTGAAGCTGCTCGCCCCCGAGCTGGCCCGCAACGACACCTTCCGCCGCCGTTTCACGCACGAGTCGCGGGTGGCCGCCGCCATCGACCATCCCCACATCGTGCCGATCTTCGAGGCGGGGGAGACCGACGGTGTCCTCTACATCGCGATGCGTTACGTTTCGGGCCTCGATCTGCGGGCGCTGTTCGACCGCGACGGTCCGCTCCCCGTCCCCACCGCCCTGCGCATCGCCACGCAGGTGGCCTCCGCGCTGGACGCGGCGCACGAGCACGACCTGGTGCACCGGGACGTGAAACCGGGGAACGTGCTCGTCGCCAAGGGCACCGACAGCGACCACCCCGAGCACGTCTATCTCACGGATTTCGGGCTGACGAAGAAGTCGCTGTCGCTGACCGGATTCACCACCGTCGGCGAGTTCGTCGGCACGCTGGACTACGTGGCACCGGAGCAGATATCGGGGCGCCCGGTGGACGGCCGCTGCGATCAGTACAGCCTGGCCTGCGTCGTCTACGAGAGCCTGACCGGGGGCCTGCCCTTCGAGCGCGAGGAGGACATGGCCCTGCTGTGGGCGCACCAGTACGACCAGCCGCCACCTCTGACCGAGCGGCGGCCGGACATCCCGCCGGGCATGGACGACGCGATGGCCAAGGCGCTCGCGAAGGTCCCCGAGGACCGTTTCGAATCCTGCCTGGAGTTCGTGGGCGCCCTGCGGGCGGCCGCGGCCGCGGCCGGGCCGGACGTGGCGGTCAGGCGGAGCGGTTCCCCCGACGACCAGGTCACCCGGGTGACGCCCCGGGCGGCGGCGGTCCCCGCGCCGCCGGGACCGCCGCCGGACCCGCCGATGTGGGCCCGGGCGGTCTTCCGTCGTCTGTCGGGTCCCTAGGACGTCAGCTGCTGGGGGCGACGCTGGGTGCGGTGCTCGGCGCGACGCTGGGCGAGCTGTTGGGCAGTTGCTTGGGCTCGGTGGTCTCCATCGTGTTGTTGACGAACGTGTTGCCCTTGCCCTTGAGATCGCGGTTGGCGAGGTCGGCCGGCTTGTTGCCGCGGGCGACGTTGTCGCGGATGGAGTTGTCGGAGTTGGACGTCCCCACGACGCTGCCGAAGAGCACGATGCCCCCGGACATGGGGGACTTCCCGCTGTTGTCGCGTACGTCGTTGTTGGTGACGACGGTCTTCTCGACGCCGGTGAGCAGGATGCCCGTGCCCTGGATGAACGGCAGGCGGGCGCTGGCCGCGCAGTACTTGTTGTTACCGGTCACCGTGTTGTGGGTGACGGTCAGCGCACCGCCGCGCGGGACGCCCTCGTCGCCCACGACGAAGACGCCGCCGCAGTTGCCGGTGATCTGGTTGTTCTCGACCTTGACGCCCCGGACGCGGCGCAGACCGACGCCGATCCGGTTCTCCGACAGCTTGTTGCCCTCGATGACGGCGCCCTTGGTGTCGAGGGCACCGCCCTCGGTGTCCATGGAGTTGGCGAGGAAGATGCCGGAATCGGCGTTGTTGCGGGCGGTGTTGTCACGGAAGACGGTGCGGACCGACTTCTCCACGAGGATGCCCTGCACCTTGTTGTCCCGCGCCGTGACGCGGAGGACCTGCAGTCCGTCGGCCCCCGTCGCGTGGATGCCGGCCTTCTTGAACCCGGCGACGGTCAGCGACTCCAGCGTCACGTCGGAGGGCTTCTTCTGCGCCGTACCGCTGACGCAGATCCCCTTGCCCGCCTTGGCGCAGGCGTTCTCGTCGCCCTTCGCGCTCGGGGAGATGACGGTGCCCGCGCCCGCCCCGCGGAGCGTCAGCCGCGGCGTGCTGATCTGGACGCTCTCGTGGTACGTGCCGGCCGCGATGTCGATGACCTGGCCGGGCTCGGCACGGTCCACCGCCGACTGGATGGATTCTCCCGCGCGGACGGAGATCTTCTTCTGCGCGTCCGCGGACTGCGAGGACGCGGACTGCGAGGCCGTGGGCTGCGACTCGCCGCCGCACGCGACCGCGCCCCCCACGATGGTCGCCGTGGCGGCCGCCGCGACGACGGCCCTGCGGGACCGACAGAGCTTCATGTGTGTGCACCTGCTTCCCGTGATATGTGATCAGCATCAGCCGGAAACAGACGCTATGGACGGATGTGACACCTCGCCACTCCAGAGCGCACGGCACGCGGGTGACGATGCCCTGATCGGCCGATGGGCCCGGGAGCCATGGGGGCGCCGGGTCCGGTGGCCGGGAATCGACCCCGTACGGCTGATGGGGTGGCCGCACCGGCATCAGGGCCCGCGCCCCGGGCAGGCGCATCGTCATGGGAGCTCTGACGCGATGGGAACGGGTGATCGAGCACTGGGAGCGGGCGCTGGTGGCGAGGGTGCGCCGGCGGGAGCCGGTCGAACTGCTCGACGCCCTGCGCCGCGAGTGTGACGGGCGGGCGGTGGTGTGCGGTCCGACCCGTGTGGTGGTGCCGAACGTGTACACGGTCGAACTCGCCGACACCCCGCACCGGGAACTGGTTCCGCACCGGGCCCGGGTGGGGGAGGCGCTGACGGATTCCCTGCTGCGGCACGCGGACCGGCGCGGCTACGAGTGGGCGGGCCCGGTCACCGTGCGCATCGTGCGGTCCGCCCACGTGCCCAACGGGCGCTACCGGGTGAGCAGCAACCCCATGAGCCGGATCCGTGCGGACGCGCTCGCCCGGATCGCGCCCGGGCTGCCGTGAACGACCTGCCCGCCTGCGGTGGGCCGAGGTCAGCGCGTGCCGCCCTGTGAAGGGGTGAACTCCACTTCCGTCAGCGGGAGTACGGTGCCCGCGTCGTCGACGAAGGCGACGCTGACCGGGCGGCCCCCCGTCCCCGAGCGGCGCAGGTGGCCCGGGCCCCGCGCGGGGGTCCGGTGCACGTCGCCCCACTGCTGGAGCGCCGCGAGGATCAGTCGCAGCTCCTCGCCCGCCGGGGTCAGGTGGTAGCTGTACCGGGTGCGGCTGCCGGGCTCCCGGTACGGCCGCTTCTCCATGATCCCCTCGGTCACGAGCGAGCCCAGGCGGCCGGTGAGCAGATCCGGGGCGATGCCGAGCTCCCGGCGGAAGTCCGCGAAGCGCGTCACTCCGCGCAGTGCCGCCTCGCGCAGGACGAGCAGCGTCCACTTGTCCCCGACGACCTCCAGGGTCCGGGCGATCGAGCAGACGGTCTTTTCGCCGCCGGTGGTATGGGCGCTGGACATGTCCCGATGCCACCTCTGGCTTGACATTTCCAATTCAGCCGTCGTCGCGGCGGTGGCCGGCTGGTGACCGGCTCCCGTCCCGGATCAGAGGGCCTTCGGTGCGGGCAGGTCGGGGTAGAGCAGTTCGAGACCGCCCGACAGCGCCGCCCTGACGGCGCGGCTCCGGTCGCCGACGACGACTTCCAGCGCCCGCTGCTCGATGCCGTCCAGGGCCAGGCCCGCCACCCATGCGGGGTCCACCTTGTCTTCGGGGGCGACGTAGTCGGCCATCTCCGTGTCCATGTAGCCGACGTGGAGCGCGGTGACGTCGATCCCGGAGGGCGCGAGCTCCCGCCGTACGACGTTGGTCATGGCCAGCTCGGCGGCCTTGGCCGCACTGTAGCCGCCGTATCCCGGCAGGTGGATCCAGGACAGGATGGACAGGACGTTGAGGAGGGCCCCGCCGCCGTTGGCGGCGATCACGGGTGCGAAGGCCCGGGTGACGCCCAGGGAGCCGAAGAAGTGGGTCTCCATCTCCAGGCGGATGTCCGCCATGTCCCCGTCGGCCAGTCCCACGTGGGTGCTGATCCCCGCGTTGTTGATCACGAGGGTGGCGTCGGCGGCGGCCCGGGCCGCCCTGGCGACCGATTCGGGGTCGGTGATGTCCAGCCGGAGCGGTTCGACGCCCGGCAGGTCGAGGGCGTCGGGGTTGCGGACGCCCGCGTAGACCTTGGCGGCGCCCCGGTCCAGCAGCTGGGTGGCCAGGTGGCGGCCGAGGCCGCGGCCGGCTCCGGTCACGACGGCGACGGAGTTCTTGATGTCCATGGGGGCGCTCGTTCCGTTGTGCTGGGTAGGTATCTCCAATCTAGGTCAGCTGAATTTAGAAAAGCAACTCAGCTGGAAAACCTCTTGCACGCGGGCCGTGGCTCCCGTTGGCTGGGCGGCGTGATCGAACTGCGCACCGAACGCCTGCTCCTCCGCCGCTGGCACGACCGCGACCTCGCGCCCTGGGCGGCGATGAACGCCGACCCCGAGGTGCGCGAGCACCTGGGGGAGCCGCTGACCCGGGAGCAGAGCGACGCCTCCGTGGCCCGGTTCCTGGCCGAGTTCGACGAGCGCGGCTACGGCTGGTGGGCCGTCGAGGTGCTGGCCGGCGGGGAGTTCGCCGGCTTCGCGGGGCTGGACCGGGTGGACGACGGCCTGCCCTTCACCGGAGTGGAGATCGGCTGGCGCCTGGCCCGTGGGGCGTGGGGCAAGGGCTACGCCACCGAGGCCGCCCGGGCCGTCCTGGCCTTCGGCTTCGGCACTCTCGGGCTTTCCGAGATCCTCGCGGTGACCACCGCCGGGAACCTCCGTTCCCAGGCCGTCATGGACCGTATCGGCATGACCCGCGACCTCGCGGGCGACTTCGACGACCCCACTGCCCCCGCGGGGCCGCTGCGCCCCAACGTGCTGTACCGGATCGCCGCCGGCGCGCCCGGCGCGGCCTAGCATGGCCGCCGTGAGGCGGCGCGGAGCCCAAGGCCCGCCGCGGACGCTGGACGACCGATGACGAGGTGGCGACGGTTCGAGTCCCCGGGAGCGGGGAAGCCCGAGTACCGGGAGATCCGCCAGGAGGGGATCCGCTGCTTCCTGCGCTGGGGCCAGGTCGGCGGGAGGGGCAAGGGGAGCACCTCGACGCTGAACGACGAGGAGCACGCCCGGCGCCATGCCGCGCGCAAGATCGGCGAGTGGCTGCGCAAGGGCTTCACTGAGGTCGACCCGCCGCACGACGAGGCCGGACCCGACCCGGAGGCGAAGGTCCTCGACGTGCTCCGGGCGGGCGCCCGGCCGCACGCCCCGGCCTCGGAGTACCTGCCGGTCGAGGGCTTCGAGGAGGTGTACCGCCACGTGATCGCGCCCGGCCGGCCGGGGGGATTCCACGAGTACGTGGTCCTGCGCGACGACGGGCGCAGCGCCGTCCGCTTCACGGTACGGGCCGACCGGAGCGACGCGGCGGCGGTGTCCGCCTTCCTGGGCTTCGTGTCCACCCGTCGTGACCTGCCCTTCGACGGGAGCTCGCACCACAAGGTGCCCCTGCCGGAGCCGGTCGGGGCGTTCACCCACGCACTGCTGTGCGCGCCGGCGCTCGGACAGGGCTGCGTCGCGTACCCCGCCATCGCCGACCGCGTCGCCGCGGCCTTCCCGGTCTTCGAGTGCGAGATCGGCGACGCGGATCCCGAGGTCCTGGTCGACGCGCGGATCCACGGGCACGGCTCGCTGCCCCGCGCCGACTGGGCCCGGGCGCCGCGGCCGGTCGTCGATCTCCGTTTCGACTTCCGGCCCTCCCCTTACCGGGGGACGCGGACGTTCAAGGTCTTCGGCACGGCCGATCTCGAGGCCCTCATGGCGGCCCTGCCGGGTGCGGACCCCGCGAGCCGGCTGGACGTGCGCTCGTTCCGGGGAGAGATCCGCAGCCTCACACCCGCCGAGGTCCCGTCCCTCGCCGAGATGAGGTCCTTCCTGCAGGGCTGATGCGGCTTCGAGTGGTGACCTCGCCCGCCTGCGCAACACTGGGAACCGGAGGACCGGAACGTGATGGGACGGTCATGGGCACTGGGGCATCGCGAGGACACGGCGAAGAGGGCGAGGAGCCGGCCGGACGCAGCGCGGCGCGGTTGGTGATCGACGCCCACGGCACCGTCGTCGCGTGGAGCCCGGGGGCAGAGCGGCTCCTCGGCCACCTCGCGGGCGACGTGCTCGGCCGGCCGGTGTTGGACCTGCTCGCCCCGGACCCCGGCACCGGTCCCGGCGGCGACGGCACCGGCACCGGGTACGGATGCGTCCTCCTGAGGCACCGCGACGGCACCGTGGTGGCCTGCCGGCCGGCCCTGCGGACCGTATGCGACGACGGGACGGGCCCGCGCCTGACCGTCGACCTGCTCACCGCGGCGGTGGGGCTCACCCCGGACATCGACCGCGCCCTCCTGGAGGCCCTGTTCACGCGCTCGCCCATCGGCCTGTTCGTGCTGGACCCGCAGCTCAGGCTGATGCGCTTCAACCCGGCGGCGGAGGGCATGCAGGACCACCGGTCGCAGCTCGCCCTGGGGCGGCGGCCCACCGAGGCCTGGCCCGACTTCAGCGCGGAGCTCGCCGAGCGGGTGATGGGCCGGGTGCTCAGGACGGGCGAGGCCGCGATCTCGTTCGAGAAGCACGGCCGTCCGCCCGGCGACCCCGGCCGCGAACACGTCTACTCGGCGTCCGCCTTCCGGCTCGAGGCGGAGGACGGCCGCATCCTCGGCGTGGCCGACGCCGTGGTCGACGTCACCGAGCGCCACCTCGCCCAAAAGCGCCTGGCCCTGATGGCCGAGGCCGGCCGGACGATCGGCACCACCCTGGACCCGATCCGCACGGCGCAGGAACTGGCCGAGGTGGCCGTACCCGGGGTCGCCGACTGCGTGAACGTGGATCTGCTGGCCCCCCTCCTCGGCGGCGAGGACATGGCGGCGGGCCCCGTGGAGGACGACACCGGGCTGCGGCGCGTCGCGACCTCCGCCCGTTGCGGCCACACCGGCCCGTACACCACGGGAGCCGTGGGCACCCACCTGGCGCGAACGCCCGCCCTGCAGGTGCTGGCCGACCACGAGCCGCGCCTGGTTCCGCGGCTCGCCGAGGACGGCGCCTGGATCCGGGACGACCCCGTGCGGGGCGGCAGGATGCTGGAGGAGCGGGTGCACTCCCTGATGGTGGTGCCGCTGCTCGTCCGCGACTGCGTGCTGGGCCTGGTCACCTTCCACCGGTGGGACCCGGGCCTCGGGCCCTTCGGCGACGGTGACCTCTCGCTCGCCGTCGACCTCGCCGGTCGCGGCGCCATGGCCTTGGACAACGCCCACCGCTACGTGCGCGAGCGCAACGCGGTCCTCACCCTGCAGCGCGGCATGCTGCCCCAGCGGCTGCCCACGCCCAGCGCCGTGGAGTGGGCCCACCACCTGGTGCGTTCCGGTGCCGGCGGCGACTGGACGGAGGCCATCCCGCTGCCCGGTGCGCGGGTCGCCCTCGTCAGCGGCAGCACCCCCGGCCGCGGCATGCGCACCGCGGCCACCATGGGCCGGCTGCGGGCGGCCGTGCACACCCTGGCCAACCTGGACCAGGCGCCGGACGAGGTCCTCGCCCGCCTGGACGACCTGGTGCGCAACCTCGCCGACGAGCACGCGGGAGAGGGCTCCGGTTCCCCGGTGGGCGCCACCTGCCTCTACCTCGTCTACGACCCCGTGACCCGGCTGAGCACCATGGCCTCGGCCGGGCATCCGCCGCCGAGCGTCGTCCACCCCGACCACACCGTGTTGACCCCGCAGGCCCCCGAGGGCGAGCCCCTCGGCCGCCCCGGGCCGCCGTTCGGGATGGCGACCCTGGAACTGCCCGAGGGGTCCATGCTGGTGCTCCGCACCCCCGGGCTCCTGCAGAGCCGGCCGGAGGGGACCGGGCAGGCGGAGTTCGAACGGCTGCTGGCCACGCCCTGCGAGTCCCCGCAGGACATGAGCCTGCTGCTCACCGAGGCCCTGGTCCCCGCGGACCCGGACCGCGACGCCTCCGTGCTGGTGGCCCGCCCCCGTCCCCTCGGCTCCGACCGCGTCGTGACGTGGGACCTGCCCTGCGACCCCGCCGCGGTGGCCACCGCCCGTACGCTGGCGACGCGTCAGCTCTGTGCGTGGGCCCTGCAGGAGGAGTGCTTCGCCACCGAACTGATCGTCAGCGAGCTGGTCACCAACGCCATCCGGTACGCGGCACCTCCCATCCAGCTGCGGCTCATCCGTGACCGCGCATTGACCTGCGAGGTCTCCGACACCAGCAGCGCCGCCCCCTTCCTGCGGCACGCCCGCACCACCGACGAGGGCGGCCGCGGCCTGCTGCTGGTCTCCCAGTTCGCGGAGCGCTGGGGCACCCGCTACCGGGAGCGGGGCAAGACCATCTGGACCGAGCAGACGATCACCGTCTAGTACTCCAGCCGTAGATCGTGATCTTCATGTCTTGGCGTTCACCGGTGGTGCGGTTGCGGCGGATCAAAAGCCGGTGGCTGCCGGGCCGTGCTTCGGCCAGGTCGATGACGGCCCAGTCGTAGAAGCGGTGCCCTTTGACGCCGGCCCCGGCCGACAGCTTCTGCCAGGCCCGCTTCGGCACCTTCGCAACCAGAGCATCCACGCGGAACTTCCCCGCACCGGTGGTGACTTCGGCCGAGCAGGCGACGGCAAGCACGTAGCTGGTGCCGCGTTCTTCCAGCGCGGACCGCAGCTTCGGGTTGCCGCCGAAGACCTCGTCCCCCGCGACCCAGCCCACGCGGTGCCCGGCGTCGAGGAACCGGCCGATCATGCGGGCAGCCAGTTCCGGCTTGGTCGCGAAGACGGTGTCCTCGCCCAGGCCGGCGGCCCGGCAGCGGTCCGGATCGCTTGTCCACGAGCGCGGGATGTACAGCTCGCGGTCCACCGCCGCGTGCCCGTGGCGGCCCGCGTAGACGAGGTAGACCGCGACCTGCGCGTTTTCGATCCTTCCGGCGGTGCCGGTGTACTGGCGCTGGACACCGACGGTGTGCATGCCCTTTTTCCCATCCCCGGTCTCATCGACCACCAGCACGTAGGCGGTCGGCATCCCACCTCGCCCGGTCAAGCAAGTGCTGCATGCCGTCCGGACTCGCCTCCCCTGCCCACTCGGCGATCGACCAGCAGTTCTTGCGCGGCAGATTCGACAGCGGCCCCAGCACCAAGTCCCGTACTCGGCACCGGGGTTCAACCCGCGCGAACCGGCCCGCTATCTGCCCCATCAGGGCCTCGAACGCCTCCTGGAAGCAATTTCTTGGAGAGTCCACACACCTCACCAAGATCACGCGGTGGCCGTCCTGTTCCCGCGACGAACGACGAGATCACGGAGTCCTGCTGGTACTGGGGCCCTGGCCCGATGGATCCCGAGTCGAAGATTGCCGGAAACCGGCAATGCGCAGCGGTCCGCCGCGCATGCATGCTGATGTCTGCCAGCAGAAACGGGGGCGTCAGTGGAAGCAACCACAACCCGCAGCGTGGCGCGTGCACGCATGGGATCGGGCCTGGCGGTGACCGTCCTTCTGCTGCCTTTCGGCGGCTACGGGCTGGCCAGGGCGGGGGTGGTCCCCGAAGGCGCACCGATCGTGATCGGCCTACTGTCCATGATCGCCAGCTCCGTCCTGCTACCAGCACTGTGCGAGGAGCGAGCCCCGTTCCGGCACTCGTCGTCGCACCTGACTGCGCACACCTTGACCGGCGAACGGTCCGTCGACCTCAACCGGATCACCACCGTCCGGCTGCTGACGACCTTCTCGTACGGCAGCACGTACCGGACCCTGTTGGTGCGCGACGCCCACGGAGTGCGCCTGGGCATCACGACCGAGAGAAGCCGCAGGAAGCTGCGCCGAGCGATCGAGAAGGCGGACGCGAACGCCGCGCAAGGTGTCCCCAGGCCGCACGTGAGCCGTGCGGCCGGGGCACATCTGGGCCTTGCCCCCGGGCGAGGGCTCGTCGTCCACACGACTCTCGCCTTTCTGCTTCTGACGGTGTCCGGAAGCCTGTACGTGGTTGCTGTACTCCGACTCGGCGGGCAGTAATCTCCGCAATGAGTGATGAGCACCAACGGCGACTACCACGACGGCTCAACTCGTGATCACGATCTACAGCTGGAGTACTACGCGTCCAGGGGTCGTGGACGCGCGGACTCCATGGTGCCGTGCCGGTGCTGAATTCTCGTGACCGGTGGAACGGACGGCACCGGGAACCGGGAAAATCTCCGGATATTGCGGCCATGTTTTTTTGCACGTGCCTTCAGCCGTGTTCCCCCGGATCTGAACAGTGCCGTGCCGACCAGGGAGTTCGTCCATGGATTCCTTCATCGGCGCCGCCTATCAAGCACAAGGAACGGCCTCTTTGACGGGCCGGTGAAGCGGGTTTAGCTTTTCTGCGAATCGGTATTCGCGGCGGTTTCCGCGGAGTCGGAGGCCGGGAAGGCAGGGCAGGCATGAGCGCTCTGGAGGACCCAACGGACGAGCACCTGGAGATCACCCCGCCCAAGACCTGGGCGACCGGTCTCCCCGCGGTCGCGCACGCACTGCAGTACTCGCTGGGCCAGACCTCGCCCCGCCGGACCATGCTGACCCTGCTGAACATCAACCAGCCCAAGGGCATCGACTGCCCCGGCTGCGCCTGGCCCGAGGCGGCGCCGGGCAAGCGGCACATGAACGAGTACTGCGAGAACGGCGCCAAGCACATCAACGACGAGGCGACGTCGCACCGCGTACGGCGCGAGTTCTTCGAGCAGTACACCGTCGACGAACTGGGCCGCAAGTCCGACTACTGGCTCAACCAGCAGGGCAGGCTGACCGAACCGATGGTCAAGCGGCCGGGCGCGGAGCACTACGAGCCCATCTCCTGGGACGACGCCATCGCGCTGATGGCCGGGGAACTCCAGGCCCTGGACTCCCCGGACCAGGCCCTGTTCTACACCTCCGGCCGGGTGGGGAACGAGGCCGCCTTCCTCCTCCAGCTCTTCGCCCGCGCCTACGGCACCAACAACCTGCCGGACTGCAGCAACATGTGCCACGAGTCCAGCGGCGCCGCGATGACGGAGACCCTCGGCGTCGGCAAGGGCACCGTCAGCCTGGACGACATCCACGAGGCCGACCTGATCTTCGTCGTCGGCCAGAACCCCGGCACCAACCACCCGCGCATGCTGTCCGCACTGGAGGAGACCAAGCGGAACGGCGGAAGCGTCGTCGCCGTCAACACCCTGCCCGAGGCCGGGCTGATGCGCTTCAAGCACCCGCAGAAGGCACGCGGCGTCGTCGGGCGCGGCACGGTCATCGCCGACCAGTTCCTCCACATCCGTGCGGGCGGCGACCTCGCCCTCTTCCAGGCCCTGAACCTGCTGCTCCTGGAGGCCGAGGACGCCGCTCCCGGTACGGTCCTGGACCACGACTTCATCCGCGAACACAGTACGGGCTTCCAGGAGTTCGCCGAGCAGGCGCGCAAGACGTCGTGGGACGACGTGCTGACGGCCACCGGCCTGACGCGCGAGGAGATAGAGCAGGTCCACGAGCGCGTCCTGGCCGCCAAGAGCGTCATCGTCTGCTGGGCCATGGGCGTCACGCAGCAGAAGCACGGTGTGCCGACCATCCGCGAGATCGTCAACTTCCTGATGCTGCGCGGCAACCTGGGCAGGCCCGGCGCCGGGGCGTGCCCGGTGCGCGGCCACAGCAACGTCCAGGGCGACCGCACCATGGGCATCTGGGAGAAGATGCCGCAGAGTTTCCTCGACGCCCTGGGACGGGAGTTCGGCTTCACGCCTCCCGCCAGGCACGGCCACGACTCCGTCAACGCCATCCGTGCCATGCGCGACGGTGAGGCGAAGTTCTTCCTCGGGGTGGCGGGCAACTTCATCCGGGCCACGCCCGACAGCGATGTCACCGAGCAGGCGATGCGCCGCTGCCGCCTGACGGCGCACATCTCCACCAAGCTCAACCGTTCGCACACCGTGTGCGGTGACACCGCTCTGATCCTGCCCACCCTGGGCCGCAGCGACCGGGACATGCAGGCGGGCGGCGAGCAGTTCGTCACCGTCGAGGACTCCATGAGCATGGTGCACGCCTCCCGCGGCAAGCTGGCGCCCGCCTCCCCCGACCTGCTGAGCGAGGTGGCGATCATCAGCCGGCTGGCCCGGGCCACCCTCGGCGGGACCCCGGAGATCGGCTGGGAGGAGTTCGAGGCCGACTACGGCACCGTCCGGGACCGGATCTCCCGGGTCGTGCCGGGGTTCGAGGACTTCAACCGGCGCGTCGCCGAACCGGGCGGATTCCAACTGCCCAACCCGGTGAACGCGATGACCTTCCGGACGCCGAGCGGCAAGGCCGTCTTCACCCGCAACGACTTCGAGATGCCGCTCGCTCCCGAGGGCCACCTCATCCTGCAGTCCCTGCGGTCGCACGACCAGTGGAACACCATCCCGTACGCCATGGACGACCGCTACCGCGGCATCCGGGGAGGCCGCCGGGTCGTCATGGTCAACCCCGAGGACATCGAGGCCCTGGGGCTCACCGAGACGCGGATGGTGGACCTGGTGAGCGTCTGGACCGACGGCAGCGAGCGCCGGGCGGAGTCCTTCCGCCTGGTGCCCTACCCCACCTCCCGCGGGTCGGCCGCCGCGTACTACCCGGAGACCAACGTCCTGGTCCCGCTGGACAGCGTCGCGGACGTCAGCAACTGCCCCACCTCCAAGGCCGTCGTCGTACGACTGGAGGCGGCGGCATGGGCCGGGTGACCACGCGGCGGCGGGTGCTGCGGATCCGGGACGGGGTGCCCGGGCACCGCTCGGACACGCTGGCCGCCGAGGAACCGATGGAGATCCGCGTCGGCGGCCGCGCGCTGACGATCACCATGCGCACCCCGGGCAGCGACTTCGACCTCGCGGTGGGCTTCCTCGTCAGCGAGGGCGTCGTCCACGGACCGGACGAGGTGCTGGGCATCCGCTACTGCGCCGGCGCCACGGCCGACGACGGCAACACCTACAACATCGTCGACGTCGTCCTCGCGCCTGGTGTGCGGCTCCCGGACGTCTCCCTGGAGCGCAACTTCTACACCACCTCCTCCTGCGGTCTGTGCGGCAAGGCGAGTCTGGACGCGGTGCGGACCACTCAGCACTGGAGCGTGGCGGGCGACGACACGGAGATCGACTCCGAGGTGCTCTTCACCCTCCCCGACCGGCTGCGGGCGGCGCAGCGGGTCTTCGACAGCACGGGCGGGCTGCACGCGGCCGGGCTGTTCACGACGGACGGCGAGATGCTGTGCCTGCGTGAGGATGTGGGCCGCCACAACGCCGTCGACAAGGTGGTCGGCCACGCCCTGCAGGAGGGGCTGCTGCCGCTGCGGGGCACCGTGCTCATGGTCAGCGGGCGGGCGTCCTTCGAACTCGTGCAGAAGGCTGCCATGGCGGGTATCCCGGTGCTGGCCGCGGTGTCCGCGCCGTCCTCCCTCGCCGTGGACCTGGCGGCCGAGACGGGGATGACCCTGGTGGGCTTCCTGCGCGGCCGCTCGGCCAACGTGTACACCGGCGCCGAGCGGTTGCGCGCGGGCGAGCCCGTCGCCTGACGCGGGGCGGTGGGCGCGCTCCGCACGGGCGCGCCCGCCGTTCCGCGCGCGGACCGCATCCACGACTCGCCCCGCACGGCACCCACCGGTTCACTGGGAGGAGGAGCGCGCCGGGTACGTCACGCAGGTGGGCGCCGTCGGTCCTTCGGGAGCGACTTGGTATACAGCTCGGAACCGGCAACAACTCCGACGCGTATCCCGGCCGGCGGAATCGTGAGAGGTGCTCAGCCGTGCTCTTCCGGCAGCTCGAATACCTGGTGGCCTTGGCGCAGGAGGGGCACTTCGCCCGTGCCGCGCAGAGCTGCGGGGTCTCCCAGCCCTCGTTGTCCGAGGGCATCCGCAAGCTGGAGGAGGAGATGCGCGTCCCGCTGATCCAGCGGGGCCGGCGGTTCGACGGCCTCACCGCCGAGGGCGAGCGCGTCGTGGTGTGGGCGCGGCAGATCCTGGCCGACCGGGACGCCATGGAGGGCGAGGTCGCCGCCATGCGCACCGGGCTGAGCGGCCGTATCCGCATCGGGGTCGTGCCCAGCGCCGCCACCGCCGTGCCGCGCCTGGTCGACCCGCTCTGCACGCGGCACCCGCTGCTCACCGCACACATCGTCAACGACCTGACGTCGAGCGACATCCTCACGATGCTCAGGGACTTCACCCTCGACGCCGCCGTCACCTACCTGGACGACGAGGTGCGCGCCGCCTTCCGCACCGTGCCGCTGTACCGGGAGAAGTACGCGCTGCTCACCGACGCCTCGTGGGCCCCGGTCGGCGGCGCCACGGTGTCCTGGGCGGAGGCGGCGGCCCTGCCGCTGTGCCTGCTCACACCGACCATGCGGGGACGGCGCACCATGGACGCCCTCTTCGCCGCGGCCGGGGCCGAACCGGTGGCGAGGGTGGAGACCGACTCGTTCGCCTCGTTGATCGCGCACGTCGTGCCCGGCCGGTGGGCCGCGATCGCCCCTCTGGCGTGGATCCACGCCCTCGGAGTGCCGCCCGGGGTCCGGGCCGTCCCGATGGTGGCGTCCGCCCGGGCCGCCGAGATCGGGCTGGTCGCCTTCCGCCGGGATCCCGAGTCCGTGATGGTGCAGGCGCTGGTCGCCACCGCGCAGCACGCCGACTTCAAGCCGCTGGAGTCGCTTCCCCGGACGCAGTGAGACCGCTGCGCGCGGCCGGGGGTGCCGGACGGCGGCAGGCCCGCGGACGCACGTCGCCCGTGCCCCCGCGAGTCCCGGACCGCCCTGGTGCCGCCGGTCAGGTCGCCTGTCAGGACGCGGTCGCGGTCGTGCCTCCGGCGGTGCGGATCCAGACGGTGGTGTCCGCGGGCACCGTGCGGCCGTCGAGCGGGGCGCTGGCCAGCAGCACCTCGTCGCTGTCCGCGAGGGGCAGCGGATCGGGGCCGAAGTTGGCCAGGCACCGCAGCCCCGGCGCGCGGTCGAAGGTGAACCAGGAACCGTCCGCCGGCCCCTCCGGTGCCGCCATCGCGTCGGCCGGGACCGGCGCGGCGCGGCGCAGGCGCAGCGCGGCGCGGTACAGGGCGAGCATCGAGGCTGGGTCGTCCTCCTGGGCCCGTACCGTGAGGTCGCCCCAGTCGTCCGGCTGCGGGAACCAGCAGGCGTCCGGGGCGGCGGTGCTGAACCCGTACGGTGCCGACGTGCCCTCCCAGGGCAGCGGCACGCGGCAGCCGTCGCGGCCGCGCTCGCGGTGGCCGGAACGCTCCCAGAGCGGATCGCGCAGCCGGTCGTCCGGCACGTGGGCCTGCGGCAGACCCAGTTCCTCGCCCTGGTAGACGTAGGCGGCACCGGGCAGCGCGAGCATGAGCAGCGCGGCGGCCCGGGCACGGCGGCGCCCGAGCGGCCCGCCGCCGTACCGGGTGACCGGGCGGACCGCGTCGTGGCTGGACAGGACCCAGGTGACCGGCGCCCCGACGGCGCGCATCGACGCGACGGACCGCTCGATGACCGCGCGCATCTCCGCCCCGTCCCAAGAGGACTCCAGGAAGGCGAAGTTGAAGGCCTGCTGCATCTCGCCGGGACTGACGTACCGGGCCAGCCGGGCCGGTTCGAAGACGGCGGCCTCGGCCACCATCACCCGTTGCCGCGGAGGGACCGCCCCGGGCGGTGCCGGGTGGGTGTCCAGGAGCCGGCGCCAGGTGCGGAACAGCGGGTGCAGTTCCTCCTGGTCGTGGTAGGGCATCAGGTGGTTGCGCAGGATGTCCTGGTGCTGCCCGGGCCCGGCGTCGGGGAGGCCCGGCGCCTTGAACAGGGTGTGGGCGACGTCGATGCGGAAGCCGTCGACGCCGCGGTCCAGCCAGTGGCGCAGGATCCGCTCGAAGTCCGCGACGACCTCCGGGTGCCGCCAGTCGAGGTCCGGCTGCTCGGGCGCGTGCAGGTGCAGGTACCACTCGCCCGGGCCGCCGTCCTTCGCGGGGACCCGGGTCCACGCCGGGCCACCGAAGGCCGACTGCCAGTCGTTCGGGGGGAGTTCACCGTCCGCGCNGCGCCCGGGGCGGAAGAGGTAGCGGTCCCTGGCCGCGCTCCCGGGGCCGGCGGTCAGGGCTTCCCGGAACCAGGGGTGCGTGTCGGAGGTGTGGTTGGGGACGAGGTCGATCAGGACCTTCAGCCCCAGGCCGTGGGCGCGCGCGACCAGGGCGTCGAAGTCCGCTTCGGTGCCGAGGTCGGGGGCTACGGCGGTGTGGTCGGTGATGTCGTAGCCGCCGTCGGCCAGCGGGGACGGGTAGAACGGCGTGATCCACACCGCGTCGGCCCCGAGTCGGGCCACGTGGTCGAGGCGGGCGGTGGCACCGGCGAGGTCGCCGACGCCGTCCCCGTCGCCGTCGGCGAACGCGCGCGGATGGATCTCATAGCAGACGGCGTCCCGCCACCAGGGCGCGGCCGGCTCGGGACCGGTGGTGCTGCTCACGATGCTCCTCATGCTCCTGTTCGGTCCGAGGGGACTGGCAGGGTGCGGCCGGTCCGCGCGGAGCGGGTGGCCGCCTCGGCCACCGCGACCGCGGTCCGCCCGGACCGCGCGTCGGCCACCGGGGTGCCGCCCTCGGTCGCGCAGCGCAGCAGGTCGGTGAAGGCGGCCCGCACGCTCTCCGCGTACACGTGCTGCTTGCGCGCCTCGCCGCCCAGGTCGACCACGCAGGTCACCCGGTGCGGGACGCTGCGCTCGACCCCGCGGCCGCGGGCGGGCGCCGCCGGTCCCGCGTCGCGTTCCACGGTGACGGTGATCCGCTCCTCGCCGTGCGGCCGGAGCCCGGGCACGGCCAGCAGACCGGCCGCGCGCGCGGGCAGTTCCTCCCAGCGGCGGGCGCCCTGCTCGTCCGTCCAGGCCGTGACCGTCGCGTGGGCCGGGATCCAGCCGGTGACCCGGGCCTCGGCGAAGCCGTAGTCCAGGCGCATCAACTGCCGTTCGGCGCGGTGGGCGTGGGTGAAGGAGTGGGTGTGGGTCGCGACGGCGCCACCCGGGTGGGTGGCGGTGGCCACGACGATGTCGACCGGGCCGCCCTCGCGGCGGACGGCGGTGCCGTGCACCTCGACGGGCTCGCTGCCCATGAGGGCGCGTGCGGCGTCGAAGAAGTGCACACCGTGCTCGACGTGGATACCGCCGCTGCGGGCGGGGTCCCAGAACCAGTGGCCGGGGCCCAGGTCCTCGTCGGCGGCGTCGTTCTCGAAGGCGAAGCGCACCAGGGGGTCCAGCAGCCCTTCCACGCGGAGCCGCTGCAGCATCCGCAGGACGGGGTTGTAGCGCAGGACGTGGTCGACGACGAGGACCCCGGCGGAGCGCTCGGCCTCGGTCTCGACCCGCAGGGCGTCCTCCAGCGTCACGGCCAGCGGCTTCTCGCAGAAGACGTGCCGGCCCGCGCGCAGCGCCTCGACGGCGAGTTCCGCGTGGGTGGCCGGGGGAGTGGCGATCGCCACGACGTCCACACCGGGGAAACCGGCCAACGAAGCGGCGTCGGGGGCGACGGCGGCGCCGTGCCGCCGCGCGAGGGCGGCGGCACGGTCACCGTCGGGGTCGGCGCACGCGACGACGCGTACGCCGGGGAGGCCGGCCACGGCGTCCAGCAGGTAGGCGCCGAACGCACCGCAGCCGGCCAGGCCCAGACCGAGCGGAGTCACTCGGCACGGTCCAGGCGGGCGACACCGATGTGCGCGTCGGCCATGCCGTAGAAGACGTAGCGGACGCCGTCGATCTCCTCGATCGCCGTCGGGAAGACGACGTTGGGCACGGTGCCCGAGCGCTCCTCCTCCGTCTCCGGCTCCATCAGCGGCTCGTCGGTGCGGGCCAGGATCCGGGCCGGGTCCTGCGGGTCGAGGATCATCGCGCCCGCCGCGTAGCTGACCTTCTGCTGCTGGGCGAAGGGGTCGTCGATCGTGCCGGACACGCCGTGGTGGATGAGCAGCCATCCCTCCTCGACGCGGATCGGTGCCGGGCCCGCGCCGATCTTGAGCTCCTCCCAGGGGTGCTCGGACAGCGCGACCAGGCGGTGGTCACGGGGGCGGGCCAGTGCGCCGAGGTCCTTCTCGACCTCGGCGACGGGCACGTAGGAGATCCAGATGCCGGGGCGCTCGTCGGTCACGCCGGCCGGCAGGTGCACGCCCTCACCGGGGCGGAACCAGCCCAGGTCCCACATCGGCCGGTGCAGCATCGCGAAGCAGGGCTCGCCGTCCGGGCCCGGGACGGGCTCGGGGAAGTGCACCACGTCCTTGTTCGGGAAGAGGTTGAGGTCGGTGTCGAGGTCCGCCTGGTAGGCGAACTGGATCGGGCCCAGGCGCTCCCAGGTCACCAGGTCCTTCGAGACGGCCAGCGCCGGCTTGGGACCGAGCGGGCCGTAGGCGACGTACGACATGACGTGCAGCCCGAGCGCCTCGATCCACGTCGTGCGCGGGTCCTCCACGCCGGCGTTGTTCTTGCCGCGCTCCCAGCCGGCGTCGGGGGCGAGGACGACGCCGCGGCGCTCGACGCCGGTGGGCACGCCGTCCTCGATGACGACCTCGGCGAGGCCCACGCGGGAGACGTTGCCCTCCGCGACGAGGCGGGGCAGCAGGTGCAGGGTGCCGTCCGGGGTGCGGCCGGACGCGGGGTTGAGCACGCCCTCGGCCTCGTTGGCCTCGCCTGCCAGCGGGGACATCACGACGCCGACGCGGGTCAGGCGGTAGGGCACGGTGGTGGAGCCGGTGGAGCCGGTGGTGCGGTCGTTCACAGCGAGTTCAGCCCTTCGTGGCGGAATCGAGGTCGGTGGAGTTGAAGCGGCTCTGGAAGACGAGGTACAGGGCCACCGCGGGCGCGGCCAGCACGCAGGCGCCGGCGAGGATGGCGCCGAACGGGTTGGCGGCGGAGGAGGAGACGGTGCTGATGTAGTTGGCCAGCGAGACGGCCAGGGGCTGCATGTCCTGCTCCTTGGTGACCAGGAACGGCCACAGGAACTCGTTCCACGGCCCGGTGAAGCTCAGCAGCACCACGGAGGCCAGCGCCGGCTTGCACAGCGGGATCGCGATCCGGAACAGGATCTGCAGCTCGCCCGCGCCGTCGATGCGCGCGGCCTCGAACATCGCCTGCGGCAGCTGCAGGAAGAACTGCCGGAAGATGAAGACCGCACTGGTGTTGATGGCGAACGGCAGGATGATCCCGATGTAGGAGTCGGCCAGCCCGTAGTCGCGGACGATCAGCACGTACAGCGGGATCATCAGCAGCTGGAACGGGATGACCTGCACCAGCAGCACCAGCGCGAAGGTCGAGCCCTTGCCCCGGAAGTGGAGCCTGGCCAGGGCGTATCCCGCCAGCAGACCGAAGACGGTGGTGCAGACGATCACGCCGCCGGTGAAGATCCCGGAGTTGATCAGGGAACGGCCCAGCGAGATGGCCGAGTTGATCTCCGCGTAGTTGTGCAGGGAGAGGTTGCCCGGTCGCGGGAAGGCCCCGGCGGGACTGCTGTCGGGCTCGCGCTGCAGCGAGCCGACGAGCATGTAGTAGAAGGGGAAGAGGAAGGCGAAGGCCCCGGCGAGCAGCGCCAGCCGCGACAGGATCCGGCGCGCGCGGGAGTGCGCGTGCGGACCGTGCCCTGCCGGGCGGCGGCGGTGCGCCGGAGCGTGGACGTCGGTCATGTCAGTCCCTCTCCAGCACTCGGCGGTAGACGAGGGAGATGCCGGTGATCAGCACGACGAGGATCACGCCGATCGCCGCCGCCTCGTCCGGGTGGCCCTGCTGCAGACCGCGCTGGTACATCAGCAGCACCGGTGAGGTGGTCGCCCCGTCGGGTCCGCCGCCGCTGGTCAGCAGGTAGGGCTCGGTGAAGAGGTTCGCCCCGGTCACCGTCGCCAGGACCAGTACGAGCAGGGTGGCGGTGCGCACCGCCGGGACGGTGATCGACCAGAACATCCGCACCTTGCCCGCGCCGTCGAGCGCGGCGGACTCGTACAGCTCGCCGGGCACGTTCTGCAGCGCCGACAGGTAGAGCACGATGAAGAAGCCGAGCTGCTTCCAGGCGACGAACAGCGCGATGGTCGGCATCGCCAGATGCGAGTTGACCAGCCACGACGGGTCCGGTGCGAGCGGCCCGAGCGCCTTGTTGACCAGGCCGTTGGAGTTGAACAGGAACAGCCACACGCCGACGACCGCGACGCTGGCGGTGATGTACGGGACGTAGTAGGCCGTGCGGAAGAACGTGCGGGCCCGCAGCTTGGAGTTGAGGGCGGTGGCGAGCACGAGGGACGCCGCCACCGTCAGCGGCACGTTGATGACCAGGAAGACCGCGATGTTGAGGAACGACCGCCACACGTCCGGATCCGTGAGCACGGAGGTGTAGTTGGCGAACCCCACGAAGGGGCGGTCCACCTGGGCGCCGGGCGCGGCGAAGAAGTAGTCGTGGAAGGAGATCCACACCGCGAAGCCGAGCGGGTACAGGAAGATCGCGGCCAGGTACAGGATGTACGGGGAGACGAAGGCCAGGCCGATGGGCTGCCGGCCCGCGAACCGCGACCTGCGCGGCCGTGGCCCGCGGTCGGTCCGGGGGCGGGCCCCGCCCCGGGCGGACCCGGGGCGGAGGACGTCATGGTGCGTGGAGGACATGGCCGTGACTCACTGCTTCGCCAGGCCGTCGACCTTGCCCGCGGCCTCACGGAAGGCGCTCTCGACGTCGCCCTTCCCGAAGATCACGGACTTGGTGTAGGCGTCGCGGAACGTCTGCCAGATCTCGACGGAGTTCGGCACGTTCGGGGCCTCGACGGTGCGGTCGGCCTGCTCGGCGAAGGTCTTGTAGTCCGGGTGCGAGGCGAAGTAGTCGGGGTACGCGGCCGCGAGGTCCTGCCGCATCGGCATCTGGCCGGTGGCCTCCAGCAGCTTGCCGTCCTGCTCCTTGCCGGTGGCGAACTTCAGCACGTCCCAGGCCGTGCCCTTGTTCTTGCACGCGGTGAACATGCCGATCGACTTCTCGTCGCTGAAGGTGCCCTTGGCCTCGGCGCCGGTGGCGGTCGGCACCGGCACGGCGCCCCACTTGACCTTGTCGCCGTAGACGGAGACGGCCCACGGGCCGACGATCGCCATGGCGGCCTTGCCGTCGGCGAAGGAGTCACCGTTGTACTGCTCGTTGGGGGCCAGGCGGTCCGCGTACATCGTCTTCCAGAACTCGGCGGCCTTGACTCCGTCGGGCGAGGCGAACTGGGCCTTGCCGTCCTCGACGAGCTGCTTGCCGGTCTGGGCCGCGAAGAGCGGGTAGAAGTCGAACCAGGACTGGTAGAACTCGGAGGTGGGCGCCGGCCAGATGGCGGCGTGCGCACCGCCCTTCACCAGGGCGCGCGAGGTGGCGAGGAAGTCCTGGTAGGTGGAGAGCTTGGGGTGCTCGGCGTCGAGCCCGGCCTTCTTGAACAGGTCCTTGTTGTAGAAGATCATGACGGGGTTGCTCTTCCAGGGCATCTGGTAGTGCTTGCCGTCGGGCGACGCGTACTGGGAGAGCCGTTCGCCGGTACGCTCCTCGAGGTACTTCTTCCCACCCGGGAAGTCGTCCAGGGCCACCAGGCCGCCCTGCTTCTGGAAGCCGGGCACGGCCGCGGGGGCGGTGTTGAGGATCAGGCACGGGGCGTTGCCCGCCGTGATGGCTGCGCCGATGACCTCCTCGGAGCTCTTGCCCGCGGGTATCTCCTGCGCCTTCACCTTCTCGTCGGGGTGGGCGGCGTTCCAGGACGCGACCATGCTCTTGCCCCAGGCGACCTCCTGGGCGTTGTTGGAGTACCAGACCGTGATCGGGCCGTGGGCGTCGCCGCCCGCGGCGGAGTCCGACCCGCCGCTGCCGCACGCTGCGAGCGGCACGGTCAGGGCGACGGCGGAAAGGACGGTCAGGACGGTTTTCTTCATTGCGGTGGCTCCGTGTTCTCAAGGGGGTGGGAAGCGGCCGTTCCGGGGCGTCGTCCTGCCTCGGTGACGGCCCTCCGGGGAGCGGAGAACGTCGTGGGCGCGACGGGCGCGCGTCAGGGTGTGGTGGTCAGGGGCGGGCGGGGGCCGGGCCCGTGGAATCGCGCACCATGAGTGCGGCCGGGTCCAGTTCCACGTGCGGGGTGGTGCCGTGCTCGATGGTCTCGATGAGGGCACGGGTGGCGGCCCGGCCCCAGTTGGCGGCGTCGGCGCGGCAGGTGGTCAGCGAGGGCCGGGTCCAGGAGGCCAGCGGTACGTCGTCGAAGCCGACCACCGACAGGTCGTCGGGCATCCGCAGGCCGGCCTCCTGCGCCACGGCCATGCCCGCGGTCGCGGAGAGGTCGTTGGCGTACACGATGGCGGCGGGCCGGTCGCCCCGCGTGATCAGCGCCCGCGTCGCGAGCGCGCCGCCCTCGGCGGTGAAGCCGCCCGGCAGAACCGGGCCCTGGGGCAGGCCCGCCTCCGCGAGCGCGTCCTGCCAGGCGCTGAGCCGCCGCTGGGCGTGCAGGTACTCCTCGGGGCCCGCGACATAGGCGATGCGGCGGTGGCCGAGTCCGACGAGGTGGCGGACGGCGCCCGCGACCACCGGACGGTCGTCCAGGTTGACCGTGGCGATCCCCTCGACACCCTCGTCGGCGCCGACGGCCACCGCGGGCAGGCCGAGTTCCCGCAGCAGCTCCGGGCGCGGGTCGCCCACCCGCAGGTCGGTGAGGAAGACCCCGTCCACACGCTGGTCGTCCACCAGGCGGCGGTAGGTGTCCATCTCGTTGCGGGGGCTCGTCACGTGCAGCATGAGGCCGTCGCCCGACTCGGATATGACCGACTCGATGCCCGCCATGAAGGCGGGGAAGAAGGGGTCGGTGCCGATCAGGTCGGGTTCGCGGGTCAGGACCAGGCCAACGGCCCTGGCACGCCCGGTCGACAGCGCACGGGCGCTGCGGCTCGGCGTCCAGCCCAGCTGCCCGGCCGCCGCGCGCACCCGTTCCTGGGTCGCGGCGGCCACGCCGGGGCGGTCGTTGAGGACGAAGGAGACCGTCGCCCGGGACACACCCGCCAGTTGGGCGACATCGGCGATCGTGGGGCGTCGGGCCATGCGGACTCTCCGTGTACGGCGGCGGAAGGGGGCCACATCCGCAGCCGCAGGTTCCGTCGACCGGCGTGCCCCCGTGGGGGCACGCCGTCCGGCGGCACCTTTGGCGCCGGAGGCAGCACGTTCTGGCACTCGCATACCGGGGCAACCAACGCGAAAGGATGATGTCATCTCGCGTTTGAACCGGTTTAAACGAGCGATGGGGGAACCATGAACCCCAGAGAGCGGAGTGTCAAGGGGCTGCTTTCGGTTGGGGAGTTGTATACGGCAAATGTGCCGACAAGTCTGAAATGTCGATATGCCCTGCCGTCACCGTGTACCGAGTGCGCGGCGACGCTGCGTCACGGCCCGCGAGGCCACGGGTGCGCCGTGCCGGGCTGCTGCTACCGTCTGGCCGACCCCGGGCCCACGCGGACGGAGAGAGCGATGGCAACGGATGTGTTCCCCGACACGGTCCTGCACACCGAGCGATTCGTCCTGCGCCCGTTCACCCCGGACGACGCCCAGGACACCTGGGCAAGCTGCGTGGACCCCCTCACCCAGCGGTGGCTGCCCCTGCCCCGGCCCTACACACCCGAAGAGGCGATGGCCTGGTGCACGACGGGCTCCCACGCCCTGCGCGCGTCGGGCGACGGCATCCACTTCGCCGTCGCCGAGCGGGACGGCGGACGGCTGGTGGGCACCGTCGGTCTGAAGCGCACCGACTGGCGGGTGCGGACGAGCGAGGTGGGCTACTGGGTCTCGCCCTGGGCGAGAGGACGCGGAACCGCCGCGGAGGCGACCCGGGCGCTGGCGGCATGGCTGCTGACCGAACAGGGCTTCCACCGCCTGGAACTGCGCGCGGCGACGGGCAACACCGCGTCCCGGCGGGTCGCCGCGAAGGCCGGCCTGCGCCGTGAAGGCGTCCTGCGCGACGCGGGCTTCGTGCACACAGGCCGCGTCGACCTCGTCGTGTTCTCCCTGGTGCGCGGCGACCTGGCGGCCGCGCCGGCGGATGATCGGAGCGCGGCCGTGGACGGGTCGCCGACGGAAGCGGAACTGGATGTGTTGGCGGAGCGCGCCGCGAGTGCGTCGCCCGGCCCGCTGGAGACCACTGCCGCAGACCCGGGCGGGGAGCGACGGGGCGGGTTTCCCGCGGGGCGGGGCGGCCGGTGGTGAGGGCGGCGACGAGTGGCGTCTCACGGGGGTCACCGCCGGGCGTCAGGTCGCCGGCCCGGACGAACGGATCGACGTCGAGCCCGACTTCGTGGCCGCCGCCCGCCGGGACGTGCCGCGGCTGGTCGCCGAGGTGCGCCGGCTGGAGGCCGCGCTTGCGGCGGAGAACTCCTGAAGGCGCCTCAGGCCCCCGCCGCGTCATTGCGGTGGGGGCCCGACTCATGGCGATGAGAACTCCGGCAGGGAGAAGCGGAGCCCTCCGACTGCACCACCGCCCAGCCTGGTCGCGGGACCGCGTAGGCGCATGTCGCGCTGGGCCGGACGGGTGATGTCCCGGCAGGCCTAAAGCGGTGACCGGCCCCAGGCCATGAGCATGCCGGGAGGCAGGTCGGCGCACTCAGGGGAGTCCAGGTGACGCACCGCCTCGTCGACGAGGGTGTCGTCGACGAGACCCGTGGCGATCATGGTCGATCGGCTCCGGTCCAACGTCTGCGCCCAGAACCGGCTGATCGCGCTGCCCGGCATGAGCGGCGGCACGTGGATCTCGGCCGCCACCGATCGCAGCCCCGCCGCCCTGAGCATCCCGGGGTAGCGGGGCACCCAGGAGACGTCGGTGCCGATCGAGTCGCGCAGCCCCCGCCACATCGCCCGCACGGCCAGCGTGAACGGCGTGTCGGGGGCGTCGGCGGTGGTGAGGTCGACGGCGTCGCAGACCACCAGGACGCCGCCGGGGGCGAGCAGGCGGCCGAGCGTGGCGATCACGCGTTCCGGCGACGGCAGGTGCATCAGCACGAACCGGGCGTGGACGAGGTCGAAGCGCCCCGGTGGGAAGCCGTCGGCGGTGACGTCCGCCTGGCGCACCGTCAGGCCCGGGGCGGGGCGTGCCGCAAGGAAGCGCACGTCCCGGTCGACGGCGAGCACCTCGGAGACCCCGGCCTCGCGCAGCAGCCTGTGCGCCACGGTGCCCGTGCCGGCGCCCACGTCCAGACAGCGCCATCCCGGACCCGCCCCGAGCTGCCGCAGGCGGGCGAGTGTCGTGTCGTCGAACGTGGCGGCGGCGAGGTCGACGCGGCCGCCCTCACCTGCGTCCTCGGGGCGGAAGAAGCGCTCCCCGTAGCGACCGGCGCTCGTCATGCCCTCATTGTGGCAACGGGCGGGCGCGGCCACACCTTGGCGCCCGGACGCTACACCGCGGTGTACCCGCCGTCGACGGTCAGTGTGGCGCCGTGGATCTGCGAGGCCTCGTCGCTCGCCAGGAACACCACGGCCGAGGCCACCTCCGCCGGGGTGCCGGCGCGGCGCGCGGGCATGCGGGAGACGATCGGGGTCAGGTGCTCGCCCATCGCCGCCACCTTGTCGGTCAGGGTGGGGCCGGGGGCCACGGTGTTGACCCTGACGCCGTGCGGGCCGTACTCCGCCGCCCACGACGTCGTCAGCGAGTGCACGGCCGCCTTGGTCATGCTGTAGAGCGCCGAGTTCGCCGAGCCCCGCATGCCGGCGATGGACCCCAGGTTGACCACGGCGCCGTGTCCGCGCTCGGCCATCGGGGGCGCCAGAAGGCCGGTGAGCAGGAACACCGACCGCACGCTCACCGCCAGCGCCTGGTCGACGGTCTCCTGCGGGACCTCGGCGGTCGGCGTCGGCGTGAGCAGGAGCGCCGCGTTGTTGACGAGGACGTCGATCCGTCCGCCGGCCGCAGCGAGCGCGCCGGTGGCGAGGCGGCCGACGGCGTCGGCGCCACCCGACAGGTCGGCGCCGACGAACGCGGCCGAGCCGCCGTCCTTCTCGATGCGTGCCACCACGTCGGCGCCGCGGGCCTCGTCGCGTCCGCTGACGACGACGAACGCGCCCTCGGCGGCCAGGGCCGCCGCGATGGCGGCGCCGAGGCCTGTGGTGGAACCGGTGACCAGGGCCGTCCGCCCGGTGAGTCGCTGGGTCATGTGCCGTGCCTTTCTCCGTGAACCGGCTGGGAACGGCCAAGGTGCCACCCGAAAAATGGACCTGCAAGTCCAGAAAGTGGCACGATGGAGGCATGGCACCACGACTCACGGCCAAGGGCGCCGCCACCCGGCAACGCATCGTCGAGGGGGCCGCGGAGCAGATCCGCGAACGCGGCGCGACCGAGTCAACCCTGGACGACATCCGCGCCCGTACGGCCACCAGCAAGAGCCAGCTCTTCCACTACTTCCCCGGCGGCAAGGAGGAACTGCTGCTCGCCGTCGCCCGGCACGAGGCCGGCCGGGTGCTCTCCGACCAGCAGCCGCACCTCGGCGCGCTCACCTCACGGCAGGCCTGGTACGACTGGCGGGACGCGGTCGTCGACCGCTACCGGCGGCAGGGGCAGCAGTGCCCGCTCGGCACGCTCGTCTCGCAGCTGAGCCCCGCCACGCCCGGGGCGCAGGCCGTCACCAGGGAACTCCTCGCGTCCTGGCAGGCCCAGATCACCAGCGGCATCCGGGTCATGCAGGAGAAGCGGGAGATCTCACCGGAATTGGACGCCGACCGTGCCGCGGCCGCTCTGCTCGCGGGCATCCAGGGCGGGGTCTCGATCCTGATGTCGACGGGATCGCTCACCCACCTTGAGGTCGCCCTCGACCTGGGCATCGAACGGCTCCTCGCCGCACCCGCAACTGTCTCGGCACCCGCACCGGTCCCGGCACCCGCACCGGCGCACGTACCGCCGGCCCACTGACCGGGCACGGCGCCGCTCAGAGGACCTCCAGCGGCACCGGCCCGCGCGGCGGCGGGAAGGCCGCGTCCAGCGCCGCCAGCGCGTCCGGGGAGAGCCGGAGGTCGGCCGCGGCGCGGTTCTCCCGCACGTGCTCAGGCCGCCCCGAGCGGGGGATCGCCGCCACGCCCTGCTCCAGCACCCACGCCAGTGCGACCTGGGCGGGCGTGGCGCCGAGGCCGTCCGCCACGGCCCGCAGCGGTGCGGACCGCAGCAGCCGGCCCCGCTCGACGGGGGAGTACGCCATCACGCCGGCCCGGTTGCGCCGGCACCAGGGCAGCAGGTCCCACTCGATGCCGCGCCGGGTGAGGTTGTAGGGCACCTGGTCCACCGCCACCGCCGACCCGCCCGGGACGGCGACCAGTTCGGCCATGTCCCGGGCGTCCAGGTCGCAGACCCCCCAGGTGCGGATCCTGCCCCGTGCCATCAGCTCGGTGAACCCGGCGAGGGTCTCCTGCAGCGGATGCCGTCCCCGCCGGTGCAGCACGTACAGGTCGAGGATGTCGGTACGGAGCCGTCGCAGGCTCGCCTCACAGGCGGCGACGACACCACGGCGGTCGGCGTGGTCCGGGAGCACCTTGCTCACGAGGAAGACCTCGGTTCGGCGTCCCGCGATGGCCTCCCCGACCAGTTCCTCCGACGCGCCGTCGCCGTACATCTCCGCGGTGTCGACGATCGGCATGCCGAGGTCCAGACCGAGCCGCAGGGCGGCGATCTCCTCGCGGCGGCGACCCGGGTCCTCGCCGAGGCGCCAGGTGCCCTGGCCGAGCGCGGGGATGTCCCGCGAGGAGAGCCGGACCGTACGCATCGACGCTGTCGCCATCCCTGCCTCCCCTGCGCGGCACACCTTCAGGCCACCACCCCGCATCCGGACCCGCAACCCGGTGGAGGGCGACGGACGCTACTCCGGAACTGGTCCTGGCCGGCTCCGGCGTCCTCGTGCGCGGTGCCGACCTCGGGGTGGAGTTCACCGGCGGCCGGCTGATCGAGTACGCCACGGACCGGCCGGTGGACGCCGACCGTGCACGGGAGGTCCTCGCCGGCGCCGGGTTCCCCAGGGCGGTCGTGCAGACCTCGGGCGAGGACCGTCTCACCGTGCGCACCGCGGAGCTGACGGAGCCGGAGGAGGACCGCGTCACCGCGGCGATCGGCGGCCTCGGAGGGCAGGCGGACAAACTCCGCGACGAGTCCGTCGGACCGGGCATCGGCGAGGAGTTGCGGCGCGGTGCCGTCATCGCCCTCGTCGTGGCGCTGACCGCCCAGCTCCTTTACCTCGTCGCCCGGTTCCGGTGGACGTTCGGCGCGGCGGCGGTGGTCGCCATGGCGCACGACGTCGTCGTCCTGGCCGGGGTGTTCGCCTGGCTCGGCAAGCCCGTCGACGGCGTCTTCGTCGCGGCCCTGCTCACGGTCATCGGCTACTCCGTCAACGACTCGGTGGTCGTCTTCGACCGGGTCAGGGAACTGACCCGGCGCGAGCGGAAGCGCCCCTTCGCCCGCGTGGCCAACGCGGCGGTCCTGCAGACGGTGCCCCGTACCGCGAACACCGGGACGGGCGCGGCGTTCATCCTCACCGCGCTCGCCGTGCCGGGGGAGGGATCCCTCGCCGGCTTCGCGCTGGCCCTGCTCATCGGGCTGGCCGTGGGCACCTGGTCCTCGGTCTTCACCGCGGCGCCGCTCGCCGTGGAACTGCACCGGCGCGAGCGGGCGCCGGTGGTCGCGCGCCGCGTGGCGGCCGGCTGAGCGGGCGCCCGGCCCGGCGGGGTCCGGTGGCGATGCTCCGCCCGGGTGGTCGGGGGCGCACGGCCCCCCGGGCGGGGTAGGCAGCACAGCGGGGCCAGTCCTCGCCGCCGCAACCCACGGAGCCGTCGTGAAAATCGGGATCTCGACCTTCATCACCGACCAGGGCATCCGCCCCGCCCCGCTCGGGACCGCCCTGGAGGAACGGGCGTTCGACTCGCTGTTCATCGCGGAGCACAGCCACATCCCGGTGCGCCGCGAGAGCCCCTATCCCGGGGGCGGCGAACTGCCGGAGATGTACTACCGCACCCTCGACCCCTTTGTCGCCCTGTCCGTGATCGCCGCCGTCACCCGGCGCCTGCTGCTGGGCACCGGGATCGCCCTGGTCCCGCAGCGCGACCCGATCCACACGGCCAAGGAGGTGGCCTCCCTCGACCTGGTCTCCGACGGCCGCGCCGTCTTCGGTGTCGGCGTCGGCTGGAACCGCGAGGAGATGCGGAACCACGGTGCCGACCCCGCCACGCGGGGTCTGCTCACCGACGAACGCCTGCGGGCGATGCGCGAGCTGTGGACCGCGGACCAGGCCGAGTTCCACGGCCGGTTCGTCGATTTCGACCCCGTCTTCGCCTGGCCCAAGCCGGTGCAGCGGCCGCACCCGCCCATCTACGTCGGCGGCGGCGAGGGCGGGTTCCGCCGGGTCGCCGAATTCGGTGACGCCTGGATCGCCAACAGCGACGGGCCGGACGACCTCGGCCCGCGCATGGAGCGGCTGCGCGAGGTCGCCGGACGGGACGTGCCCGTGACGGTGTACGGGGTCCGCGGCGGCGAGGAGCACCTCGAGGGCTACCGGCGGCTCGGCGTCGAACGGGTCCTGCTCCACCTGCCGACGCTGCCCGAACCGCAGGCCCTGGAGCACCTGGACCGACTGGCGGCGCTCGCCGACCGGTTCCGCTGACCGGCGGGCCACGACGAGGGGAGGGCCCGATGCCGGTCCTGACCGGCGGCGAGGCGCGCGAGCGCTTCGCCGCGGCACGCGTCGCCCGCCTGGCCACCACCGACCCGTCCGGGACACCGCACCTGGTGCCGGTGGTCTTCGCCGTGGACGGCGACACGGTCGCGCTGGCTGTCGACCACAAGCCCAAGCGGACCACGCGCCTCAAACGCCTGGCCAACATCGAGGCCAACCCCGCGGTCTGCCTGCTCGCCGACCACTACGACGAGGACTGGGATCTGCTGTGGTGGGCCCGCGCCGACGGCACGGCCCGTGTCCTCCCCCCGGCCGGCGGATCCGCCGCGGCCGACCGCCTCGTCGCCCTGCTGACCGCCAGGTACGGCCAGTACACCGGCCGTCCGCCGGAAGGGCCGGTGGTGGAGGTCTCCGTACGGCGCTGGAGCGGCTGGCGGGCCGGGTGAGCCCTGGGCGGGCCGGGCGCTGGGGCGTCAGCCCGCCAGCCGGCGCGCCAGGTAGGGCGCCGTACGGCTCCCGTCCGACTCGGCCACGTGAGCGGGCCGCCCGGTGGCGACGACGCGGCCGCCCGCGTCCCCGCCGCCGGGTCCCAGGTCGACCACCCAGTCGGCGCCCGCCACGACGCTCATCTCGTGCTCGACGACGAAGACCGAGTGGCCCGCGTCGACCAGCCCGTGCAACTGCCGCATCAGCAGCTCCACATCGGCGGGGTGCAGCCCGGTGGTGGGCTCGTCCAGCAGGTACACGGTGTGCCCGCGGCGGCCGCGCTGCAGCTCCGAGGCGAGCTTGATGCGCTGCGCCTCGCCGCCCGACAGTTCGGTCGCCGGCTGCCCCAGCCGCAGATAGCCCAGCCCCACCTCCTGCAGGGTGCGCAGGCTCCGGGCGACCGGGGGGACGTCCGTGAAGAAGCCGGCCGCCGCGTCCACGGTCATGCCGAGCACCTCCGCGACGTTCCGTCCCCGGTAACGGACGGCCAGGGTCTCCTCGTTGTAGCGGTCCCCGTGGCAGGTCGGGCAGGGCGCGTAGGTGCCGGGCAGGAACAGCAGCTCGACGGCGACGAACCCCTCGCCCTGGCAGGTCTCGCAGCGGCCGCCCGCGACGTTGAAGGAGAACCGCCCTGCCGTGTGGCCGTGCCGCCGGGCGTCGTCGGTGGCCGCGAAGAGCTTGCGCACCGCGTCGAACAGGCCGGTGTAGGTGGCGAGGTTGGAGCGCGGGGTACGGCCGATGGGCTTCTGGTCCACCCGCACCAGGCGGTCCACCACCTGCAGCCCCTCCGCCAGGACGCCGGACGCCGGCCCAACGCCGGTGCCTTCCCACGCGTCGGCGTCGCCGCCCTCGCCCGCGTCAGCGGGATCCGCCGCCCCGTCCGCCGTGCCGGCCGGCCCCAGGTGTTCGGTCAGCACCGCCGCGAGCACGCCCACCAGCGTGGACTTGCCAGAACCCGACACCCCCGTGATCGCCGTGAACACCCCGAGGGGCAGCTCGACGTCCACGCCGCGCAGATTGTGCCGGGTGATGCCCCGCAGGCCCAGCCACGACGACGGTCGCCGTGCGGTGCGGCCGGCGGCCGGATCGGGTCCGGAGGCGAACAGGAAACGGCGGGTGGCGGACTCGGCGACCGCCTCCAGCCCGTCCACCGGGCCGCTGTAGAGCACCCGGCCGCCGCGCTCGCCCGCGAGCGGCCCGACGTCGACGATCCAGTCCGCGCGGCGCACCACGTCCATGTCGTGCTCGACGACGAACACCGAGTTCCCCGCCTCCCGCAGCCGCACCAGGACCGTCAGCAGCGCCTCGCTGTCCGCGGGGTGCAGCCCGGCCGACGGCTCGTCCAGTACGTATACGACCCCGAACAGGCCGGAGCGCAACTGGGTCGCCAGGCGCAGGCGTTGCAGCTCCCCGGGGGAGAGCGTCGGCGTCGTGCGGTCCAGGCTGAGGTAGCCCAGGCCGAGTTCGGTGACGACCTCGATCCGGGCGACGAGGTCCGCGCAGAGCGTCGCCGCGATCCGGCGCTGCGGACCCTCGGGCAGGTCGTCCACCGCGCCCCGGGCGACCGGGCGCAGCACCTCGGCGAGCCGCGCGAGCTGCATCGCGTTGAGTTCGGCGATGTTCCGCCCGGCGAAGGTGACGGCCAGCGACTCCGGACGCAGCCGGCTGCCGCCGCAGTCGGGGCACAGCGAGCTCTCCAGGAACCGTTCCGCGCGGGCGCGCAGCGCCGGGCTCTTGGAGTCGGCGAAGGTGTGCATCACATAGCGCCGCGCGCTCTGGAAGGTGCCCTGGTACGGACGCTGGATCCGGCCGGCCTCGCGGACCGGGTGGACGGTCACCACCGGCTGCTCGTCGGTGAACAGGATCCACTGCCGGTCCTCCGGGGACAGGTCGCGCCAGGGCCGGTCGACGTCGTACCCGAGGGTGCGCGTGACGTCCCGCAGGTTCTTCCCGTGCCAGGCGCCCGGCCAGGCGGCGATCGCCCCGTCGCGGATGCTCAGCGAGGGATCGGGGACCATCAGCTCCTCGGTGGCCCGGTGCACCCGGCCCAGCCCGTGGCAGACCGGGCAGGCGCCCGCGGCCGTGTTGGGCGAGAAGGCGTCGGAGTCCACGGATTCCGCGCCCCGCGGGTAGC
Source organism: Streptomyces sp. BoleA5 (assembly GCF_000373665.1). Lineage (NCBI taxonomy): Bacteria > Bacillati > Actinomycetota > Actinomycetes > Kitasatosporales > Streptomycetaceae > Streptomyces > Streptomyces sp. BoleA5. Next base: position 233,906 of record NZ_KB892154.1, read on the forward strand.
GGCCCGCGCGGGAGAAGAGCATGCGCAGGGTGTTGGACAGGGTCGTAACGGTGCCCACGTACGAGCGGGAGGTCGGTGCCCCGCGGCGCTGTTCCAGCGCGACCGCCGGGGGCAGCCCCAGGACGTCGTCGACCGCCGGGGCGCCCACCTGGTGGATGAGCCGCCGGGCGTACGGGGCGACGGACTCGAAGTACCGGCGCTGCGCCTCGGCGTAGATCGTGCCGAACGCGAGCGAGGACTTGCCCGAGCCGGAGACCCCCGTGAACACCGCCAGCGCGTCCCGGGGGACGTCCACGTCGACGTTCCGCAGATTGTGCTCGCGGGCGCCGCGCACCCGGACGTACGGGTCGTGGGCCGAGGTGTTCATGCCCCTCCGGGGAATGGCGCGGCGGTACGGGACGGGCGCGCGGCACCGCGCCCCCGGCACCAGTGTGCGCGCGGGCGCGGGCGCCCGCAGGTCCACGGCGGGGCCGCCGGTGCGGGCGGGAAGGGCGACGTCACGGCAGGTAGGACAGCAGCTTGCGGGCGGCGGGGGAGACCCGGTCCTCCTGGGGAAGGGCGGCCGACACCTCCCAGATGTGGTCCTCGGCGCCCGCCAGCCGCACGGTGCGCAGGCCCGCGGCGTGCTCCTTGCGGGCGATGGGCTGCGGCACGACGGCGATCCCGAGGCCGTGGTGGACCAGGTCGATCAGGCTGTGCACGTCGTTGACCTCCAGGGCGACCCGGCGCTCCACACGGTTCGCCGCGAAGGCCCGGTCGGTGAGCCCGCGGGCACCCCAGTCGGGATGGAAGTCCACGAACTCCTCGCCGCCGAGATCCGCCCAGCCGGCCGTCTCCGCCCCGGCCAGCCGGTGCCCGGGATGGCACAGCAGGACCATCGGGGCCCGGGTGATCGGACGCAGCCGCACCCCCTCGGGCGCCTCCCCGCTCAGTGCCGTGAACGCCACGTCCAGCCGGCCGCTGGTGATGTCCTGCACCAGGGCGGCGGACCCGGCCTGCCGCAGCCGGACCTCGACACCCGGGTGCCGGGCGCGGAAGCGGGCCAGCAGTGCCGGCACGTCGACCCCGGCCAGGCACTGTTCGGTGCCGATGGTGAGCACACCGCGCATCAGGCCCTGCACCGCCGCAACCGCCTCCTTCGCGGCCCGCACGCTCGCCAGCGTGCGGCAGGCCTCGTCCAGCAGGGCCCGGCCCGCCGCGGTCAGCTCCACGCTGCGGGTGCTGCGCACGAACAGCGGCGTCCCGAGCTCCTGCTCCAGGGCGCGCACGGAGGCGGACAGTCCCGACTGGGAGATCATGAGGCGCTCGGCGGCGCGGGTGAAGTGGTGCTCCTCCGCGACCGCGACGAAGTACTCGAGATGGCGTAGCTCCATGATTCAGAAGCCTAGCTCCTGAATGTGTTCGCCTTCTTCTATTGGACGTGTGGGCGCAGCTCCGGCGAGGCTTGTTCCCGTGCCCGCACGGCCGCGGCCCGTATCCGGTCGTGCCGGCACGCCATCAGTGCGCAACCAGTGCGCCGTCGGTACGCAAGAGCCGAGACGCAAGCCGAGAAAGGCCACGGACACATGCAGACTCGCCGCATCGGGGACACCGAGGTCAGCGCGATCGGCCTGGGCGGCATGCCCATGTCGATCGAGGGCCGGCCGGACGAGGCGAGGTCCATCGAGACCGTCCACGCGGCCCTCGACGCCGGTGTCACCCTCATCGACACGGCGGACGCCTACCACCTGCACGCCGACGAGGTCGGCCACAACGAGACCCTGATCGCCAAGGCGCTGGCGTCCCACGGACGCGGCTCCGAGGTCCTGGTCGCCACCAAGGGCGGTCACCTGCGCCCCGGCGACGGCCGCTGGACCCTCGACGGCTCTCCCGAGCACATCAAGCGGGCCTGTGAGGACTCGCTGCGGCGGCTGGGCGTGGAGGCCATCGGGCTGTACCAGTTCCACCGCCCCGACCCCAAGGTTCCGTACGCGGAGTCCGTGGGCGCCGTGCGCGACCTGCTCGACGAGGGCAAGATCCGCATGGCCGGCGTCTCCAACGCGAACCCGGAGCAGATCCGGCAGGCGGACGAGATCCTGGGCGGCCGTCTGGTCTCCGTGCAGAACCAGTTCTCACCGGCGTTCCGCTCCAGCGAGCCGGAGCTCGAGCTGTGCCACGAGCTCGGCATCGCCTTCCTGCCGTGGAGCCCGCTCGGCGGCATCTCCCGGGCCGGCGAACTCGGCTCTGCCTACGCGCCGTTCGCCCGGGTCGCGCAGACCCACGGGGTCAGCCCGCAGCGCGTGTGCCTGGCGTGGATGCTCGCCAAGTCCCCGTACGTGATCCCGATCCCGGGCTCCAGCCGCCCGGAGACCATCCGCGACTCGGTGGCCGCGGCGGAACTCGTGCTCACCGCCGAGGAGATCGCGGAGCTGGACGCCGTCTGACGCGGTCGTGCCCGGGGCGGGGCGGGGCGGTGCGCCGCCCCGCCCCGGCGCACGCGTCAGGCGTTGGGGTCGAACGGGATGCCCGCCGGCTTGGCCTTCGCCAGGTGGTCGTTGAAGTTGCCGTCCTTCAGCCCGAAGACCGCGCTGCCGAAGTCGGCCTGGCTCAGCTTCTCGCGCAGGCCCGCGGGGTAGCCGTTCCAGCCGATCAGGTCCGGGAACTGCCAGCCGTGGTAGTGGTTCTCCGGCGGCTCGTCGTTGGTGTTGGCGGGACGGAAGCAGTGCGTGCTCACGCCGTCCTTGTGGTAGACGACCTTGGGATGGGTCCCGTCCCAGCGGATCTGGTCGCGGCCGTAGACGTTGAAGTTGCCGTGCGCCGACGTGGACACGTACTGGGCCTGGTCGTCCTTCACCCAGACCACGACGTGCTCCCAGTCGTGGCGGTGGCCGCCGAGGCTGATGCCGGGTATGGCCTGGTCCTTCTCGAAGTAGAGCCCGTAGATGATGGCGCACCAGCCGTTGTTGCACTTGTAGCGGGCGTAGCCGTTGGTGTTGTCCAGATCCGACTGGTCGCGGCAGTTGCCGTTGAGGGCGCCGGTGGGGTTCAGGCCCGGGTTGATGGTGCCGTCGGGGCCGATGGCGGGGGTGGCGTAGCAGCCGTCCGTGTCGTAGTCGAACGCCGGCTGGAACGTCTGCTCCAGGCCGTCCGCGTTGGCGGGCAGGGCGGTGGGCGGGGCGGCGAACGCCGTCCCCGGAAGGGCGATCACCAGCGCGACCGCGCTGCCGACGACAGCCGGGACCCTGCCGATACGCGAGCTTCTCTTCACTTGCTTCCTCCAGGTCGACCGCGGTGGGGGCGTGCACGGCCTGATTGACATGCCCGGATCAGCCTGGCCGAACCGCGACGACGTGTCGAGCCTCGTCGGATGTCTCCTTGATGAAGCGTCAGCCAATAGTGGGGACAGGCCTCTTCGGGCGTGCCGTCCGGAGACTGTCACCGCCGGGTACCGATCAGGCTCGCTCCCGGGACGAGCGCGGGACAGGCGCGGGACGATGCCGTCGGACGGCGGCGACGGACGCCGTGGGGGCGTCCCGGAGGAGGGGGAAACCATGAAGTACGCAGTGCCCGCGCCCCTGTTGCTGTTGCTCCTGACCGCCTGCGGGGGCAAGGGCGCCGAGGCCGGCGCGGGACCGTCGACCAGTGCACCGGCGCCGGACGCGAGCGCGAGCGCGTCGCGGAGCGCCTCCGCGGCAGACCCGTCGCGCGGCGGTGAGGCCAACCCGGTCGACGCCGCCTCGTTCTGCGCCTTCCTCACCGATGAGCGGTCCAAGGTGGAGGACGTCGGCTCCGGCGTCGGCGCCCAGGCCGCGCTGGCCATCGACCTGGCCACCTGGCTCGCCGACCACCCGGAACAGCAGCCGCGCACCGCGGCGGACTTCGACGCCGCGGCGCTGGAGCGCTGCCCCGAGGCCCGCGAGTCGATCCTGGCCGCCACGGACCACGACAGCCTCAAGGAGGCGCTCGGCTGACGGGCGCGTCGGTACGGCGGTCCGGGCGGGCCCGGGCACGCCCTTCAGGCGTCCCGGTCGGGCGGGGGGTGAGGCGACGCGGCCGGTCGGCGTAGCCCGCCGCGCCGAGAGCGGGCCGCGCGTCGAGGCTGGTGAGCAGCCGTCCGCCCGCACGACCCCGAGGAGACCCCATGACATCCATGAGCGCGGAGGCCGACGCCCACGAGTCGGGCACCTTCGAGCTGGGCGGTGATCTGCCCGTCCACCGTCTGGGGTACGGGACGATGCAGCTCACGGGGGAGGGGGTCTGGGGCGATCCCCCGGACCCCGAGGAGGCCGTACGGGTTCTGCGGCGCGCGGTCGCCCTCGGTGTCACCTTCATGGACACCGCCGACGCCTACGGCCCCTTCACCGCCGAGCTGCTCATGCGCAAGGCCCTCCACCCGTATCCGCCGGACCTGGTGATCGCCACGAAGGCGGGCTTCGCCCGCCCGGGGCCCGGCGAGTGGGTCGCGGTCGGGCGGCCCGCGTACCTGAGGCAGCAGGTCGAGCTGAGCCTGCGCCATCTGGGCGTCGAGCGCATCGACCTGCTGCAGCTCCACCGCGTCGACCCCGAAGTGCCCATCGCGGACCAGGTCGGCGAACTCGCCGCCATGCAGCAGGAGGGCAAGATCCGGCACATCGGGCTCAGCGAGGTGACCACGGCCCAGATCGAGGAGGCATCGAGGACCGCGACCATCGTCTCCGTCCAGAACCGCTACAACCTCGCCGACCGCGCGTCCGAGGACGTCCTCGCCCACGCCGAGCGAAACGGCATGGGCTTCATCCCCTGGTACCCGCTCGCCACGGGAGGACTGGCCCGCAAGGGCGGTCCCCTGGACCGGATCGCCGAGGAGCACGGCGCCCAGCCGTCCCAGCTGGCCCTCGCCTGGCTGCTGCGGCGTTCACCGGTCATGCTGCCCATCCCGGGCACGTCGAAGGTCGCGCACCTGGAGCACAACATCGCCGCCGCGGGCATCCGGCTCACCGACCAGCAGTACGAGGAGCTGACGGCGGCGGTCTGACACGCGGACGCGGACCAGCCGGCGCCCGGTGGCGCGGGTACGCCGCCACCGGGCCGCCGCAGCGGGTCCCGTCAGGAGTCCTGGGTCTTCAGGCACTGCGCCTTGGGGTCGTGGGCGTCGATCTCGCCGCCGAGGTTCAGGACGCTGGCCTGGAGTTCCTCCTCGTCGTCCGGACCGTCGGACCGCGTGGTGCCGGCCTGCAGGTCGGCGAGGTCGAGGCTCGCCGAGGTCTGCTGCGCCACCCGGGAAAGGCCCAGAGCGAGTTCCTGCCAGTCGGAGTCGAGACGCGCGGCCTGGGCGGCCTGGCGGGCGCTGTCCTCGAGAGCGGGTACGACCCTTCGGTGGGCCGTCTTCCGGGCGTCCGCAGTGCTGAAGTCCGAGGTGAGGAACATCTCGTAGTTTGCGCACGCCTCACGGGCGAGTCCGCGTGCCCGGTCGGCGTCGCCCGACCCGCAGGCACCGACCGAAGCCGCCGCGGCGAGGACGAGGGCGCATGCCCTCAGGGATGATCTTTGCATGGTGCCATCATTCCTGTGGTCGGGGATATGCACGTGCGAACTCCCCGATTCCCGCGCCACACTGCGGGGATGACGTCCGACACCGACGCCCTGACTCCGCGGGAGCGGGCCCTGCGCCATGTGGCGGGGCTGTCGTCGGGGCCTCCGGTCGATCCGGCGCTGCGCGTGACGCTGAACTTCCACCCGGACCGGGCGGCGCGGGGCGAGACGGTGCTGGAGGCCCTGGCCGAGGCGGGGGTCTACCTCTCGCAGTTCGCCACGGGGACGAGCAACGGCGGCCTGACCGCCCGCCCGGGCGGCGACCGGTGGCGGTGGGAGAGCCGCATCTTCGACGGGGCGTACGACGCCGCGCCCGCCGCCGAACGCCCCGTGTACGGGGCGCTGGACTTCCGCCGCGGGACGGTCGGCGCCGCACCGCGCTTCGGCTCCGCCCACTTCCGTCTGACCGCCAGGACCTTGGCGCGGACGACGTTCTGCTACCCCGACAGTTACTTCGAGCCCTCCGACTTCGGCGTCGCGGAGCGCATGGGGCTGATCGCGCTCGCCTTGGCCGACTCCAAGGACGCCCTCGACGACTACATCGAGGCGCAGGTCCACGGCCCGGTGCGCCTGGACGGGGACGTCGAGGCGCTCGTCCTGGACCCCTGCTACCGGGGCACGGCCGTGGAGGCCGCCGCCCGGCGGCTGCCGTGCCCCCTGGAGTGGCACGGCGGCTTCCGGCTCACCGTGGAGGAGTTGCGCCTCAGGCCCGCCTACCGCGGTCAGGAGTACGTGGACCTGGGCGCCCGGATCGCGGTCGGCGGAGTGCTCGACCCGCGCGCGATCGGCCTGGCGGCCGCCACGGGGCGGCACGACGCGCAGGCACTCAAGAAGGTGTGGCACTGCGTCGCCCGCTTCGGGGCGGCCACCGCCGCAGGCTGACGCCGTGGGGCAACGCGCCGAAGGCCGGGGCGGGCGGCGTCCGGTGGTTCAGGCGGAACAACTGCGGTCGGCACGGGACCTGGTGGAGGTTGCAGGACGACGCCGCTTCGCCCGGAGCCGGACCCGCGTCCTGACCGCGAGCCCGGACGGCACCGCGCCTCCCCTGTCGTCCAGGCGGGCCTGGCGGGTCACCCGGTGCGTGCGGTAGGAAGATCGAATGACACACGCTCCCGTCTGCGGTCCCGAAGGTCCCCTGCGTGCCACGGCCGCCGCCCGCGGGCCGCTGCCGGTGCGCGCCGTGCTCTTCGACTTCTCCGGAACCCTGTTCCAGATCGCCTCGTACGCGGACCGCATCCGCGCCGCGCTCGGACGGTCGGTGGACGGAGCGGAGATGGAGCGGCTGCTCGACGGGCTGGAGGCGGGGCTCGCGGACCCCGAGGTGGTGCGCGCGCAACCGGGGCGGGACGTCTCCTCCAAGGCGCACCGTCACGCCTTCACGACGTGGTACGCCTCCGTCCCCGCACTCGCGCCCTACGCCGACGCGCTCTACGACCAACTGCGGGCCCCCGCCCACTGGGTGCCGTACGCCGACGCCGGGGCCACGCTGGAGGCACTGCGGGACGTGGGCATCGCCCTGGGCGTCGTCAGCGACGTCGGCTGGGACCTGCGGCCGACCTTCGCCCACCACGGGCTCGACCACCACTTCTCCGCGTGGGTGCACTCCTACGCGTACGACACCGAGAAGCCCGACCCCGTCCTGTTCGGGCACGCCTGCGGAGCGCTGGGCGTGGACCCGGCCGAGACGCTGATGGTCGGTGACCACCCCGCCAAGGACGGCGGCGCGGCCGGCACCGGGCTGCGCTCGTACGTCCTGCCGGCCGGCGCCGCCCCCGGCGCGCACCGCGGCCTGGACGCGGTGCTCCGGCTGGCCGGGCTTCGGCCCTGAGCGGGCCGAGTGCGTCACGGAGATCTGAAGCAGTCAAGCGGAGTGGAGGAGGCTGCCGGGGTCTTGCGGCACGAACCGGACTTCCGGATAGGCCGGGTCAGGAGTCGGCTCTCCTGGGGGCAGGACCGGGGCCAGAGCTTCGAAGACCTTCCTCATCGCGTCGTCGGTGTAGCCGGCCAGTGTTTCCGACGCCTGCAACAGGGCGCCACCCGACCGAAGCGGGATGACCCGCGCGAAGGCACCGCGCTGCTGCAGTTCACCGCTTCCGCCCAGTCGCCGCACCAACTCCTCGGGGCACACAGTGACCCAGGCGTATCCCCGGAGGTGGGTGCGGCCCAGCTGAATCGATTCGCAGCTGTCCCGTAGCAGCGCGATGTCCAAGTTCGTCTCGTCGTCGAAGATGTCGTGCTCGATGCGGGCGAAGAGGGGATTCACCTCGTCCAGCGCGGTCGCGAGAAACTCGACGACCGCCGAGCAGAACCTTGTGTCGGATCGCTGTGCCGGATCGGCCCGCAGCCCGATGACGAGTTGGGAAAACGACTCACCGGGACAGACGCGTCGGGCCAGTACCCGCCCCAGGACGTCGTCTCCGTAGAATTCGGTCACCGCCCATTCGGGTCGCATCGCCAGTGCGCCGTCCAGCAGCGGCCGGTTTCTCCCGAGATGGGCGAACTTGGTGTCCTTGCCGGAAGGTGACTTCTGGATCAGTGTCCTGGTGATGACATCGCCGTGTTCTTCGGCGCGGACCAGATGGGCGAGCGGGCCGGACAGGGCTGTGCCGAATCACCGGACTTCGGCCGCTCCTGGCGGTGTTGCGGTACGCGAATCCAGCGTGGCCTCCACGTAGATGTCCAACTCGACCGCTCCTTGCCGCGTGTTTCCGGGGGCTGCCAGTGTTCGGGCCTGGGCGTCGTCCGGGTTCACCGCCGGCGCGGGTGACGCCTCCGCCCGGCCCGCCGGGCGGTCACGCCCGGATCCACCGGAGCCGCAGCTCACGGCCCTGCGCCCGGCCGGCCTCGGCGGCGGGGCGGCGGGTGGCCGGGTCGAGGGGGTTCGTGCCCATCGCCGCCACTGACGCGTCGTCCGGTCCGACGACGGCGACCTCGGCGCCGGCGGCCCGCAGTTCCGCCACGGCGAGCTCCAGGGGGTATTCGCTGGGGAAGAGCTCCGTGGCCCCCATCGGCACGATCGCCAGCACGCGAGAGGCGCCCCCGGCGTAGTCCGCGTTCGCGGCGGACCGTACCCCGCCGTCCACGAAGCGGCGACCGTCGATCGTCACCGGCGGCCAGATGCCGGGCACGGCGCAGCTCGCGGCGACGGCGTCCACGAGGGCCACCCCGGACGAGCTGTCGAAGACGCGCGGCTGCCCGGTCTCCGCGTCCACGGCGACGATGCGCACCGTCCGGGACGCGGGCCAGTCGTGGGAGGGGAGTCGGGACTCGATCACCCGCCGCCGTTCCGCCTCCGGCACGGTCTCGGCGCCGAGGGCGTACCGGCCGACCGCGCGCCGCATGCCGGGGACGGAGTCGATGCCCTGCAGGACGTCGGCGATGCCCGCGCCGAAGTTCGCCAGATCCACGTCGGCCATGATCTCGGCCGACTGCAGCTCCGGCTCGGTCTGCCGGGCGTAGAGCTCGGCCGGCGGCAGCCCGCTGCCGAGTTGCGCGGCGACCGTCGCCCCCGCCGACGTCCCGACCAGCACCCCGGCACCCGTCACGTCCTGCCCCGCGTCCGCGAGCCCGGTCAGCAGTCCGGTGATCCAGGCGATCCCGGCGACACCGCCGCCACCGAGCACCAGTGCGTCGGTCATCTTCAGTGCTCTCCCTGGGTGTTGCCCTCGTGAGCCCACCCCTCATCCTCTCCCATCCCGAAGGGTTCGTGCGGCTTCGCGAGGGGGACGAGTGCCGCCGGCCACCATGGGTGACCATCTGCTCACGCGCTTCGACGGGGGCGTGGGCCCACTGAGCGTGGAACTCTTCGTGCGGATATAAGATGAATTGTCCGGGCAGTGGGCAGCGGAGTCCTCCGCGGATCGCGACGAGGTTCCGGAGCGTGCCGGCTGCCGCCGCCCGACATGGCGCCGTGCGGAGCGATCCCGTGTCCGCCAGAGGAACGTCGGGAGTGGTGAGCATGTCCGACACACTGATCCGTCCCCGGCCGTCGATCGGCCCCACGATCGGCCCGGGCTTCGTCGCCGCGGGCGGCGCCGCCGAGCGGCCCGCGCCCGCCCTGCGCCCGCACCGCGCCCGGGTGGCGCCGACTCCGACGCCGCCCTGCGAGGAGAGCACCACCGCGGGGATCTCGTACGCCGAGCCCCCCGAGGTCCCGAAGGCCTGGGAGGTCGTGGCCCTGGTGGCCATCTTCGCCGTCACGCTCCTGATCGCCGTGGGGTTGTTCGGCCGCGTCCTGACGCTCTGACCCCACCGGGGCCCGACGCAGGCGCCTGGCGTGCGGCGCGGGGACTCAGGTCGGTGCCGGTGACCCGGCCGGGCGCGCGCCGGACGAGGCGGGCTCGGGGGGTGGGACGGCCGCGGCGGTGACGGCTTCCGGGCCCGCGCTCCGTACGCCGACGAGTGCCAGCCCCTCCTCCAGTTCGTCCAGGGCCCGCCGGGCGGTGGCGATGCGTTCCCGCAGGTCGCATGCCGGCTCTCCGCCGGCCGTGCGGTGCGGTGTCTCGCGCTCGCGTTCGTGCTCCAGCTGCCTGGCCTCCTCCAGCGAGCTGATGACCACGCCGATGAGCAGATTGACCAGCACGAACGAGCCGATCAGCACGTACGAGGCGTAGTAGAGCAGGCTCCATCGCGAGATCTGCAGGCCGCCGTGGACGGCGTCGCCGATGCCGTCCAGGGTGATCAGGAGGAAGAGCGACAGGGCGGCCCGGCCGATGGACCCGTAGTGCTCGGGATCGGCGTCGGCGAAGAAGACCCAGCCGGTCATGGCGTAGACGTACAGCAGCATGGTGCCGACCAGCAGGAAGCTGAGCGTGCCCGGCAGGCTCTTGCCGACGGCAACGATGATGATGCGCAGCTGCGGCAGGAAGCGGGCCGCACGCACGACCCGCGCCAGCCGCAGCAGCCGCAGCACCGTGGCGTTCTCGCGCGCGAAGGGCAGGTATGCCAGCGTCACCACGGCCAGGTCGAAGAGGTTCCACGGGTCGCGGAGGAAATCCCGGGGGCGGTCGGCGTGGGCGCAGGCCCGTAAGACGACCTCGGCGGTGAAGACCGCGAGGAAGCCGTGCTCCACCAGCTTCAGGGAGTCGTGCCAGCGCGCGGTGATCCCGTCGTACGTCTCGACGCCGAGGACGGCCGCGTTGGCGAGGACGAGGGCGAAGACGGTGACGCCGAACCACTCGGAGTCGACGACGTCACGGCAGCGTACGGCGAGCGCGGCACGGCCTGGAGGAGGATGGGCGATCTGTTCGGCCATGTGCGTGTACCCGGTCCTCCGCTGCCGCCTGCCTGTTGACCCGACTGAAGTGGATCTTATTCGGACAGGCGGGCCGAGGGGCCCGGGAAGCGGCGGAACTGCCCTGTAAGAGTGGGTGGTTCGGCCCTGAGTGTTCCTTGTCGTGCCGTGCGCGGGCCGGCGGACCGCGTGCTCAGGCGGCCGGGGGCCCGCACCGCCGGAGATCCGCCGGAACCGGGGCTTCGGCACCCGGCACGGGCGGTGGCGCGGGGTGCTGGCACGCGGAGCACACCTGGTGCCCCCGCGCCGTGATCCGGGTGCCCCACCCGAGGCGGAACGGGCAGTCGCGCGCCGAGGCGGGGTCAGGGCGCGGGACGGCGGGAGCGGAGTGTGCTCCGTGGGGCATCCGGCACTCCTCGAGGTGCGCGGAGAGCGGGCACGGCTTGAAGCCTCATGGGCTCTTCATCCAGGTGTAAGAGAAATCCATTCGGTACGGACGTCCTGCGTCACGGAAGGGGAACCGTCGGTGACACCCGCCCTCGGCGGTCCCGCCGCCGGGACGGGAACGACCGCGTCCACCCGGCGGTTGCACCTCACGGCGGGTGACCGGTGGCGGGAGTACGCCGCCTGGCGCCGTGGGGGCCGCGCAAGCGTGCGGTTCCCACGCGGACGCCGGCGACCGGCACCCGCCTGCTTCCCGGGCCGGTCCGGCTCCCTGCGGGCCGGCGCGGGCCGTGCCCCGGGGGATTGTCGGTGCCGGGTGGCACCGTGGAGGCCATGGACGAGCTGATGCGACCCAGGGTCTACGGTGCCGACGTCGACGATCCGGATCCGGGTCCCCGCCCCGGGCACCTCTACCGGGAACTGGTCGGCGGCCCGCTGGACGGGCTCCTGCTCGACGTGACCGGCTGGACGGATTCGCAGCACTCGGCGGGTGCCGAGCTGCGCACCGACGTCGGCCGGTTCGGCCCGGGCGGCCGCGCCCGGTACGCCCCTCGCGCGGAGGACGCCGTCCACTGGGACTGGCGCGGCGACAGCCGCTGACGGCGCGCTCGCTCCCGGCGCCCCGGACGGCCCGTCACACATGTGTCCATCGCGCTTCGTTGCGCGGGAACCCGGGTGGGTCAGTCCGGCTCGCCGGATCGCGTCGCGGGGTGTCTGATGAACACAGCGGACCCGGGGCCCCGGAGTGGCCCCCGGCGGTCCCGGGCCGCTCTTGCCGCCGTGCCCGGCGGTGCGGGCCACCGGCGCGCGCCCGTCGCGGAGTTGACGTGCGCGTGGGTGAGGCGGACGGCAGGGAGGAGCCCGCTGCTACGGCTTCCGGGCCAGCCCGGCGGCGATGAGACGTTCCCAGACGGTGAGTTCGCGCTCGGCGTCGCCGATGCGGGAGACGCCGTCGCCCGGGTCCGGGCGCCACAGCGACGCGGGGACGATGCCCGGCTCCAGGATCTCCAGGCCGTCCAGCAGGTCCTCGATCTCCTTGTCGGTGCGCCACCGGCCGCGGCCGAAGGTCTGCTGGAGGATGCGCTCCGCCTCGGCGGTCTCCGGGTTGTGGCCGGACCGGAAGTGGCTGACGAAGAAGTAGCTGCCGGAGGGCACTTGGCCGCGCCAGTAGTCGACGATGCCCGACGGGTCCTCGTCGTCGTTCACGTGGTGGAGGATCGCGCTGAGGATGACGGCGACGGGCTTGTCGAAGTCGATCACCTCGAGGGTGTCCGGGTGGTACCGGATGACCTCGGGTTCGCGGATGTCGGCCTGGATGACCCGGGTGTCGTCGTTCTGCTCCAGCAGCGCCCGGCCGTGGGCGAGGACGATCGGGTCGCTGTCCACGTACACCACCGTGGAGCCGGGCACGTGCCGCTGGGCGACCTGGTGGACGTTGTCCGCGGTCGGCAGACCGCTGCCCAGGTCGACGAACTGCCGTACACCGGTCGTGGTGGCGATCTCCCGGATCGCCCGGATCAGCGCCGCACGGTTGGCGAAGGCGATCGCCACCGAGCCGGGCAGGTCCTTCTTGAACACGTCGCCGATCTCGCGGTCGACGGCGTAGTTGTCCTTGCCGCCGAGCAGGTAGTCGTAGACGCGCGCGATGCTTGGTCTGGTCTGGTCGACCCAGGAGACGTCGTCCGTCATGACATCCATCCTTCTCCGCGATGACGCCGGGCAACCGTCATCCTAGGGAACGTCGCGCGCAGTTGACCCACGGCGGCGGTGCTCAGCCCAGCCGGTCGACCAGCCGGGTCAGGATCCGGCCGGTGTTGCGCGGCGGCTGCGACTCGGCCGCCAGCCGGTCCATGACGGTCAGGTAGTGCTCGACGTCGTCCTGCTTGTCCAGGTAGAGCGCGCTCGTCAGCTGCTCCAGGTAGACGATGTCCGGCAGGTCGGGCTCGGAGAAGCGCAGGATGGTGACGGGGCCGCCCGCGGCGGCCAGACCGCCGATGTCGAACGGGGCGATCTGCAGCGTCACGTTGGGGAGGGCGGCGACCTTCATCAGGTGCTCCAGCTGACCCCGCATCACCTCGGCGCCGCCGAGCGGCCGGTGGAGGCAGGCCTCGTCGAGCACCACCCACAGTTGCGGCGCGTCTTCCTTGGAGAGCAGCGCCTGACGGGTCATCCGCAGGTCGACGCGGCGGCTGATCTCCCGCTCGGAGGCGCGGGGGTGTCCGAGCCGGGTGACGGCCCGGGCGTACGCCTCGGTCTGCAACAGGCCGGGGACGAACTGCACCTCGTACGTGCGGATGGTGTGCGCGGCCTCCTCGAGGCCGATGTGCGTCTCGAACCAGCTCGGCAGGACGTCGGCGTACTGGTGCCACCAGCCGGGGTGGTTGGCCCGGCGGGCCAGCGCCAGCAGGTCGGCGCGCTCCTGGGCGTCGGTCACGCCGTACAGGGTCAGCAGGTCGGCGACGTCGCGCTCCTTGAAGCCCACCCGGCCCAGCTCCAGGCGGCTGATCTTCGCGTGCGACGCGCGGATCGCCTCGCCGGCCGCCTCGCGGCTGATCCGCCGGGACTCGCGCAGCCGGCGCAGCTGCGTGCCCAGGACGATGCGCAGCACGGTCGGTCCCCCGCGCTGCGCTGCGAGCGGTGAACCGGTGGCGGGCTGGTGGCCCGGCCGGGCGGCAGTCATGTCGGATTCCCCCTGAACGACTGGTTGCGGATTCAGTGTTCCATCGCCGGGCCCCTCAGTACAGGCACATCCGCCCCGTGGCGGAGCGCGCCGCGCCCGTCCCGCCCGTGCCCTGCGCCGTCGCCGGGACTAAGACCGACCGGCAAATAGTGTGCTGCTGCCCGGCGACTGGGCGCTCTAGTTACGAGACAGGCACGAGCCTGAGTGATCATGGAGTTCTCTACGCTCAGTGATCACCGGAGGGCCCAGTGGAAGATCAATGCGGAAAGCCCGTCGATCCATGCCTACGATGGGACCCATGACCCGTGCCAGCCGGCTCGCGCAGCCGCATCAGCCCATGCGGCTGCGCGTGCTGCTCGTTTTCGGGCTGCTGGCCGGGCTGGTGAGCATGCATGCCCTGGGCCCGTCGCTGGCGTCAGCGAGCAAACACCGGATGCAGGCTGCCGCCCATGGCGGCGCCGCCTCCGCGCAGGACAGCGACTGCCCGGACACCGACCACGGCTGCGACGGCCACCCCCAGCACGCCGATCCCACCTGCGCGTCCGCGGCGGTGACCGGATCACCGACGCTGACCGCCCCCGCCGCTTTGCCCGCATGCCTGGCAGGCGAACTCGAGCACGCGACCCTGGCAGCCCCGAGTGGGCCCGCCGGCGGACGCGCACCGCCTTCCCTCGCACAACTTCAGCTCCTGCGGATATAGGCCGCACGCTGCTGCGTCGCCGAAGCCACAGCGCCCGGCGACGTCATCTTCGCGTGCACCTACACACATCCCAGGAGTCCCAGAGCATGATCAAGAATCGTTCCGTGCTGCGCCGCGCCGCCCTGGTCGCCGCCACCGTCACCGCGGCCGTCGGCCTCGCCGCCTGCGGTAGCGACGGTATGTCCGGGATGGATCACGGCGCGGGAGCGGACCCGTCCGTCTCCGCGTCCGCGTCCGCCTCGGCCAGAGCCCACAACGCGGCGGACGTTGACTTCGCCAAGGAAATGATCACTCACCACCGCCAGGCCATCGAGATGGCCGACCTGGCTGCCACCCGCGCCTCATCCACCGACGTCAAGGCCCTCGCGGAGAAGATCAAGTCCGCGCAGGACCCGGAGATCAACACCATGTCCGGCTGGCTCACTTCGTGGGGCGAGGGCGTCCCGGCGGACATGACGGGCATGAGCCACGACATGTCCGCCGGCATGCCCGGCATGATGAGCGCCGACGACATGGCCGAGCTCGACAGGGCCAAGGGTGCCGAATTCGACACGACGTTCCTGGAGATGATGGTCGACCACCACCAGGGTGCAATCGAGATGGCCACCACCGAGAAGTCCAAGGGGCAGTACGGCCCCGCCACGGAATTGGCCGCGTCCGTCATCACTGCCCAAAGCGCCGAAATCAAGCAGATGCACGATCTGCTCGGCAAGAGCTGATCCCGTACAACAGGGGCAGGCGGCCCGGCCGCCTGCCCCTTCCAGTGGCCCCGCACGGTGACACCGTGGGGCGCGCCCGGTGCCGGCGTTTACGCCCTCAAGGTGAGGTCAGGGGGACTCCGACGTCGCGGCGTCTTACGCGGCAACGCAAAAGCGATGATCGGGCTGAGAGGGATGCCCCACAGCCGGTAGAGGACCCACGTTGGTGCCGGCGCCGATGGCCAGGCCCACGTCGGCGGTGGCCGGCGCCGGGGCGCCGGTGGTGTCGTCGCCGACCATGCCCACGGTCCGGCTTCCCCCCTGCAGGCGGCGGCTCGTCGGCCTTGTGCTCGGGCAGGATCTCTGCCCGTACTCGGCTCACGCCGACCTACTCGGCGATGGCGGCGGCGGTGCGTGCGTTGTCGCCGGTGACGATGACGACCTCGCCGCCCGGCTGGCGCAGGGCGGCGATTGCGGTGGCGGAGCCGCCCTTGCCGGTGCAAACGATGACCGGCAGCGGCGTGGCAAGCCCCCAAAGGAGAGGAGACAACCGCCTACTTCGCATGGGACCTGCAGATCGTGCCCCGCCTCACCGAAGCCGCCGGCTTCGCACTCGGCACGGGCATCGCCGTCAACCCCGTTCCGCCCGAACATGCGGCCGCCTGTCTGGGCCGCGCCTGTCCGCCATGACGCCGGCGGAGCCCGACGCCCGTACCTCTAACGACTCAGTGGCGCCTCAATGCCGGTCGACGCAGTCCGGCCCGCGCCTACGGTCCGGAACTTCATGGCAGGGGCGTCCGGCGGCCTGGGCTGGCTTGTGGTGGTCGGCGCGTGTCGCCGGCCTGAGGGGGAAGTCCGGATGGGCGAAGACGATGATGTTGCCGCGGTATCCGCCGGACTTGGTGTACCGGCCTCCGCACGTGATCAGCCGCAGTGCCGGAGCTTTGGTGGGGCCGTAGACCGCCCGGGTGGGGAAGCGGGTCTTTGCCACGAGCACGGCGGCGTCGACGGTGAACCGGACGACGACGCCGTCCTCGCGGGTCACCGTGACGCGGTCTCCCCGCCGGGCCCGGCCGAGGGAGTAGAACGCGGCTTCGCCGCGGGGCAACCGGGCGGAGTCGACGTGGCCGAGAATGACGGTGGGTCCGGCCTGGCCCGGTGCGGCACTGCCGGCATACCAGCCAGCCTCTGCCGCACGGCTCAGGCGGGGGACTTGTACCGTACCGTCACGGTGGACGCCCACCGGCCGCACGGCCGCGCGGATACCCAGGCGCGGCAGCTCAACCCTCACCGGACGCGAGAACCCCAGAAGCCGCCGCTGCTGAAGCGAGGGCGCCTGCGGAACGGCGGTGACGGCGGACAGGCCGGTGGCGCTCGGCTGGGGCGGCGGCTGTGGACCGCCGACCAGCGCATACGCCACCATGGCCAGCCCCGCGGCCAGGCCGGTGGCCGCCAGTACGAGCAGTCGGCTGCTGCGCATCGTGCGGCCCCGGTCGGCCTCAGGAACGGCGGTCACCGAACCGGCGGCGCAGCGAGACCACGCCCACGTACGCGCTCGCGGCTGCCAGTAGGGCGCCACCCGCCGCCAGAGGAACCATGGTGGCGTGGCTTGCGCCGTCACCGGTGGCGGCCGCGCCCCTGGGCGCGGTCATCATGGACTCCCGCATCCCCTCCTGATCCGACAGCCACGTGCGGAAATCGGCGATCTGCTTCGTCTGGCTGATCACCCCTGCCGCCACCGCCTCCCGGAGCCGGGCGTGGGCGGCGCGGTCTTGCGGCTCCAGGGACTCGATGATGGCGCAGGCGTAATGGGCAATCATCCGCTGAACGAAGGCGATGTCGAACGCCTTGCCCTTGGGCATCGCACCGAGCTGCTCCATCCTGTGCCGCATCTCACTGTCCATAGGGGCCATCTGCCCGTGAACCATCGCCGAGGCCTGCTCCATGGCCTGGTCAGGGGTGAGCCCGTACCACTGCCGCAGCCAGCGGGTGAACTGCTCGATACGGTGCTCGTGCTCGGCGATGATGTCCTGTGCGTGAGACCGGATGGCCGGGCTGACACCGCGTTCGAGCTCCATGTGAGCCATTTCCATCGCCATCTTGTGGTGACGGATGATCTCCCCGAGGAAGGTGGTCTCCAGGTCCCGGCCCTTCAGCTTCGCCAGTGCTGCCCCGAATTCGTACGCCATCGGTGGAGTGGCAAGCGGTTGAAGGTCGGTGGACATGGACTGGTCACCGCCGGAAGGGCCTCCGGCCGGCGCACCCCACGCGGCGGTGGGCGGGCATACGAAAGCCGCGGCCGCGGCGACGGCAACCATGCTGCGGCGGACGACAGATGGCGACACGTGCGTTCCTCTCGACGCGCGGGCACCAGGAGGTCCTCGGCAGCCGGACGTGTACGGTCGCGGAGCCGGGACTGGTGGTGCCTGCTGTGACAAGCCGCCACTGGCGGCATCACCACGTGGCAGGTCTTCCGTCCTCACCGTAAGCAGAGAGCCGCGGATGACGACTCGCTGAAGCAGTCCATCAGGGGGCACCGGCCGTGCAAGGAAGGTCCTGGGGCGTTCATTTCCCGAGCGCACCGGCGACGTTGTCACGCCTTGGTGAGTTCGACTGACCGTCAGGCAACGAGAGCGGCGGGTTCTGGTGAGGGGCGCATGCGCCCCTCACCCGTGGGTCAGCTGGTGCCGAGCATCTGCGTGCTCTGGGCGGTCTGGGCGGCGATGATGTCGTCGGCGAGCGCCTTGGCGGGGCCGGAGGCACCCTGCTGCTTCTCGGTCCTGGCCAGGTCGATGGCGCCCTCGTGGTGTTCGATCATCATGGTCAGGAACCGGGCGTCGAATGCCTTGCCGGAAGCGCCGTCCAGCTTGTCCATGTCGTCGTCGCCCATCATGCCGGGCATGGACGAGTGGTCACCGTGGTCCATGCCGGGTATACCGGGCAGGCCCGCCATGGAGTCAGGGACCTTCTCGCCCCAGGTTTTCAGCCAGCCCGACATGGGCCAAGCCGGCCCCAGCCGTCAGGACCGCGCGACGATATACGGGAGAGGCCAGTGTCATCAGGAGCCCTCGGTGAACAGGGCCACCAGGAACGCGCTGTAGGCGCCCATCGCGTGCCAGTCCCGCCTGGTCTTCGGGTGGAAGAAGCTCGCCGCGAACACCACGAACAGCGCGGTGTTGAGCACCACCGGCGGCCACAGGCCGTACGCAGCATCCGCCAAAACGTCCTCCTCATGTGCTGGTCGGCCTCCGGTCTGCCAGGCAGCTCATGGGACGGCAGTAAGAGGCCTCGTCGATCTGCCAGGTCCGGAGCCGGTGGGCGAGCGCTCCGGTGATGAGAAGGTCGAGTCCGGCGGCGATGAGCAGCGCCTCCAGGACGACGGCGAGGACCGACCCCGCGCTGGTGAGCAGGACAAGGCCGACGATGATCCCGGCGAGACCGACGATGATGCGGCCCGCACGCTCGGCGGGGGTGATGCTGATACTGCGCCCGCGGGCCGGGTGCACCGCAGCGGGACGGACAGTCAGGGCGGTTCCTCCTGCGAGGACACGGCCTGGGCTTGGCACGGGCACGTGCCGGACAGCGAACTCATGCCTGTTTCGTGGAGTGCGGGAAGCCGCTCAGCGCCGCCAGGCGGCGCCGGTACTCCTCCTCGTCGATCTCGCCGCGGGCGAACCGGTCGGCCAGCACCTGCTCGGGCGAGGAAGCGGGGGGTGTGGGGGTGTGCTCGTAAGGGCGGGCGAGGGCGCGGTAGAGCAACACGCCGACACCGATGAGCACCGCCCAGAACACGACCATGCCGACCGACATCGCGAACCAGCCCCAGCCGCCGACACCGTTGCCGTACCAGAACATCATCGCGCTCACCTCCGGGGTGGACGGGCAGGGTGCCCGGATGTTGCCGGGCGACCTGTTGCCTCGCTTCCCACCCTCTCTCCGTGCCGCGCGGCGCGCTGGGGCCGGATGGTCCCCGGTGGCCGGGCCGGCAGCCCCTACCCGGTAGGGGTAGCCGGAGGCAGGCTGGAGGGGAGAGCCTGCAGGAGGGATGCGTGTCATGGGTGCCCTCGATATCGCCGTCGTGCTGTCCGCGGCCGTGCTGATCGCTGCCCTGGGCTGGTACTTCTTCGGGCCGCGTCGCGCGCACTCCGCGCGGATCGAGGACGGGGTACAGCGGGTGGAGGTGACCGTGCGGGGCGGCTACCGTCCCGACGTCATCCGGGTCCGCCAGGGAACCCCCGTAGAGGTGGTCTTCGATCGCCAGGAGTCGGGCGAATGCACGTCCCGGGTGGTCTTTCCCGAGCTGAAGGTGGGCGCCGGGCTGCCCGCCCACACCCGCACCACCGTGCGGCTCACCCCCGAGCGAGCCGGTTCGTACGACTTCACCTGCGTCATGAACATGATCCACGGCACGCTCCTGGTCGAACCGGGCGACAGCGCCGCACCGGCGCGGACCGGCCCCGACGGTAGGCACGCTGCCGCGGGGCCGCCGGGCCCCGTCGTGCCGGGCAGGGCGGCCGAGGCGGAGGCCGCGGACGCCGCCGAGCGGCAGGCGGAGATCACGGACCTGACCCGCCGGGTCGCCGTCGGCGCGGTGCTCACCGTGCCGGTGCTGTTCGCCGTGATGGCGCACGAGTTGTTCGGCGCCGACTGGGTTCCCGGGTGGCTGCTGAACCACTGGCTGCAGTTGGCGCTGATCACCCCGGTGATGTTCTACACCGGCCGGCCGATCCACGTGACCGGCTGGCTGACACTGCGTCACCGCAGCGCGGACATGAACAGCCTCATCACCTTGGGCACCACCGCCGCCTACGGCTACAGCCTGCTGGTGACGCTCGCCCCCGGCCTGCTGCCCAGCGAGCTGCGCGAGGTGTACTACGAGGCGGTCGGCGTCATCCTCACCCTGATCCTGCTCGGCAGGCTCCTGGAGGCTCGCGCCAAGGCCGGCACCGGCGAGGCCATCCGTGCCCTGCTCGGTCTCCAGGCTCGTACCGCGCGGGTGATCCGCGACGGCGCCGAGACCGAGATCCCGGTCGAGGACGTAGCGGTCGGTGACGAGGTGATCGTCCGGCCCGGGGAGAAGGTGCCGGTCGACTCCGTCGTGCTGTCCGGATCCTCGGCCGTCGACGAGTCGATGGTCACCGGCGAGCCGATGCCCGTGACCAAACGGGCCGGCGACACCGTGATCGGGGCGACCGTCAACGGCACCGGCTCCTTGCGCGTACGGGCGGCCAAGGTGGGAGCCGACACGATGCTCGCCCAGATCATCCGGCTCGTTCAGCAGGCCCAGGCGTCCAAGGCACCCATCCAGCGCCTCGCCGACGCCGTCTCCGCCTACTTCGTTCCCGTGGTCATCGCCATCGCCATAGCCACCTTCGCGGTGTGGTTCACCGTCGGCCCCGCACCGGCCCTGACCCTGGCCCTCGTCTCGGCGGTCGCGGTGCTGATCATCGCCTGCCCCTGCGCCCTCGGCCTGGCCACCCCCCTGTCGGTCATGGTCGGCACCGGCAAGGGCGCCCAGGCAGGCATCCTCATCCGCTCCGCCGAAGCCCTGGAGACCGCCCACAAGCTGGACACCATCGTGCTGGACAAAACCGGCACCATCACCGCCGGCACTCCAGTACTGACCGACATCCGTCCGGTGGACGGCTTCGACGAGCACTCGCTGCTGGAGCTGGTGGCCGCCGCCGAGGCCGACAGCGAGCACCCGCTCGCAGGCGCGATCGTCACCGGGGCCCGCGACCGCGGCCTCACACCGCCGCCCGCAGCCGGGTTCGACTCGGTCACCGGCAAGGGCGTGCAGGCCACCGTGAACGGCCGCGCCGTCCTGGTCGGCACCGCCCGGCTGCTCGGTGACGTCGGTATCGACACCGGCGACCTGTCCCCCGTCGCGGCCGACCTCTCGGCAGAGGGCAAGACCCCGGTGCTGGCCGCCGTCGACGGCCGTCCCGCGGGCGTGCTGGCGGTCGCCGACACCGTCAAGGACGACTCAGCCACCGCGATCGCCGCGCTCCGCCGCCTCGGCATCGAGGTGGTCATGATCACCGGCGACAACGCCCGCACCGCCGCCGCGATCGCCGAACAGGTCGGCGTGGCCCGAGTGCTGGCCGAGGTCCTGCCCGAGCACAAGGCCGACGAGATCCGCCGTCTGCAAGGCGAGGGCCGCACCGTGGGCATGGTCGGCGACGGCATCAACGACGCCCCGGCACTGGCCGCCGCCGACGTCGGCCTGGCCATCGGCACCGGCACCGACGTCGCCATCGAGGCCGCCGACATCACCCTCATCTCCGGCTCCCTGACCGGCGTCGTCACCGCGATCCGGCTCTCGCGCGCCACCATGCGCAACATCCGTCAGAACCTCTTCTTCGCGCTGGTCTACAACGCCGTCGGCATCCCCGTCGCCGCGGGCGCGCTCTACCCGCTCTGGGGTATCCGCCTCAGCCCGATCATCGCCGCCGCCGCCATGGCCCTCAGCTCGCTGTCGGTCGTCACCAACTCCTCCCGCCTGCGCCGCTGGCACACCACCCCCCTGCCACCCGCGCCCACGAGGGCCGTGCAGCCCCGGATCGAAGCCGCAGCGGACCGAACCCCGTACCACCAGGCGCAGGTCATCGATGAAAGCGACCAAGGGACAGCCGTCGACCCGGTGTGCGGCATGCACCTCGACCCCGCGACCGCCCCCGAGCACCGCGGCCACGGACCGGACACCTTCTCCTTCTGCTCGGCGCACTGCGCTGACGCCTTCGACGCCGAACCGGACCGCTACCGCACCCCGAGCACCCATGGCACGCACGAAGAAGGCGAAACCTCATGACCCTCTCCTCCGGCCAGGACAACAGCCCCCCGCCGCCCGGATACACCGACCACAAACCCAACCACCTGGCCCGGCTGCACAAGGTCGAAGGACAGATACGCGGCATCACCCGCATGGTCGGAGACGACCGCTACTGCATCGACGTCCTCACCCAGATCAGCGCCGCCACCCACGCCCTGCAAGAAGTCGCCCTCGCCCTCCTCGATGACCACATGAGGCACTGTGTCACCAACGCCGCCCGGTCCGACCCGCCCGCAGGCGAGGAGAAACTCGACGAACTCGCCGTGGCACTACGCCGAACGCTGCGCCTGTCACGCTGATTGCCACGCTTCCGACGTGCCTCCCGTCGGCGGCCTCCCAATGGCCGTCTGTTCTGCCCTGCCTCGCCAGACGTCCCGCTGCGCCCGCCACCGAGGAGGTCCGGGTCCAACACCAGCCCTATGGATCACCCGTTCCACCTGCACGTGTGGCCTTTCCACGTGCTGGCGGGCAGCGCCGGGATGCCGTCGGCCGGCGTGCTCCAGGACGTCGTCCTCGTTCCCGCGCGGGGGTGGGTGCGGCTGCCGATCCCGTTCAGCGACTTCGCCGGGCGCAGCGTGTTCCACTGCCACATCCTCGACCATGAGGATCTGGGCATGATGGCCACCGTGAACGTGCGCGGCCAGTAGTCCTCCTGCCGCCGCCGCTGCCGCTGACTTCGAGTTGCTGTTGGCTGTAGCGTGCGCCCCAGGAGGCGTGCTGGGGCAGCCGGCTGCTCGGTATCCCGCCATTGAACCGCCGCGGGTGGAGGCGGAGTTATCTGGGTTCAGGCCGCTTGGGTGGTCCGGGGCCAACGCACCGACGGCGGACTGACCTGGGAGGTGCTGTACCAGGCAGACGGTAGCGCCGACACCGGGTGGTAGATCGCCCATCCCGATTCAGGCAACCCCGACACCTGTCACCGCGTCGGGGTAGCGGCGAAGCCCGGGACCCGCATCACGGTCCCGGGCTCCGTCTGCCCGTCTCGAAGCCGGAGTCAGCTGGCGCCATCAGGCCGCGGGGCACGCAGGTGCGCCCGCTGCTTCAGTTCGTCCTCGTCGACGAAGGTGAGCATCGGCTGCCCCGGCTCACACAACATGAACACGATGAACTTGGTCGGCGCGTCCGTCAGGGCGTTGCCGTCCTGGTAGTGGATGACGTCCCCGCCCGGCTCCCAGAACGTCATTTCGGCCAAGGCGTTTTCGGACCCGTGAGCCTTTCCAACCTGATCGGTACGCTGAGGCAGAGAAGTTCCTCGTGAAGGGTTGGTTTACCAGGGCAGCCGTGTGAGTCAGGAGCTTCTCAACGCCGCCTGTGCGGGCCGAGATTGAGCAGCACCTTGCCAAGTTGGTTGCAGGTGAGGGCCGACGCGGGCAATGGGGGCGCGGTCGGGTTGGCGCGAAGGCCGTCGAGGAGTAGGGCGAGCGGGCGGAGCCAGGCATCCGTGGCGACCGCAGTGAGCGCGGGTACTGCCCTGCCCAGTGCTGCCAGGGTGATGAGCAGGTCCTCGGTGGTGAGGTCCGGGCGGATGGTGCCCTGCGTTTGACCACGCCGGATTAGCTCGTCGATTGTTTCGCGGTTGTGGGCGTGGACTGCCTGCAGGGAAGGGACGCCTTCCAGGTTCGTGGTCATGAGGTCATTGGTGCCGCGGTCTGCGGCCAGGCCCGCGAACACTGTTCGTAGGTACTGCGTGAGCCCCGTCCAGGCGTCGCGGGCGGTTCGCGCCCGTTCGCCGGCTGCTGCGGTCTCCGACAACGCATCCCGGAAGACTTCTTCGACGAGCGCGGCGCGGGTCGGGAAGTGGCGGTAGAGGGTGGCATTGCCGACGCCCGCCCGCCGGGCGATTACATCGAGCGGGGCGTCCAGGCCCTGTTCGGCGAAGACTTCGCGGGCTTTGTCCGTCAGCAGCTTCCGGTTGCGCAGCGCATCACGGCGCCCCACCGGCGAACGGTCGCCCATCACGTCTCCCTCGCCTTGCCTGTACCGGGGAGTGTTCCCCGGTACGGATGCTATCGTCGGCCGCGTAAACGGGGAGCACTCCCCGATTCACTTGCCGCGGGTGTGATGTCCGCGGTCGTTCAGGGGAAGGGGGAAGCATGCTCGGCACCGCACTCGTGCTCGGCGGCGGCGGACCGGTGGGCGGAGCCTGGTTGACCGGGGTACTCGCCGGGCTCACCGAGGCCGGGATCGACCTCGGCAGCGCCGACGTCGTGATCGGCACCTCCGCCGGTGCCGTCTTCGGATCCCGGCTCCGGTCCGGCGTCCCTGCTGCCGAACTCTACGAGCGCCAGCTCTCCGGAGCAGACGCGGTCCGTCTGCCGGTGACAGCACGCCAGACGGCGCGCTTCCTCTGGGCAGCGCTCGGCTCCCGCGATCCCCAGCGGTCCATCGAACGCCTTGCCCGGACAGCACTCCGCGCCCGGACCGGCCCGGAGGCGGACGTCTTCAACACGGTCGGCGCGCTCCTGGGCGAGGTACGCGGCTGGCCTGAGCGGGAGCTGCGAATTGCCGCAGTCGACGCGCAGAGCGGACAGACCCAGGTGTTCGACTCGCACTCTCGTGTCACACTCCTCGAAGCGGTCGCCGCGAGCTGTGCCGTACCTGTCGTATGGCCGCCGGTCACCGTGGCGGGTCGGCGCTGGATGGACGGCGGCAGCCGTTCGACCGCCAACCTCCAGCTCGCACGCGGGTTCCGCCGGGTACTGGCGCTCGCGCCGGTTCCCCGGGCGGTCGGGCCGCATCCAAGCGCCTCGCAGCAGGCCGCAGAACTGTCCGACGGCGGAGCGCGTGTCATCCTGCTGTCCCCGGACCGCGCCGCGCGCCGCGTGATGGGCCGCAACATGGCGGACGACACCCGCCGGTCGATTGCCGCCCGCGCGGGCCACGCCCAGGCCAGAGCGCTGGCCTCTTCAGTGGCCGACGTCTGGCAGGGGTGACTGCGGCAAAGCGCATTGTCACAGAGGCGTCCGGGAGATCCTTCGGGTTCCAGAACCGCCATTCCACGCAGCGGTCGGGCTCCCGGACGACCGGGGTGCCGGACCAGGTGCGGGGCCGGAAGATCAGGCCGATCCGGGGGCGGGCGGACGGCGAGTCCACGAGGTGGACGAGGTGCACGAGTTCGACGTCGTCCGGCTCGATGACCAGCCCGGCCTCCTCCTCACGTTCGCAGTGCCCGGCCAGGAAGTGCCACGTGTTGCCCGCGTACGCCGAGTCGGGGTGGCGCAGGCCGAGGAGGATCCGGCCGTGGGAGTCCTCCAGGTAGAGGTGGACACCGACGATGTGGAGCTCGATGCCCTGCGGCGCCTCGCCTTGCAGCAGCCGGGTCGGGGACGGCGGGCTGCCGGCGGGGGGATGCTCGGCGGCGTGCTGGCGGATGAGGTCACCCAGCCCGGGGCTCATGTTCAACCGCCCGAGCATGTCCGGGGCGAACCACCGCAGCACGCCCTCTTGCAGGTCCACCGTCTCCGGGTTGCCGCTCCAGCGGGCCTGGAAGACCTGGATCGGCACCGCGAGGCCGTCAACGCTCGTCGCCTCCTCCAGCGCGTAGGGCGCCAGATGGTCCACCTCCAGCCCTGGTGTCTCCTCGGCGAGTTCCCGCCGCAGGGTCGCCTCCAGGCTGACGTCGTCCCGCGTGCGGCCGCCGCCCAAGAGCGCGAACGTGCCGGGGCCCAGATGCCTTCACGCTGGTCGCGTAGGTGGAGGAGGTATCTGCCTTGGCCGTCGTGGATCAGCGCCGAGGCGTTGACGGGCTCAGGCCTCCCGTCGAGACCCCGCTCGCGGGCGTCCAGGAGCTTGGCGCGCAACGTCGAGGAGCGGCCGTCAGGGAACTCGAGCCAGCAAGCGCCGGCGACCTCCCCGTCCTGCAAGGCGAGCCGGGGGTGCTGCTCGGGCACGACGTAGAAGACGAAGCGGAAGTCGAAGTGCTGGTGTGCGCCTTCGCCCCTGGCGGGGTTGGCGTCGATGTCGTGGACGTCGATGTCGGTCGGGGCGTCGAGGAACTGCGGGGTGAGACAGAGGTCGCCCGGCCGCAGGCCGGTCTCCTCGCACACTTCCCGCAGCGCCGCAGCGCCGCAGCCAGCAGCGTCCGGTCCCCCTCAATGTGGCCTCCCGGGTTGAGGAGCCCCCGCGCCGAATTCCGCATCTTCCAGCGGCTGCGGACCCTCGCCCGGGACCGGGCGGTGCTGCTGGTGACCCACCGCATCACCAACGTCGCCATCGCCGACCGCATCGTGGTCCTCGACGAAGGCAAGATCGTCCAGGAGGGCACCTCGCAAGCTGCGCCCGCTCTTTGGCGAGGGGTTCGGAGATCCAGAGCAGGGGTGTGTTGCCGACCGCGGAGGCGAGTCCGCGGACGGTGAGGAGGTCGTTCATGGCGACTGCTTTCTGGGATCGGGAAGATTGCCGTGCACGACTCACCCGCCCGTGGGGACACGGGAAGGGCGAGGGACCGTCAGACGGTCCGGGCAGGCAACTTCTAGATGCGCCAGAGGCAGAGAACGGACTGTGCCGTGGTGGCCGCTCTTAACGGCGGAGCGGGTCCTCCCCACAGCGTGGGGCGGTCGGCCGGTACCTGCAGGGGCAGCGCGTCGGCCGGGTCCGTCCCAACGGGGTCGGGTCCGAGATCGCGGGATGCGTAGCGCGATCCCGGCGCCCCTTGGGAATCCTGGGAGTAGTACTCGCCGGGATGGTGCGGGGCGACGGGATCAGGCGTCTCGTCCACGCTCGTCAGGTGTACGTGTGCGATGCCGTCGTGGACGTGGGCCGGCGCACCGGCCACGGAGAACGAACACGCGGCCAGCAACGCAATGAGAAACGCCGTGAGCGTTCCGTAGTTGCGATCTCGCACATCTCGAACATTACGGGAGGAACTTGACCTCAACGACCTCATCTGTGCGACGGTTTCGCGGTCATGAGGTGCTCCGCGAGGCTGAGCACCTCATCGACGAGCCGCCCCAGATGCCCGTCGGGAAGCCTGTAGATCATGCGGCGCCCCTCTTTCCGCGCGGACACCAGGCCCGCGAGCCGGAGCTTGGCCAGGTGCTGGCTGACGGCCGGACGCGCGGCGCCGGATTGCTCCGTAAGAGTGGTGACGTCCGCCTCGCCCGCGGTCAGGGTGTGCAGCAGGTTGAGGCGAGTGCGGTCGGCGAGCAGGCTCAGGATTTCCGCCCCGCGGACGTAATGCTCCGCGCGCGCTTCTCGCGGATGCGCACCATGCGCAGATGAGACGTTCATGCGTGCGTTCATGAGCACATGATCGGGGGAAGGTCCACCCTGCGTCCACTTCCCGGCGGGTGAAGGAAGATCCTCATGAACGCGCAGAACGGCCATCGCCGCGACAACCCCGGGGATCGCGGGCACGAGCACGCCCACGGTCACACAGACGGCCACGGCCACGGTGCCGCCGCCCGGGCCGGCCGGGGACGGTGGCGTCACCGGCTCACCCACATGATCAGGCCGCACTCCCACGCGTCCGCCGACAAGGTGGACCGCGCTCTGGAGTCGTCGGCCGAGGGCATGCGCGCGCTGTGGGTGTCCCTGGCCGTTCTGGGTGTGACCGCGGTGGCCCAGGCAGTGGTCGTCGTGGTGTCCGGTTCGGTGGCCCTGCTCGGTGACACCGTGCACAACGCCGCCGATGCCCTGACCGCCCTGCCGCTCGGCGTCGCGTTCGTCCTGGGCCGGCGCGCGGCCACGCGGCGCTTCACCTACGGGTACGGGCGGGCCGAGGATCTCGCCGGCATCGTCATCGTGCTGACGATCACGGCCTCGGCGGGGTTCGCCGCCTGGACGGCCGTCGACAGGCTGCTGCACCCGCGGGAGATCAGCTACCTGCCGGCGGTCGCCGCTGCCGCGGTGATCGGGTTCATCGGAAACGAGTGGGTGGCCCGCTACCGCATCCGCGTCGGGCGGAAGATCGGCTCGGCCGCGCTCGTCGCCGACGGTCTCCACGCCCGCACCGACGGCTTCACCTCGCTGGCCGTGCTGCTCGGCGCAGTGGGTGCCGCGATCGGCTGGCGGCTCGCGGACCCGATCGTGGGCCTGGCTATCACGGGAGCCATCCTGCTGGTGCTGCGCGATGCCGCCCGCGAGGTCTTCCGCCGCCTCATGGACGCCGTCGACCCCGCCCTCGTCGACGACGCCGAACGTGCCCTGCGCGAGGTGCCGGGAGTCCGGCAGGTGAGCGAACTGCGGCTGCGGTGGATCGGGCACCGGCTGCGCGCCGAGGTCGCCGTGGTCGTCGACGGAGAACTGAAAGTCCGTGAAGGCCACCAGGTCGCCGTGGACGCCGAGCACGCCCTGCTGGACGCGGTGCCCCGGCTGACGGCCGCCCTGGTACACGCCGACCCCGCACACGGCGCGGGCGCGGCCGACCCACATGCCGAACTGGCCCATCATGCCGCGTGAGTCATGGCCGGACACCGCTTTTCCCGAACAGGCGGCCGATGGCCCATGCTGGTGCAGCCATGACCACAGCCAGCAGCGATGCCACGTCGGCGCACCGCACCGGTGTGCGTGTACCCGCTGCCCGAGCGGCGGTCTTCGCGACGGTCAGCGTGGTCCTCGCCGTCACCGGCCACCATCTGGTGTCCGGTGACGCGATCGCTTGGCGCGCGGCCGGGATCGCCGGCATCGTGCTGTGGTCACTGCTCCTGCCGGTCATCCGGAAGCCGCGCTCCCTGCCGGTCACCATGGTCGCCACGGTCTCCGCACAAGGTGCCCTCCACTCCTGGCTCGGCGTGGGTCCGGTGCTCAGCGCTGAGGTGGAGCGCCATCACCACCATCCCGCCGACCGCGGCCTCGCGGCGCTCGGGAACCACGACGCGTGGCACGCCGGGCATCACAACGGATGGCTGATGGCCGCCGCGCATCTGACCGCCGCCCTCGTGGTCGCTTGCGGTCTGCACCGCGCCGACCAGGCTTGCCGCGCCGCTGCGACGACCGGCCGCATGCTGCGCGCCGCCGTCGCAGTCGTCATCACGCGGCTGCTCGGCACGGCCTTCCGGCCTCACACGAGGACACCCGGCAGCCGGCCGCTGCTTCCGTTCTTCCATCTGCTCCCACGGGGGCCCGCTGTCCTCGCCCATGCGGTCGTACGCAGGGGTCCGCCGGCGGCTGAGCTCGATCTCGCCGCCTGACCCGGTGCGCCCTCCGGCGTGCCGGTAATCCCACCGTGCACCCCAGGGAGTTCCCCTTCATGACCCGTATGCCCGCGACGCGCACCGCGCGCCGCCTCGCCGCCGTGTCCGCCACCGCCACCCTCGTGGCCCTGGCCACCGCGTCCCCCGCCTTCGCCCACGTGGAGGTCTCCGCGAAGGAGACCCGCGCCCTCTCGAAGAACGTCGTGCTGGACTTCGCTTGTGAATCGGAGTCCGCGACGGCGGGCATCACCAAGGCGCAGGTGTTCCTGCCGGAAGGGATCAAGCCGACCGACGTCACCTACGTCGAGGGCCCCAAGGGCTGGAAGCTCACCAGTGACGACCGCAGCGTGACCGTCTCCGGAAGCGCCCTGCCGGCCGGGAAGGATGCCGAGTTCACCGTGTCCGTGGCCCAGCTTCCGGACGCGAAGTCACTGGCCTTCAAGACCTTGCAGTCCTACGAGGACGAGCGGATCGACCGATGGATCGAGCTGGACGAGGGCAGCGAGAGTCCGGCGCCCGTGCTCAAGCTGAAGGCCGCAGCCCCCGGCTCGACGGCAGTCGAGGCCTCGCCCTCCACGTCCTCCGCCGCCCCGACCGTCTCCGCCACCCCAAGCGCCGTGGAGACGCCGGTGGTGGAGGAGAAGGCCGCCGAGAAGGAAGACGACGGCGGATCCATCGCGCTCCCGGTGGGCCTGGGCGTCGCCGCCCTGGTCATCGTTGGCGGCGGTATCTGGTGGTGGCAGCGCCGCGGCGCCGCCGACGGCTCCTGATGTAGGGCTCCCCGTGGCCCCGGTGCACTCCGGGGCCACGGGCAGTCGCATCACAGCTGGTCGATCAGGATCGGCCCCAGGACCAGGACCACGAAAGCGGCCACCAGCACGAGCAGCACCGCGACGGTGAAATGACGGACCCAGGGACTCATACGCGCCTCCCCGTCCAGTACACGTGTGGCATGGGACCCTGCGCCAGGGGTAGGCCGACGACGGACCTCGCGACACGGGAGGCCACGATCACGACTCGTTGCCTGATGCGGCGTTGGAACAGCGTGGCCGCGGCCGCGCTCCTCGCCCCGGTGACCGCTTGCGGCAACGGCGATGACGGCGGGCTTGCTCCCGGCCCGTCGAACATCCGTGGCGGCCCCGCCGCCGTCGCCCCCCTCGTCACCCGTCGGAACCGCCCCCACCGATCCGCCCCGGGCGCGAACCGCGGTGCGGGACAACTAGGAGATGTCTCTCGCGGTGACGGGCGACGATGCCCCGCTTGCCGGACCCTTCCCCTCGCCGGCGTCGGACCCGTCAGGCAGCCAGTAGATCCGGCGCCTGCTGTCGCTGCTGAAGCGGAGGGTGGTCGAACCGGGCCGTCCACTGGCCGTCGCGCCTGGTCAGGGTGACCGGAACCAGCGGTGGCCCGTCGAGGTGCCAGAAGGCCCTGGCGGGTGCGGACAGGACATGGACCAGCGAGGCTCGGACGACCGACTTCTCGGTGATCACGAGTACGTGACCCGCGTCGGCGGGCAGGGCGTCCAGCCACGCGGCTGTCCGGCGGCAGAGTTGAGCGACGGACTCCCCGCCATGCGGGGTCGCATCGGGGTCCGTGAGCCAGGCGGACAGGCCGTAGGGCTCCTTGGCCGCAACCTCCCGGACCGTGCGCCCGCTCCAACTGCCGTAATCGATGTCCCTGAGCGCGGCCTCAGGGACGCACTGCACCCCGAGAGCCTCAGCCGTCTGCACGCAGCGCGTCGAGGGCGTGCGAAGGATCCGTGTGTACGGCGGCAGAACTGCAACTGCGGCGGCATTCTGCCGACCGCGCTCGCTCAGGGCGCCGTCGCCGAAGGACAGGTCGTCCTCGGCCTCGAAGTCGGTTGCCCGCAAGAACGTCAGCCGTGCTTCCACGTCACTCACCTCGGGCTGAAGAGCTTCCGCGTGCCGCTTCCATGAGCCGGCCCACCGTTACCAACCTCCGACACGACACCCTGGTCCAACCATCCGGCAGTGGGCCCGACCGTCCCCGCCGACTGGCGGGGACCCGTCCCCCTGGTCACGCACGCTTCTGGAAGCCGACGAGGCACCGGCAGAGGTTCAGGCGGTCGCAGGGATCTTGACAGCCCTGACGACCGTGACCTGGTCGATCGCAGAGATCCGCCAAGCAGCCGCCATCGAGATGGTTCACCGCCGGCGCGGACACCAGGGCGTTGCCGTGCTCCCCGACGATTGG
This sequence comes from Streptomyces sp. BoleA5, assembly GCF_000373665.1. Classification (NCBI taxonomy): domain Bacteria; kingdom Bacillati; phylum Actinomycetota; class Actinomycetes; order Kitasatosporales; family Streptomycetaceae; genus Streptomyces; species Streptomyces sp. BoleA5. The sequence goes on from NZ_KB892154.1 coordinate 265,390, forward strand.
CGCGCCAGGACAGTGGCTGGCGGCAACGGCGATTGCGGCCGACCGCACCGGCCGAGACGGCGGCGACGCCGGCCGCGCCGGTGACTGTGAGGTTGGTGACGTCGGCCAACCCGTCGGCGGCCTCCGACGCAGGTCAGAGGCCCTTTCCGAGGTAAAGCCGCCGGTGCCGGCGGGCGAGTCGGGCTGTAGGCCGGGTTCTGTGCCCCACAAGGAGGCAGCCGGGACAGCATGGCGGGATCGTTCCCCACTCCGGTTCCTTTGGGGCTACGAATCGCTCGCTACGGGCGAGCACTAAGGTGCAATCCGAGAGATGTGCGTATCTGTCTGGATGTCCGAGTAGCAGGCTCAGGACACGTACAGCGCACTGGAAGGAAACGAAGCCGTGCATGGCGAATACAAGGTGCCCGGCGGCAAGCTGGTCGTCGTGGATCTGGATGTCGAGGACGGTGTCCTGCGCAACGTGCGAGTCGCCGGGGACTTCTTCCTGGAGCCCGACGAAGCGATCCTCTCGATCAACGCAGCCCTTGAGGGTTCTCCCTCATCGACGGACGCCGCGGGGCTGGCCGCCCGGGTCACGGCGGCGCTGCCGGAGTCGACCGTGATGTTCGGGCTGACAGCGGAGGGCGTCGGCATCGCCGTCCGGCGCGCTCTGGCCCATGCGACCGAGTGGAGCGACTACGACTGGCAGCTGGTGCACATGGAGCCGCAGGCACCGGCCCTGCACATGGCGCTGGACGAGGTGATCACCGCCGAGGTGGCCGCTGGGCGGCGATCCCCAACCCTGCGGGTATGGGAGTGGGCCTCGCCGGCTGTGGTGATCGGCAGCTTCCAGTCCCTGCGGAACGAGGTAGACCCCGAAGGGGCCGCGAAGCACGGGCTGACCGTGGTTCGCCGCATCTCTGGTGGTGGGGCTATGTTCGTAGAGCCCATGAGTACGATCACGTACTCCCTGTCCGTCCCGGAGTCCCTGGTCTCGGGCCTCTCCTTTGCAGACAGCTACGCCTACCTCGACGACTGGGTGCTCGGCGCACTCGGCGACATGGGCATCAAGGCCTGGTACAAACCCCTCAACGACATCGCCACCGAGGCCGGCAAGATTGCCGGTGCGGCCCAGAAGCGCATGGTCGGCCCTGATGGCGGTCCTGGAGCCGTGCTCCATCACGTGACGATGTCCTACGACATCGACGCCGACAAGATGCTCGAGGTGCTCCGCATCGGCAAGGAGAAGATGTCCGACAAGGGCATCACGAGCGCCAAAAAGCGTGTTGACCCGCTCCGCCGGCAGACGGGCCTCGCCCGGGAGCAGGTCATCGAGAACATGGTCGCCTCCTTCCGTAACCGCTACGGGCTGGCCACCGGCGAAGTCACGGCGGAAGAGTTGGCCGGCGCGGAGGAACTGGTGCGGACGAAGTTCGCGACCGAGGAATGGACCGCGCGCGTGCCGTAAAGGCCGCGCCCTGCCGAGTGCCGCCTCCCACCCGGCAGGGTGAGTAGGCCCTTGCTCATGATCACGCCGGCTCGTAGTGTCTTCCCCATCCGACCTTCGTGGAGCCCGGGAACACCATCACCTACTCCCTCTCGGTCCCCGCGCCACTGGTGTCGGGGTTGTCGTTCGCCGACTCCTACGCCTACCTCGACGACTGGGTCCTCGACGCCCTCGGCGACATGGGGATCAAGGCCTGGTACCAGCCGCTGAACGACATCGCCACCGAGGCCGGCAAGATCGCCGGCGCCGCGCAGAAGCGGGTCGTCGCCCCGGACGGCGGGGCGGGCCGGGCCTCGCCATGTGGGCCGCGTCCGGGGTGCGGATCACATGGCCACCCACTTGTTTGACGAGTCAATGATGTGCATATGCTTGACGCGTCAAACACTTGGAGGTGCGCCATGGAGGCGGACGCGTCGTTCCCCGTCGTCATCGGCGTCGACAGCTTCGGGGACGTCTCCAAGGACGTCGCGGGACGCCCCACGGTCACCCCGAGAACCTCCGCGCGCTGGTCGAGGAGGGTGTGGCGGCGGAACGGGCCAGGCTGGACCGCTCCACGGCGGAGGCGGGGTACGGCCCGCGGCCGATCGGCCTGCACTCGCCGGGGCACGTCGCCGCGACCGACGAGCGGGCGAGCGAGGAGTACTGGCCGTACTACGAGAGCTTCATGCTCGAGGCCCGCCGCGAGCGGGGCTTCCCTCCCATCACCCGCGCGTACTACGAGCACGAACGGGCCTACGGCTCGCTCTATGTCGGCTCGCCCGCGACGGTCGCCCGCAGGATCGTCAGGACCATGCGCGTCCTCGGCGCCACCCGGTTCGACCTCAAGTACGGGATGGGCCCGATGCCGCACGCGCACCTGATGGAGAACATCCGGCTCTTCGGTACCGAAGTCGCCCCGCGCGTAAGGGCGGAGCTCGCCTCAGGGGCGACGCGGCAGCCGGACGCGCCCACCGGCGCGGACTCCCGGACCGCGGACTCCTGAACCTCCCGACCATCCTCCGCACAGCAGAAGGACGAACCACCACCATGCAATTCGGCATCTTCGGAGTCGGCGACGTCACGCGGGACCCGGTCAGCGGACGCACCCCGAGCGAGGCGGAGCGCATCGACGCGATCGTCCGCATCGCCCGGCGCGCGGACGAGGTGGGCCTGGACGTCGTCGCCATCGGCGAGCACCACAACCCGCCGTTCATCCCGTCCTCGCCGACCACGATCCTGGCCCACATCGCGGCGCTCACCGAGCGGATCACACTGAGCACCTCCGTGACGCTGATCACGACCAACGACCCGGTGCGCATCGCGGAGGAGTACGCGATGCTGCAGCACCTCGCCAAGGGCCGGGTCGACCTCGTCCTCGGCCGCGGCAACACTGCCCCGGTCTACCCCTGGTTCGGGCAGGACATCCACAAGGGCGTCGAGCTGGCCCTGGAGAACTACAACCTGCTGCACCGCCTGTGGCGCGAGGACGTCGTGGACTGGGAGGGCAACTTCCGCTCGACCCTGCAGGGCTTCACCTCGACCCCGCGCCCCCTCGACGACGTGCCGCCCTTCGTCTGGCACGGCTCCATCCGCACCCCGGAGATCGCCGAGCAGGCCGCCTACTACGGCAACGGCTTCTTCGCCAACAACGTCCTCGCGCCCTACGGGCACTTCGAACGGCTCGTCGCCTTCTACCGGCAGCGGTTCGCGCACCACGGCCACGGCACCCCGGAGCAGGCCATCGTCGGCCTCGGCGGCCAGGTCCACATCGCCAGGCGCTCGCAGGACGCGGTCGCGGCGTTCCGCCCGTACTTCGAGGGGTTCCCGCTGTTCCGCGGGAGCTCGCTCGACGAGTACCGCAAGCTCACCCCTCTGTCGGTGGGCAGTCCGCAGGAGGTCATCGACAAGACGATGGACTTTCGGGAGCGCTTCGGCGACTACCAGCGCCAGTTGTGGAACCTGGACGGCATGGGCCAGCCCCTCGAGGCCGTGCTGGAGCAGGTGGAACTGCTGGCGACCGAGGTGGTGCCGGTGCTCCGCAAGGAGATGGCCTCGCTGCGCGCCCCGGGCGTGCCGGACGCGCCCACGCACGCCGGCCTGGTGCGGGCGAAGTACGGTGACGGACGGCCGCGGCAGCCGCGGCCCAACCCCAACCGCGGGGACAACGTGACGGGCGCCTCGCCGTACCAGGACGGCGATCCGTCGGTCGGCGCGCGACGGCCCCTGGTCGGCTGAGCCATGAGCACCGAAACCCGGGTCGGCGACGTGTCCGCCGAACGCCCGCTCACGCTCGTCGTGGTCGACGCGGGGGTGAGCGACCCCTCCTCGTCGAGACTGCTCGCCGACCGCATCGCCCACCGGGCCGTCACCGCGCTGGGCGAGCAGGGCCGCACGGCCACCACCCGCTCGATCGCACTCGGCCCGCTCGCCGTCGACATCGCCCGCGCGATCGTCTCCGGACATCCCGGTGAGAGCCTGCGGGCGGCGATCGGTGAACTGGCCGCCGCCGACGGTGTGATCACCTCGACCCCTGTCTACACCGCGGGGGTGAGCGGCCTGTTCAAGTCGTTCTTCGACGTCCTGGACGACGACCTCGTCGTCGCCAAGCCCGTCCTGCTCGCCGCGACGGCCGGCAGCCCGCGTCATGCGCTGGTCGTCGAGGACCAGGTCCGCCCCATGTTCGCCTACCTGCGCGCTCTTTCCGTCCCGACGTCGGTCTTCGCCGCCCCCGAGGACTGGGGCGCGTCGGCGCTGGGGGACCGCATCGGCCGGGCGGCCGTCGAACTCGCGGCGCTGATGGCCAGCGGCGTCGGCGACGCGATCGCCGACCGGGCCTGGTCCGGCTACCGGCACCGGTTCGACGGCAACGCCACGCGGGCCGAGCACACCGCCGCCGAGGTCGACTTCGACACCCCGCTCATGCGCCTGGCGGCCGGGGGAGCCCCGTTGCGGAAGGACGCCTCCTCCGGCTACTGAGCCGCCGTCCGCGGTCCGTGGATGCCCGGTGTCCCGTCAGGAGCGGGCCGCGATCGGGTCCTTCGCCGCGGCGGGTTCGGTCGCGCCCCCGCGGGGCACCAGCCACGCTGCGAGGACCGCGCCCGTCTGAAGGTGGTCACGACCCACGTGAGGTGCGTCTGCGTGGTGCCCGGCTCCTTCCGCAACCGGGGCAGCACCCGGTTGCTCAGGGACTGCGGCAGGGCGAAGGCGAAGACGCCCAGCAGGACGACGGCCACCACGGCGCGAGTCCGGGCGGGGCGCACCGTGCGCGGGGAACGAGGGGAATGACGGGAACCAGGCGCTGTGCGGGGTGGCATGGGGGCCTTGCGCGGGTTCCAGCTCATGACCTGGGTCGCGGCACGGACGAGCCGCCCGCGCGTCTTCGTCCGACGACGGTACGGCCGGACGATAGGCGCACGACCAACGGCCCCGCGGTCCCCCGGCGATGCACCGGGGCCGATCGCCGGCTCCGCGCCGGTGCCCCGCCCGGACCCCGCGCTGCTCCATCCGGAGTGCCCTCTCCGCTTGGTAGCCTTGATGTATGGCAGCGACCGAGAGCCCCCGATCCGCCGAACGGGGACTGCGCGCGGACGCGCTGCGCAACAGGCGGCGAATCGTGGCCGCCGCGCGCCAGATCTTCGAGGAGCGGGGTCTCGACGCGCCGATGGACGAGGTCGCCGAGCGCGCCGGTGTCGGCGCGGGCACGCTCTACCGGCGCTTCCCGTCGCGCGAGGAACTGGTGGAGGCCGCCTTCGCGGAGGAACTGACGCGGGTCGGGGCCATCGCCGAGGAGGCGCTGCTCTGCGAGGACCCGTGGACGGGTTTCAGCACGTTCGTCGAGCGGCTGTGCGCCGCCATGGCGGCCGACCGCGGCCTCAGTGACCTTCTCGTCCTCAGGCTTCCCAACTCGCGGGTCGCCGCGCGCTCCTGCGAGCGCCGGAACCGTGCCGTGGCCGAACTCGTGCGCCGGGCACAGGAGGCCGGGGTCCTGCGGGAGGACGTCGTTCCGGAGGACGTCCTGCTGTTCCTGATGGCCAACGCGGGCGTCATCGAGGTGACCCGGGGCGCCGCCCCGCACGCCTGGCGGCGCCTGGTGGCCTTCCTGCTGGAGGCCTGCAGGCCCGTCCACGCGGGGCCCCTGCCGGCCGCGCCCACCCCGCTGCAGACCGAACGCGCGCTGCTGGGGAACGCCGAGGCCAAGGGCCTGCGGGCGCCGGGCCGCCCGGGTCACGGCCCCGGCTGACCGTATCGCTGGGCCGGCGGGCGCTGTTAGGTGCGTCACGGCGGAAATAAGTGGAGAGCCACGTCCGGTTGCCTGATCGGAAGACGATCTCGACGCGCCGCCGTGGCGACGCTGAACCGGCTGATCAGGAGGCCGCGGTGAACCCATCCCCATCCGCGAGTGATGGCTGGACGGCGCTGGGCCAGGACGCGGCACACGCGCTCGACCGGATCCACGCCGTGGCCCCCTGGCCGCTGATGGCGGTGACCCTTCTCTGGCTGGCCAACCGGCATCCCGCGGTCTACGTCCGGGTCGCCGTGGCACTGCTGCTGTCCAGCGCGGCCGGGCTCGCGCTCTCCGCGTCGATGGGCCGCGTGCCGGTGCGCGGGACGTCCCCCGCCCGTGACTACCTGGCGGACTACTTCGCCCTGCCCGGTGCCGGGGCGGGCTGGTACCTGCTGACGGCGCTCGCCGTCGTCGCCACCGTTCCGGCCGCCTGGGCGCGGATCGCCGTGGCGGCGGTCGCCGCGTCCTCGGTCGCGGCGGCGGTGGCGACCGCCGACGACCCGGTGGCCGGCTTCCTCCTCGCCGCGGGCGTGCCGGTGCTCGCCTGGTTCACCGCGCGCCTCGTGCCCTACCGGCGGCGGGTGCGACGCGCACCCGAAGCGGCGCCGCTGCGGCAGGCGGGCTGACGGCCATGCACCTGGACGGCCTGATCGAGGCGGCCGGATGGTGGACGTACGCCGTCGTGTTCGCCGTGACGGCGGGGGAGACCAGCGCGTTCGTCGGTCTGCTGCTCCCCGGGGAGACGGTCATCCTCCTGGCGTCTGCCATCGCCGGCCGGGGGGACCTCAACCCCCTGCTCCTGGCCGCCGTCGTGGTCACCGGCGGCATGCTCGGTGACAGCCTCGGCTTCGCGCTGGGACGGCACTGCGAGCGGCACCCGGGCAGCCGCATGCACCGGATACGGCCCGACAGCCGGACCGGACGCGCCCGGCACTTCCTGGTGCGGCACGGCGGGGCGGCGGTGTTCACGGGTAGGTTCGTCGGTTTCGTCCGCACCTTCCTGCCCTTTGTCGCGGGCGCCTCCGGCATGCCGTACCGCCGCTTCTTCCTCTACAGCAGCGCCGCGTCGCTGGTCTGGGGCGTCGGCAATGTGCTGCTCGGCTACTTCGCCGGTGCGGCCGCCACCGAACTGCTCCACCGGGCAGGGCTCCTGGCGATCCCCGTGCTCGTGGTCGCGGGCGCCGCCGCGCTGGTCGCCACCCGCCTTCTGGGCCGGCGCCGCCGCGGGACCGCGCGGTCGGCGTCACGGATCGTGGCGACGGGCGGTGCCGCCAAGCGCGCGCCGGAACAGGACCGGGCAGGCGCGTACACCTCCGCACGGGAGTCCTGAGCCCGGCCCGCGGTCCGCCGCCGTGCCGCGCGTCGCGCGATCGCCCTGGCTAGGATCCCCCGCGTGACCGAGACCGAGACCGTGACGGCAGGCGAGCGTCCTCACCTTCGGGAGCAGGCGCGGGCCGCGCTCTGGGGCGGGTGGCCGGTGTTCATCCTGCACGCCCCGTCCTCGGCGGAGTACCGCCGCCGGGCGCTGGCGTACTTCCCGCGGTTCGACGTGCTGCTGCTGGACGGCGGCCAGGTGGTGGCCGGCGGCCAGGTGGTGGCCGGCGGGGCCGGGGTCGCGCTGTGCTGGGACGGGGAGGCAGGCACGCTCCCCGACGACTACGACGGCGCCGGGCCGCGGCGGTGACCGGGCACGAGGCCTGCGTCGTGCCGGACACCCTCTGCGTCATGGTCGCGGCCGTGCGTCCGGACCGCCTCGGCGGCGGACTGGCCGCCAGGGTGCTCACGGCGCTGCGCGACCGCTCCGTGGAAGCCGGGCTGCGACGTGTGATCGCGCCGGTGCGGCCCACGCTCAAGGCGCGGTACCCGCTGACGGCGATGGAGGACTTCGCCGGCTGGACCCGCCCGGACGGCCTGCATCTCGACCCCTGGATCCGCACCCACCAGCGGCTCGGAGCGACCGTCCTCGCGCCCGCGCCGCGCTCCATGGTGATCACAGGCACCGTGGCCGAGTGGGAGGCGTGGGCGGGCATGGCCTTCCCGCGGACCGGCGGCTACGTCGTCCCGGGAGCACTCGACCTCGTGGAGATCGACCGTGAGCGGGACCGGGGCGTGTACGCCGAGTCCAACCTCTGGATGCGGCACCTGTAGCCCTCGCGGGCCCCCGGTCAGGCGGCGCTGACGAGGTCGTCGCGGCCGAAGAGCGGGGCGTAGTCGCAGGGCAGTTGACGGAGGACGCGTGTCGTCAGGTCGCGTCCGGCCAGCCGGGCGACCACGGTCAGCACGGTGCAGCTGTCCCAGCGTGCCGTAGCCGTGGTGCCGCTGGAGCGGGCGGCCAGGTCCTCGACGAAGGCGCCGCAGGTGATGGGCCTGATCTCCGGGATCTCGGCGGTGAAGACGAGCGCCGCCTCGACGGGCAGGCACGCGGCAAGCGCGACGCGTTCGTCGCCGATGAGCCGGCGGCCCAGGGCGGCGAGCACCGCGCGCACGGCCTCCTCGGCCCGCTCCCGAGTGGGGTAGACGCCGTCGTACCGCACCCGCTCCAGCATGTGGTCGAACGTCATGGACGCCGTGGGCCGACCCGGTTGGGGCTGGGGGGACATCGGAGGACCTCCGCGGTGTGCGTGCCGGCCGGTGAATCCGGCCGTTCGCGCCCCGCCTACCCCGAAAGCGGCGGTGTATGACTGCCGGACCCCCATCGCGGCGGTACGAGCGGGACATCATGAATCGGATCAAGGATTTTTACCGCCGGATGTCTTGACCCGTGCACTACAAAACCGTACATTCCGCCTGCCCGGCCGCACCGGACGGGCCTACGGTCGTCGACCTTGGGGGGTTCCGTATGCACTGGTACCTGGACGTGCTCAAGCAGTACGCCGTCTTCGGCGGACGCGCGCGCCGCACCGAATACTGGATGTTCGCGCTGGTCAACCTGGTGGTCAGCATCGTGCTCCTCTTCGTGGGGCGCGCCATCGGCTTCGACTACCTGCAGTCGGTCTACGCCCTCGCGGTGCTCCTGCCCACCCTCGGGGTGTCCGTCCGCCGCCTGCACGACACCGGGCGTTCCGGTTGGTGGCTGCTGATCGGCCTGGTGCCGATCGTCGGCGCGATCGTCCTGCTGGTCTTCTTCTGCATCGAGGGCGGTCCCTCGGAGAACCAGTACGGCGCGAACCCGAAGTTCGCAAGCACACCGGCATGACCTTCACGCGGCCCGCTCCCGGCCGGCCAGGCCGGGAGCGGGCCGCGACGCCCGGGCTCCGCGGTGTTTGATTCGCCGGTCGGGGGGTGTGGGGGGATGCTGGTGTATATGGGTACGCGTGTTCCTGCGGATTCCGTGGTTCGGGCCGATCTGCCTGCGTGGTCGCCGATGCTGGCGGTGGCGGGGCCGTTGCCGGGGGCGGAGGCGGAGGCGGAGTACGGGTTCGAGCCGTTGTTCAACGGGGCGCGGGTGCTGGTGTATCTGCCGGGGGACGGGCGGGTGCGGTTGGTGTCGGGGATCGGGCAGGACGTGACGGCGGGGTATCCGGAGCTGGTGGGGTTGGCGGGGGTGTTGCCGCCGGGTCTGGTGGGGGTGCTGGACGGGGAGGTGGTGGCGTTGGGGAAGCATGGCGGGGTGTCGGTGGAGCGGTTGCAGCGGCGGATGAGTGTGCGGCATCCGGCGGCGGTGGCGGAGGCCGCGGCGGCGATGCCGGTGCAGTTGGTGGTGTACGACATCTTGCATCTGGGGGAGCCGGTGTTGCATTCGCCGTTCACGGCGCGGCGGGCGTTGCTGGATGATCTGGGGGTGTCGGGGCCGCATGTGGTGGTGCCGCCGTACTGGCCGGCGATGGCGAGTGAGGCGTTGCACTACATCCGGCAGGAGGGGTATGACGGGGTGGTGGCCAAGCGGTTGACCAGTACGTATCTGCCCGGTCGCCGCAGCCGTGACTGGATCAAGGTCAAGAACCTCCACGCCGACGGCAACTGACCCCCGC